>CAYVDV010000339.1:0-6323 GCA_964450465.1 uncultured Saprospiraceae bacterium
GGTCGATGATGTGTACTACGCCATTGGTGCCAACCACGTCGGCAGTGGTTACGTTAGCTGTTCCGTTGAATTTTACTCCGTTGGTCAGATCAGCGAACAGGCTGATCGCATTGTCGTTCGGGCCCTTGGCAAGGGTACCGTAGTATCCCGTGGCCAACTGCGTAGAACGTACGTCGCCGCTGAGCACATGGTTCAGCAGGATATTGCGGAGTTGGTTTACCGGGATGTCATCCAGGCTGCTGGCGCCCAGGGTATTCAACAGGGCATTGAAAGCCTCGTTGGTCGGGGCCAGGATCGTGAACGGGCCGTCGCTGTTCAGCGTGCCAACCAGCTCGGCGCGCTGGAGTGCGTCCACCAGAATGCTGAGATTGGCGTTGTCCTGGGCAATTTCTACGACCGATTTCGGATCGTTATTGTCTTCATTGCAGGCCGTAAACAGTACCCCGGCGCTCAGGGTCAGCAGGAGGAAGAAAAAGAACTTTTTCATTGTCAGGTGTGGTTTGTTTTGTGAATAGTCGTTTGAAATAGGACAGTATAACGGGATGGTTTTTGTTTTGTTTAACTTATTTGAATTTTTTTTAAAAAAAACTAAACAAAAAAAGTGAGGGTCATTAAAAGTCATTAGGAGTCATTAGGGTCATTAGGAGTCATTAGGGTCATTAGGGTCATTAGGAGGGTCATTGGGGCCTAATGGCTACCCGGCCGGGAAAAATCAAACCAAAGTTGGGCGCTTCCTTTGTCATCTTGTAAAGATCCGTTCACTCTGGTTAACTCAAGTTGTGGCCATCATGACCCTGTCTAAGCATATTGTTGGTAATTTCTCGGTCCAAATTAATAGGTCACAACTTGAGTTAGTTGGAAAATATACCCTGCTTGATCGAACGGATCTTTACAAGATGACAAAGGAAGCACCCGGCAATTGTTTATTTGGGTCGGTTTTTATCCCAATGACCCCAATGACCCTAATGACTCCCAATGACTCCCAATGACCCCCAATGACCCCCAATGACCCTCGTCTTTTTTTCCGAAAACTATTCCGGACTTTTTACATTTGGCGATTCTTTCTTTCAAAACGAAAAACGCCTTGTCCATGTCCAACATTCACGCCGGACGGCTCTTCAATGCCTCCTGTATTGCCCTTGTAACCACTGCAATGACTTTTGCCATTCGCGCCGGCATGCTCGATGGCTGGAAAAACGAATTCGGGCTGACCTACGAAGAGGTCGGCGTCATCACCTCCATGGCTTTTTACGGCTTCCCGGCCGCCACCGTGCTGGGCGGGATCATTCTCGATACCATTGGGATGCGTCGCATGCTGGTGATCGCCTTTTTGAGCCATTTGGCGGGTTTGCTGCTGACGGTGTTTGCCGGTGGTTTCTGGACCTTGTTGATCAGCACCTTTTTGGTGGGTTTTGCCAACGGTTCGGTAGAAGCAGCTTGCAATCCCATGGTGGCCAGTTTGTATCCGAATAAAAAGACGGAGATGCTGAACCGTTTCCACGTCTGGTTCCCGGGCGGCATCGTCATCGGCGCTGTTGTGGGTTACCTGATGGCGCAGGCGGGAATCGGCTGGCGGGCGCAATGCGCCGTGATCCTGCTTCCGACGCTGGTGTACGGGTATTTGTTCTACAGTGAAGCCTTTCCGCGCACGGAACGGGTCGAGCAGGGCATCAGCACGACCGATATGTTCAAGGCGGTGTTTGCCAATCCCTTGTTTTACTTCATGGCGGCCTGCATGGTGCTGACCGCGAATACGGAGCTGAGCACCGGCCAGTGGATCTCCTCCCTGTTGCACAGCGTGGGTGTGGCGCCCTTGCTGGTGCTGGCATTTATCAACGGGATCATGGCATTCGGGCGCTTTTATGCGGGGCCGGTGGTGCACCGCCTCAACCCGACGGGGATGCTGCTGGGTTCGGCTGTCTTTGCGGCGCTTGGATTGTTTGCCCTCAGCCACGCCGAAGGTTGGGCTACCTGGGGCGCTGCGGCGATCTTCGCGGTGGGTGTTTGTTATTTCTGGCCGACCATGCTGGGCTTTGTAGCGGAGTATATCCCGAAAAGCGGGGCGCTGGGGCTCTCGTTGATTGGCGGCGTAGGGATGATGGCTACCGGAATTTTTCAGCCCATCATCGGCAAGTGGTTCGATGCCAATCTGGCGGAAGCCAATGCCGCGGGCCTGGCCGACGATGCCGCCAGCCTGGCTGCCGGGCAAGCAACACTGTCCAACGTGGGCATGTTGCCGATCATTTTGATCGCGGCGTTTGCGGGCTTGTGGTTTTTTATGCGGAAGCGGGGATAGTCCCCCACATGTTCGCCAGATAGCTACTTTTTCACCTTGGCAGGGTTGTCCTTTACAAAGGCGCCCCAGCCGCTGTATGACTTTTGCCCTTTGGAGGGGCCGGATGACTGAAACCAGTGGCAAACGGCAGCGGCCAGTGCGTCGGTGGCATCGTACTGCTTTTCCTGAAATTTCCGTTTCAGGATATTTTCCAGCATGCCGGCCACCTGTTCTTTGGAGGCGTTGCCGTTGCCGGTGATGGCCCGCTTGATCTTTTTGGGCATATATTCGGTGATAACCAGGCCGTTGACCATGCCGGCGGCGATGGCTACCCCCTGCGCGCGCCCCAGTTTGAGCATCGATTGCGGATTCTGGCCGTAAACGGGCGTCTCGATGGACATTTCAGCCGGCTTGTATTGCCGGACCAGATCCTGTACCTGTTCAAAAATATAGCGCAGTTTCACCGTATGATCGGTGCCGAGGTGGGCGAAGGTCACCACGCCGATCTCCAGTACCTCGATATGGCGTTTGTCTGCATCAATGACGGCGAAACCCAGTACATTGGTACCGGGATCGATGCCGAGGATTCGGATGGGTGGAGTTGTGCCTGATTGGTCCATTCGGGGCAAAGGTACGCCGATAAAAAGGAACGGAGGCGGCCTTTCCAAAGACTGCCCCCGTAACCATACCTCAAATTAGAACTTTCGGCCGGTGAGAAAATCTTCAACATGCTAATCGATATACCGAATTGGGTATCTGTGCGCTTTTTACCTTTATTCTGTGTTTCCATGCCTCAGCCCAGCGCGGCTTTTTCTACTTTTGCGCCGGAAAAATCCGAAATGCGTTTTTAAGTGACGTTTTGGCCGCCGGCTGTCTAAGAGCGTGTTTAAATTTCGGTGCCGGAGCGAAAGCGAGCAAATTTTGTTTCAGGCAAGGCAAAATTTGCAGGCATAGCCGGGTGCCTATGGCGAAAATTTTAACGACGCATGAAACAAAATTTGCCGCTTGTAGCCCGGTGACTGAAATTTAATCATGCTCTAAACAAGATCAGGCTGTGAAACCGTTTTACGGGACGGCTTGCGATAAAATAGGATCGAAAATATATGGAAATAATAGGCATACTCGGCGCCGGCGCAATGGGCAGCGGCATTGCACAGGTCGCAGCCGCCTGCGGACACGAGGTCGTCTTGTGCGACAACATGACGCCGGCTCTCACCAAGTCGGGCAAAAGGCTCCAGGAAACCCTGCGCACCCTGGTGGATAAGGGCAAGATGACGAACGACGAAGCGTATGCGCTGTTCAGCCGGATTCGTTATACGGACCACATGAGTGATTTCGGTGACTGTTCGCTTGTTATTGAGGCCATCGTGGAGGAAATTGAACCCAAGCAGATCGCCTTTAAAAGCATTGAAACGTCCGTAAGCCCCGAGGCGATCATTGCCAGCAACACCTCTTCGCTTTCGATTTCCGCTATGGGCGCCCAAATGCAGCATCCCGAACGCATCCTGGGCATTCACTTCTTTAACCCGGCGCCCCTGATGCGTCTGGTGGAGATCATTCCGGCCCTGCAAACGGAAGAGCGGTTTATCCTGAAAGCGCGCAAACTGATCGACAGCTGGGGCAAAACCACGGTGCTGGCCAAGGATACGCCCGGGTTTATTGTCAATCGCGTAGCGCGGCCCTTTTACGGGGAGGCCCTGCGCATCCTGGAAGAAGGCATTGCCGATGTGGCGACCATCGACTGGGCCATGCGCGAGCTCGGCGGTTTTCGCATGGGGCCGTTTGAACTGATGGATTTTATCGGCAACGATATCAACTACACTGTGACGGAAACGGTGTTCCGTTCGTTCTACTTCGATCCGCGGTACAGGCCCTCCTTTACCCAAAAACGGTTGGTTAACGCGCACTATTTTGGCCGCAAGGCCGGCCGGGGATTCTACGACTATCGCGAGGGCGCGCTGAAACCGGAACCGAATAAAGACAAACAACTGGGCAAGCAGATCCTGACCCGTATCCTGTGCATGCTGATCAATGAAGCCGCCGACGCCCTTTATCTCCAGGCTGCCAACCGCGATGATATCGACCTGGCCATGACCCAGGGCGTCAATTACCCCAAAGGCCTGCTGGCCTGGGCCGATGACCTGGGGATCGAGAATATCGTCCATCAACTCGACTGGCTGCACGCCGAATACTGCGAAGACCGGTATCGCTGCTGCCGCCTGCTGCGGATCATGGCGCGGGAAAAGAAAACGTTTTATTGATCATCATGTGCACACCGGAACAAATATTCCACCGCATGTTTGACAACGACCCGTTCAGCCAATGGATGGGTATGGAACTCCTGTCGGTGGGCCCGGGCGCCTGCAGCCTGCGCATGGCTGTGCGGAAGGAAATGCTCAACGGGTTTGGCGTGGCGCATGGAGGGATCACTTTTTCGCTGGCTGACAGCGCCTTTGCCTTTGCCTGCAATTCGCATGGCCGGCATGCCGTTTCGATCCATTGCACGATCGAGCATGTGGCCCCGGTGCGCGAGGGTGATGTGTTGACAGCCACAGCTAAAGAAGAAAACCTGGGCAACAACCTGTCCAATTACGCTATCCGTGTGGAGCGGGCCGACGGTACGCCGGTGGCTTTTTTCCGCGGGGTTGCGTACCGCAAACAACGGGAATGGGAATGACGCCTGTGGTGAAAAACTATTGCTTTCGCAGGGTGTACTAATACCTGTGGAAAAAACTATGAGAAAATGAGATTAGCGCTGGCCTTTATTGCCTGGTTGGCCGGGGTGGGCTTATGGGCTCAAAACGGCAAACCAGCCGTTCAGATCGCCGTCACTGACATCTCCTGCAACGGCAAGGCAGATGCCCGCATAGAACTGACCCTGCTGAACGGCGCATTGCCGGTGGGCTTCCAATGGGCGAACCTGAATACCGGCGCACTTGGGGTCGGGCAGTTTACCACCCTTAACCAGCCGCTGGTGCTTCCCGGGTTAGCTGCGGGGCTGTACCAGTTCAACTTTACCGGCGCCAATGGCGCAGACACTTCCATGCAGCGGCTGGTAGTGGATCCCCTGCCTGTTCAGGGTGCGCTGGTGTTGCTCACCAATTTTGGCGGGTTTCAGGTCACCTGTTCCAATGGCAGCGACGGGAAAGTATTGTTGAATGCTACCGGTGGAACTCCTCCGCTGACCTATCTTTGGTCGAATGGCGATAACGGAGTGCGGGCCGACAGCCTGCCTGCGGGACCGGTGTCTGTCACCGTAACTGATGCCCGGGGCTGTCAGTGGGCTGCAGATACTGCCCTCCAGGCGCCGCCGCCCATCCATACGGTGCTGGACGCAGAGGGAGAAACCTGCCTGGGCCAGAACACGGGCAGGATCAGCGTCGAATCGGTCAGCGGCGGCGTACCGCCTTACCGCTTTGCCCTCAACGACGAGCCCTCCGGCAATATCCTGTCCTGGACGGACCTGCCCTACGGCCAATACTTCCTGTACACCGAAGATGCCATCGGCTGCGTGCATACCGACGGGATTATTCTGCCCAGCGGGCTCGAATTTACCCTGAAGCTCGGCAACGACACGTCCATGCTTTCCGGCGATACGCTCCGGCTCGCTTTTTATATCGATCCGCCGGCCGACACCCTGCTCTGGCAACCCGGCGCGGGTGTGCAAATGCTTTCCGGCAGCGAAGCGCTGCTGTTTCCTGCCTACAGTACAACCTACCACGTCACCGCGGTGAGTGCCGACGGCTGTCTGGCCGAAGACGACATCCGCGTGACTGTAAGCCGGCATCGCGATGTGTACGTACCGAATGTGTTTGCGCCGCAGGCGCAGGAGGCCGATAACCGGATGTTTACGGTGTTTGGCGGCGGCGGCATCCGCAGCGTTGCCCTGCTCCAGGTATTCGACCGCTTTGGCCGGCAGTGGTTCGAAGGCAGGAATTTCCCGGTAAATGATATCTCCTCCGGTTGGAACGGCGCTTTCGGCTCCGATGAAGCCCCCGTAGGGGTGTACCTCTGGCGTGCCGTGCTGGAATACACCGACGGCCGGGAG
>CAYVDV010000340.1:0-6306 GCA_964450465.1 uncultured Saprospiraceae bacterium
TACGCGAGAAGGAAGCCTGCTCGTGGGAACCGCTGGCGAAGGGCTCCGCATCTGCGACCGGAGTTTCAAGGAAATTGCACGCTATTATCCCAATGCCACGGATTATGCCGACCTGTACATCACGGCTGTTTTAGAGGACCGCTCCGGTGTGATTTGGCTGGGTACCCGGGAAAACGGGCTGTTTATCTTCGATCCGGAGCGTAAAAAATTTAACACCGGAGCAGGGCAGGCAGACAATCCGGCGATCAGGGATGTGCGCAGCATCCTGGAAACCCGCTCCGGCGAAATATGGGTGGCGACCCGCTCGACCGGTATTTATGTGTTGGACAAAAGAAAGCAAGACATCGTCCCGCTTCGCCAACGGCCGGGGATTCCGGATGCGTTAAAAACCAATTGGGCATCCAGCCTCTTTCAGGACAGCCGGGGCAGGATCTGGGCAGGGACCTGGGGGCAGGGACTGCTTTTATATGATGAAAAAAACGGGGTGTTCCGGCAGTACTTGCGCGGCGATCCCCCGCAAACCCACCTTGCCGATAACTTTGTGACCGAAATAACCGAGTCGCCGGACCGGAAAATCTGGGTGGCCACGGTGGATGGCGTTTCAGTACTGGAAATGGACCAGGCTGCGGACAGGGTTTTTATGACCTACCGGCATCTGGACGACGACCCCAATAGCCTGACTCACAATCAGGCAAACACCGTATATTGTGATCATACCGGCAGTATCTGGATCGGGACATCCAATGGCGGTTTGAACTGCTTTGACCCTGTCTCGCAGACGTTCCGACATTTTTTGCACGATCCAAATGACCGGAACACCCTGGGAAGTAACCGTGTGCTGACGATCTTTGAAGACAGCCGGCGCCGGCTCTGGATTGGACTTTGGGGGGGCGGGCTGGACCGGTACGATCCGAACCAGCATCGCTTTATCCATTTTACCGAACAGGACGGCCTGCCCGGCGACGTGGTGGCCGGTATTGCCGAAGATGCGCGCAGTTTTCTCTGGCTAAGTACCAATCATGGGCTTTCCAGGTTTAATCCGGATATCCCGGCATTTGTAAACTATTCCGTACAGGACGGCTTGTCCGGCAACCCGTTCAACGCCCGCGCCATTGCGGTTAGCCGTCAAAGCGGGGAGGTTTTTGCCGGCGGAAAAACCGGCTGGGTGTTTTTCCATCCCGACAGTATCCGGGCAGACACTTTTGTCCCGCCGGTGGTGATCTCCGCGCTCCGCAAGTACGTACCGGAGGGCCGGCAAACCCGGCAGGAAGAGGTGTTGGGCATCAGTTCTGCAAATGCGATCGAACTCCCTTTTTCAGAGAACACGCTGCGCTTTGAGTTTGCCGCACTCGATTTCCGGCAACCCGGCAAAAATCAATATGCCTACCGGATGGAGGGTATCCACAAGAACTGGATCTACCTGGGTACGGAACGTTCCGTCACATTTACGGACCTTCCCCCCGGCGCCTACACGCTGCGGGTCAAAGCCTCCAACAGCGACGGGATATGGAATGAGCAGGGGGCATCTCTTCGCATCGTCATACGGTCGCCCTGGTACCGCAGCGGATGGGCTTACCTGTGTTATGGAATGGGCATTATCGGCCTGGTCCTTTTTTTCCGGAACAGAGAATTGCAACGGCAACAGTGGAAACACAAACTTGAACTGGAACGGGTAAAAGCCGAAAAACTTGAGGAACTGGACCAACTAAAATCCCGGTTCTTCACCAATATCTCCCACGAATTCCGTACCCCTCTGACCCTGATCCTTGGGCAGATCGAAAGCGTTCTATCCGGTATTGAGCAAACAAAATTAAAAAACAGGTTGCAAATGGCCCTGCGCAATGGGGCAAACTTGCTCGAACTCGTCAACCAACTCCTCCAATTGTCCCGGCTCGATGCGGGCAGCGCAGTACTCCAGGCTACCAGGCAGAATCTGATTCCCTTTTTACAGGAAATATTCTTCTCTTTTCGCGTTTTGGCGGAGCAAAAGAATATCCGCCTGGAATTTCGGCTGGTCCCGGATCCCGGGATGCAGCCAGAAGCAACGTTCTCCGGGGAATCTGATGCCGGGGTAGGGGAGTGCGCCGATCTGGATTTGTACTTCGACCGGGAAAAAATGACAAGAGTGATTGCCAACCTCTGCTCCAACGCCCTGAAATTCACAAATCAAGACGGTACCGTAACCATGACTGTGGAACGCGTGGAAGAGGGGAGGGCAGAGGAGGCCATGTCGGGTCCGCATGTCCGGATTTCGATCCGGGATACGGGGATCGGCATCCCCGCCGAGCAGATTCCCTTCGTATTCGACCGCTTTTATCAGGTTGACAGTTCTCATACCCGGGAGCAGGAAGGAACAGGTATCGGGCTTGCCCTCGTTAAGGAACTCGTCGAATTGCATCAGGGCAAGGTCCGGGTTCGCAGCGAAGCCGGCGAAGGCGCCGAATTTACCATCTGCCTGCCGACGCATCTGAACCCTTCGGACCAGTATGGCCGGGCGCCGGTAGTGTCGAAGCCGGTACAGATCTTTCAAGGTTCCGAACCGGTTCTCCCGGAACCGGAAATCCGTCCGAACCCGCCTGTCGCCCCGGCGCATCCGCCGGCGCATATTCTGGTTGTGGAGGACCACGCCGATTTGCGCGCATACCTGCTCGAACACCTGAAAGACGCCGGTTATCGCGTGGCCGCAGCCGCTAATGGCGAGGAAGGCATGGCTCTGGCCCTGGAATCGGGCCCCGACCTGATCATCAGCGATGTGATGATGCCCCGCATGGATGGGTATGAATTATGCCGCCGCCTGCGGACTGATTTGCGCACCAGTCACATCCCCATTGTCCTGCTCACGGCCAAGGCCGTTGAAGCGGACAAAATCGAAGGCCTGGAAACCGGCGCCGACGATTATCTGGTCAAACCTTTCAGTGTGCGGGAACTCCTGGCGCGGGTGGGCAACCTTATCCGTTTGCGGCGCCAGCTGCAGGAGCGTTATAGCGGGGCGGTTGCGATCGCGCCTTCGGAAGGTCGTCACAGCACCATTGACCGGGAATTTCTGGAAACAGTAATGCGGCTGGTGGATACGCACCTCAGCGATGAACACTTCGGGGTGAATCAGCTCGGCGCGGCGCTGCACCTCAGTGTAACCCATCTCAACCGCAAATTGCAGGCCCTGATCGGCCAATCGGGCGGAGAGCTGATCCGCCGTACCCGCCTGCAACGGGCTTCGGAATTGCTGGCCCGGGATTCGGAAAGTATAACCGCCATCGCGTACCGGACGGGCTTCAATTCGCTGGAGGCTTTTTCCCGCAGCTTTAAAAAACAATTCGGCTGTTCGCCAGTGGAATTCCGGAAAAAAAATGCGGGATAGACCGTGTTGTTTTGGGCCGAATGTTCAGGAATGTTAAGATTTTGGTTAAAAGTGTTAATTCGGAGGTTTCAACATTCCGGACCTTCGCACTGCTCTTAATCCAGCTTACTATTAAACGCATGTCTCTCATGAAAGTCGTTACACTTTTCCCGTTGAAACAGGGCCTGACCCTGTTTGCCCTCTTTACTTGCAGCCTGCTCGGCGCTCAGGCCTCCCTTTCCGTACAAGGTGTACTCAAGAAGTTTGACGGCTCGGCCGTGGACGATGGCGAGTATGCGCTGAAGTTCACCCTTTGGAAATCGGCTACCGGCACAGCGCCAGCCGATAAAGCCTGGGAAGAAACCATCCCCAATGTGGAAACCAAAGGCGGCGTGTACAACGTGGTGCTCGGCGCCAACGGTACGCCCCTCGACGCCCCCTTCGATCAGATCTACTACCTCGGTGTGCGACTCGGCTCCGGACAGGAGCTGTTGCCCCGTCCCGTACTGACGCACGCACCGTATGCGCTTTCCCTGCTGGGGCAGACCAACCTGTTCCCCAGCACCGGCCCCGTCAAGGCCGATAATATCGTGGTACCGCCGGGGGCGCCGGCAGCAGGTGTGGCCGGCAAGGGCTATTCCTTTGGCGCTGGCGGCGACGAGGACGGAGGTTTGTTCTCGACGGCAGATGGCAATGTCGGGATTTACGTCAATGGCGCTGTGCGCTTCGACTTCCAATCCAGCCCGACGCTGCAGAATATTGTATATGGCCCGCTTGTGGCCTCCAGTCTGACTGTAAACGGCAATGAAACGGTGAATGGAAACTCAACCGTAACCGGGGTTGCGCAGGCGCAGAAATTCTTTGCACCCCTGGATGGAGGATATTATTGGGGAAACAATCCTGACCAGACCGTGAAATTATCATTGGAGACGTATACCGTCTCCATTCCCGCTATACCGCCTGTAATTCCCGCCTCCACGTCCTATGATACTGCCCTTGTTTTTAAAATACGGGATAAAGAATTTTTAAGGATGAACAGGGGGGTCAATCCAATCTTAAATGTCAACAGCAGCTTTTCTTCTCTGACTAGCGACATCATTTTTTTACACACCTCTTCCGTTTACATCGATGGGCTTCCCTCTGGAAATTACGGGGACATGCAGTGGAACTCTTCCGATAACAGGGTTTACGTAGACAACTCTTCCCGTCGCTTCAAATATAATATTATGCCGCTGGAAGATGATTTCAGCCTTATTCTGAAAGCCCAGCCGAGAACCTATACCCGGGAGGACGGTTCCGATCGCTGGGAGGTTGGCTATATCGCGGAGGAAATGGACAGCCTGGGTTTGAAAAATCTGGTGGATTATGACAAGGATGGCCTCGCCAATGGTTTTAACTACCGTAAAATGACCCTCTACATAACGGAGGTGCTGAAAACGCAGCATTCGGATATTGCGCAGCTGCGCGCCGAAAACGCCGCGATCAAGGCCGAAAACGCCGCTTTACGGACCAGGCAGGATGCTTTGATGCAACAAATGGAAGTCATTGCCAAACGGCTTGAAGCAATGGAAGCCCGCGCAGGACGAAACGGGTCGGAGTAATGCCCTCCCTGTCCATAGCCGTCAATTAAGGGCCGCTGTCTCCATCGAGACTTTTTCCCCTTAGTTGATGGCCGGATTGAATCAGTCGGGCTTTTGCCCGGGCTTTAATGGAGTTTCCAACATGCAAATCCAGCCATGAACAAGATCGTACGCAACAAAATATATGGAGCTTCCCTGCTCCTCCTGGGCTTTTTGCCCGGAGTATTCGGACAAAACAGCGACCCCATGTGCTCTCCCGGCGGTGTTCAGGGAGGAAACTATCCGGCTGCCGCATTCTTTAATTACGGCGCGGGGATTGATATGCGCAATACCTCCCGCAGCACGGACCTCACCATTGGCCAGATGGTGATAGGGTCAAGCTGGAACACTAAAAATACCTGCGACTACGGCTATTGGGGGCAGTACCTGATTCCGCCCTTCGAGCCTACAGTCAGTGCCACGCAGGGCGACCTGCTCGACCGCATTCAGGTATCCTGGACAGTTAATCCCCTAGGGGCCCTGCCCAGTGGCGGTTTTAATATTTACCGCGACGGCTCTTTCCTTGCCACCGTGGGAAACAATATCCGGACTTACAACGACTTCAATGTCATCCCCGGGCGCCCCTATATCTACACGGTGCGCGGCAACAACGTCTACGGCGAGGGCAGACCCGGCACGGCTCTGGGCTTCCAGGTGCCCAATGGCGTGGTGACGGGTTATGTACAAACCCTCAACGGCAGCCCGGTGCCCGACGCCCTGGTCACCCTCATGCCCATGCAGGGTTTTTCGGCCCGCTTTGGTCCGATGGATGGGGCTTTTGCAGAAGCGGATTCTGTCCAGACACCCTTTTTGCCGGCTTCCGGAGCGGATTGGACCCTGATGTTCTGGATCAAAACAGATTCCGCCACCGCCAATGCGGGAATTCTGAAACTGTCGCCTTATCCGCTCCATTTCCGGGCATTGGAAAGTGCGGGCGGGCATGAAGGCATCGAAATTTCAAACCTTCCCATGGGCGCACCCTTTCTGTCGCTGACGTTTCCGGACAGCACGAAGAATGCCTGGCATCACGTTGCGCTCAGTTTTGACGGCAGCAGCGGACAGGGCCGCGCTTACCTCGACGGCACCCTGGTCGATATTGCCCCGATGATCAGTATCCCCCTCGCCGATACCCTTAGCCTGGGCAGCCGCACCGATATCGGAGGCTGGGCGGGCCGGCTGGACGAACTGCGCATTTATCACCGCCGCCTCGACGAACTCGAACTGGACCCCGCCAGCCACGGCACAGCCTCGTCCCTTACCCCCGACCTGACGCATTACTGGAAAATGGATGAAGAACTGGGGCTAAAGTCGTACGATATCCTGAAGCGGCACAAGTTATACTTCTGCGGC
>CAYVDV010000341.1:0-3822 GCA_964450465.1 uncultured Saprospiraceae bacterium
GTATATAGGCGCCAGGCTGGTCAATGACCGGCATTTGCTGGTTCTGGTTCGCCGGCGTGACGCCCGGGCCGCTCCAATTGAATTGCACGTTTGCCGGGGTTCCGTTGCCTGCAAGGCTGACTGTGGGCTGGGTGCAGGTTATAGTTTGGTCGTTTCCTGCACTGGCCGTTGGAACAGCTGTATTAGCCACAACGGTAGCAGTGGCGGTAGCAGTACAGCTGTTGGCAGGGTTGGTAATGGTTACTGTATAAGTACCGGCAATGCTGACGACCGGATCCGCAAGCGTTTGATTTCCGGCGGTAATTCCCGGCCCCGCCCATTGGTAGGAGGGGTTGGGTGTGTCGGTATCGCTATCCAGTATAATGGATGGTTGCGAGCAGAGTATCGTATCGCTGATAATAGCCGCAGACGGCGGTATATTGTTGGCAACGACGGTAACGGTGTCCTTTGCGGAGCAATTGTTGGCCGGGTTAGTCACCGTCAGGATATATGTTCCCGCGGCAGTGACCGTGGGGTTTTGCTGGTTTTGGTTGGCGGGGGTAATGCCCGGGCCGCTCCAGAGGAAATTTACCCCGGCAGTAGTGGAACTGCCCTGAAGCGTTACGCTGGATCCCCCCGGAATACAGGTTAAACTGCCACCCTGGGCAGAAACATTGGGCAGGGAAATGTTTTGGGAAACCGTGACGGTGGCTGTATCATAACAGGTCGTAAATCCCAGGGTGTTGGCAACGATCAGGTTGTAACTGCCTCCGGCGTTGACAGGTTGTGTCGATTGGTTGCCTAGGGGAGTCCAGGCACTGTTGGTCCAGGTATAGGCAGCGCCTGCTCCACTGGTAGATCCTGTGCTGTTGAGGGTAAGCGTGGGATTGGTGCAACTGATGATGCCACTGACCGTGCCAATGTTTGCGGTGACGGGCACCGACAGCAACGTAAACGTAACAGTACTGTCGCAGCCCTGGGCAGATTCAAACTTTTCGGAATAGGTTCCGGTTTGGCAGTAACTGGTGTTGTTTATGGTAAAACAGCCGCCCGGGCAGATATACTTTACACCAATATTCTTAACAATCTGGCTCTTGATGGTGATGGTTTGTTTTACCGTGCTGTCACATCCCAGATCGGAAATATACGGGGCGGAAGTGAGGGTAAAGTTACCCGGACCACCAAGAACAGTGTACGGTTCTTCTTCCCAAATAAAGGGCAAATCCTCATAGCACACGAGAATTGGGGGGAGAATTGTGGGTGGAATCGGTTGATTTACGACAGTTATGCAAGACTGCTGAGGCGGGAAACAGGCATTTCCTGCCTGAACGCAGACCTGGCCTCCCGCGTTTCCAAAAGTAATGGTTACTGTGGTACCCTCTGGTGCGGCAAATTGCACGTTGTTGGAGCCCCCGTTAATTTGCGCTCCGGGCGGAGCAGTCCAGCGATAGTAGCCGGCACCGGGTACATCAGGAATCGTATATTCCACCGTAGCGCCGGGGCAAACGGACGTAGGTCCTTGTGGCGCCGGGGGGACTCCGGGCGCAGGAGGTGTTACGGAGCCGTTGGTTACGTCAATCTCGAAATCGCACACGTCGGCAATGTAGCCATCGATCATCAGGAAGTAGGTTTGGCCGGGCACGAAATTACTATAGCTCAGCGTGAGCGGGATCCCCGCTCCGCCGCCTGTGCCGGGATTACAATCCAGTGCATCCTCATTGCAGTCGCCAAAAAAAGCAGCCTGAAGGCCATCTCCATTTTGACAGTTCTCGGTCAAAATATCGATCGTAATGCTTTCGGAGCCGGCCACAAATCCAAACCACTGGTCATTGTGGATAGTGATTTGTCCGCAAACAACCGCTCCACCGGAGGCGGTGCCGTTGTTGTTACCCATGTATCCGTCAAAGTTACAATACACGCAAGCTTGCTGGCAAGATTCAGCGCCAGGGAAGAACGGGGTTGGGCAGGGAGGTGCAACCTGTGCGGATATGGTGGTTACAAAGAACAGAAGGACAGGAATGAACAGGAGTAGTTTTTTCTGCATGTGTGTTATCCGTTGTTAAAAAAAAGATCTGGAAGGATTAAATAATACACGTTAGCGTCATTTCATACCGGCTTATATTCCGGGATACGCTCAGAACCCAGAGATACAGTCAATGGATATTACGCTTCTTGATAAAATGAAAAATTTTGGCGGCACAGGGTTTCGCCAAAGAAAAGACGTTGCGCGTCGAAAACCAAAGTGGCAAAAATAATAATTATCGCTATTTCAGCCAAACTGCAATTCAGCGCAACTGAAATCCGCCAAATGGTGAAAATGAAAAGAGCCCCTGCCATTTTCTTGCAGAGGCCCTTTTCATTTCAAATTATTCCAGTGAATCAATTCCGCACCAGGGCGACATCGCCTTTGTACAGGATTGTTTCGTTGTCGATAAATTCGATTTCAGCATAGTACACAAAAACAGCCGGGTTGGCTTTGTCGCCACGCACATTTCCATCCCACCCTTGTGAGGGGTCGTTGGGCTGGAAGTTAAACCGCTCGAATACTGCATTGCCCCAACGGTCGAACACGCGGAAGGATTTGATGTTTCGCACCTGCCGGGTATCCCCGGAGATGTAGAATATGGCATCGTTATCCGTTGCTTCCGGATCGAAAATATTCGGGATGTAGATATAACGGGTCTTGTCCACTATGATAGTCCGGTTATCCGTTGCTTTGCAGCCATTCGAATCCACAACCGTCACAAAATAGCGGAAGGAAGTAAGTGGGGTAAGCGAGCCGGAACAGGTATCACAAAATATACTGTCCAGTGTACTTGGGTCGAGAACGAACTTTTCTACCCGGTCGGGGAAGTTGACCGTATTATCCAGGGATAGTTGAACGGAGTGTCCCAACGGTACAATGACATCAGGCCCGAGGTCAACCAGCAATTCTTCCGGTTCGCCAATTTCAATCGAGGTCTCCCACTCACAGCCGTTGGCATCCTGAATAGCCAGGGTATGCGTACCCGGAGGAAGCGAAGTGAAGGAAGAGGCAGATACAAAAGGCAGATTATCGAGCGAGTACAGGAAGGGGGGCGTTCCGCCTACAACACTGCCTACTCCGATCACACCATCTGTTTTGCCAAAGCAGGATACGTTACGGACATTCAAAATCGCGCCGGAAACCGTGGAAGAGTCAACAACGACAACTACCACTTCCGTAGAGGAACAGCCGTTCTGCTGATTTGTAACCACGACCGTGTAGGCTGCTGCAGAGCTCACCGTGGGGCTTTGGGAGAATGCACCGGAAACGATATTGCCATTTTGCGTGCTCCACTGATACGTGTATGAGCCCGGCTCCTGAACACTTGCATTCAGGCCAACCTGCGAGGTGTTGCAATCCAGCTGATCCGGAATTTGGGTAATGATGTCAGGCCCGTTCGTATCGGCATTCACTATGGCTGTGTCCGTATCGGTACATCCATTTGAGGAGGTAACAGTTACGGTGTAGTTGCCGGACAAGGAAATGGTGGGGTTTTGTACCGTAGAGGTAAAGCCTCCCGGTCCGCTCCATTGCCAGGTCACATTCGGATTGTTGGAAGAACCGGCTAATTGCAGGCTCGTAATACTGCAGGTCAAGGTTCCTCCGGTGACTGTGACGGTTGGCTGATTGGCATCGGGCAGCACAACAGCAACCGAAGTAGACGTACAGCCATTTGGTGCGGTAACAGTAAGAATATAGTCACCAGCCTGACTCACGGTCGGATTAGCTACGGTAGAGGTGAAGTTGCCGGGGCCTGACCAGGAATAACTGACTCCAGGGGTTTGTGAATTTCCTGAAATCGTATTCGTCGGTTGTGC
>CAYVDV010000341.1:3922-6270 GCA_964450465.1 uncultured Saprospiraceae bacterium
AATAACTGACTCCAGGGGTTTGTGAATTTCCTGAAATCGTATTCGTCGGTTGTGCGCAGGTAAGGGTGACACCAGTCGTGGTGACATCCGGAGGCGTAACATCATCGTTAACTTCCAGACTGAACGTATTGGTACAACCATTGGGCGCCGTAACGGTAACGGTATATGTTCCGGCTACAGTTATCTGCGGATCCTGGTTTGCCTGATTTCCGGCGTTAATTCCAGGGCCGGCCCAATTGTACTGTACGCCTGTCGTAGTAGATGTAGCATCAAGTGTGACCGTAGGCAGGGAACAAGTGATGGTTTCTGTAACTACGGAGATATTTGGTACCGCAAAATCACCGACAACATTCGTTACGGCTGTAGCCTGGCAGCCATTTGCCTGGTTGGTCAGCAGTACGGTAAAGGTACCGGCCTGGTCAACGGACGGGTTTTGTTGCGTCGACGTAAAACCGTTCGGCCCGGTCCAGCTGTATGTCACGTTGGGCGTGCTGCTGGTGGCGGTCAGCGCAAGGGTTGGCGTCTTGCAATTGATAAGCCCTCCGGTGACCATTACATTCTGCGGCGTGGTAATATTCTGGCTAACCGTCAGAGTCGGCGCGGAAATACATCCGTTTGGAGCCGTAACTGTATATGTGTACACACCAGGTGCCGATACGTCCACAGTTGGTGCTGTGGAAATAACGCCACCGCCCGGGCCTGTCCAAACGCCGTTGGCGCCTGCCGTACTTATCGTACCGCTGAGCGTGAGCTCGGTTACAAGACAAGTTAGGGTGCCTGCTCCGGTAACATCGACGACGGGCGAATCCGTATTTTCAGTCACGGTAGCCGTGGCAGTAGAAGTGCAAGCATTGAGGCCGGTAACGGTTAGGGTATATAAGCCCGCTTGCGATACTATCGGACTCTGCTGGGTAGAGTTGAAACTGTTCGGCCCGGTCCATTCCCAGGTAACATTAGCAGTGCCCGAGTTGCCAAGTACCGGTGTTTGGCCGGAGATACAGTCAATGGTGTCTCCCTGGGCTGTTGCACCAGGGGCGACGATATCCTGCGTGACCAACACGTTCGCATTCGTTACACAGCCATTTGGCGCCGTGACCGCAACCAGATAGTTGCCCGGCTCAGAAATCATGGCAACGGGCGTAATGGCAAATATGTTCCCGCTGGGATCCGACCAGGCGTAGGTAACACCCGGTGTTATACTGGTCGCAGTGAGTTGTGCTTCCAGATCGTCGCAATCCAGATTGTTGGAAGACACTGCACTTGCATCCGGGAAATCTCCGTCCAGCACCACAACTGCAGTAGCCGAAGCAGTACAGCCGTTGGGTCCGGTAACTGTCAATACATAGTTGCCTTCCGCATTGACAGTTGGATCGGGCAACGTGGAGTTGAGGCCGGGGCCCTGCCAGGAGTAGGTTGCGTTTGGCGTAGTTGAATTGCCGGTAATTTGAATTTCCGTGATAATGCAAGTTAACGTGCCGCCATTGGCACTTACATTAGGTGCGGCAATATCCTGGGTAACTTCAGCCGTAGCTTCTGTGGTACAGCCGTTCTCGGATGTTACCACAATAGTATAGGTACCCGGCTCTGTGACGCTAGGATCTTCTACCGTGGATGTAAAGTTGTTCGGCCCGGTCCAGGAATAGGATTGGATAGGCGAAAAGGCGTTTGTAGCAGTAGTGGCGATGTCAATTGCAGTAGCAGAGCAGGTAAGCACTGCCGATGCCTGGGCAAATACTACAGGAGCTTCTGTATCCAGATTTACGTCAACGGAAAGTTCCGATGTACAGCCGTTCGGACCGGTGACTGTGAGCGTATAGGTTCCCTTGGTATCAACAATTGGATTAGGATCGGTTGAGTTGAATCCCGGACCAACCCATGCGAACGTAGCGCCTGCGGTATTGGATGAACCGCTGAGCGGCACTTGCGGGTTTGTGCAACTGATCGTGTTGCCAGCCGCAGCAATATCCGGCGGTGCAATATCCTGATTGACCATTACAGAAACAGAATCAACACAACCGTTATTAGCGGTAACCACGAGCGTGTAATCGCCCGGTTGATTAACGTTGGGGTTCTGTTCGGCGGAACTGAAGTTGCCCGGACCGCTCCAGGCAAAAGTAACGGGTACGTCGGCGCTGCCATTCAACGTTAAATCGGTCAGCGAACAGGTTAGGGTGCCTGTTGTAGCAGCTGGCACCGGCAGGGTTTGATCCGCCAATATAGTGGCAGTGGCTGTAGAAGTACAGCCATTATCTCCGGTTACTACAAGCGAATACGTACCTGCGACGGAGCTTGTCGGGTTTTGTTCCGTAGAACTGAAATTCCCGGGCCCGGTCCATGCCCAGGTTACC
>CAYVDV010000342.1:0-6268 GCA_964450465.1 uncultured Saprospiraceae bacterium
GTATGCCTTGTCCCGAAAGCCCAATTCAAAGGCTTTATCCAGTGATTTCAAGGCGCTATCCACTTGATTTTGTTCTGCCTGGATACGGGCCAAAACATAATAAGACCTTGCGTTTGCCGGCTCTTTTGCCTGGTATTTCTTCAATTCAGCCTCTGCCCGGGTATATTTCTTCTGTTCCAGGTAAAATTCAGCAATATTGAACTGAATCTCGTGTTCTTCCGGCAAGTTAACCTGTGCCTCGTTCAGCATGGCTAAAGAAGCAGCCGGATTCCCCATTTCCAGATATACAGCAGCTAAATTCTGATAAGCCGGCAGATAGCCGGGCGCAAGCGCCTTGTATTTTTCCCAGGAAGACGCAGCCGCTTTCAAATCCTTTTCATGGTAATAAACAACGCCAAGTTTAAACCAGGCATCGGCAAAGGAAGGATCCAGGGCCAGGGTTTTCCGGTAATGTGCAATCGCCTTTTCCGGTTGGTTCCGGGTGTAATATGCGATTCCCAGGTTATACTGTGCCAGCGGAAGGGAAGGGTTGATCTCAACCGCCCGTTGCCCACAGGTTATGGCGAGGTCATATTCTTCCTGATCGATATAAACTGCGCAAAGGTTCGCCCAGGGCAATGCCCACTGGGGAGAAAGGGCAACGGCTTTATCAAAATAGTCAGAAGCCTCTTCCGGCTTATCCAGCCGCCGTGCCAACAGGCCTAATTCATTAAAGGCATAAGCGGCATTTTCATCCCATTTCAGCGCATCCTTCTGTCGCTCTATGGCCAGCAGAAACCGGGATTTGTCTTTGTTCTGTTCCCCTTGGAGGCGAAGGTTGAGTCCGCGAAAATACTGTTCCCGGGCTTTCAAAGTGGCATACAGATAATGCCCTTCGCCAAGCAGTTCCGCCGCCTTTTCCAAATATGCCGGAAAACGGGCGTAGCGGGGGTCGAAAGACCAGCGCTTGCGCAACTCAGCGGGATCTGATGCCAGGTAATCATTGATCGCGCGTTGGGCCTCATCCTGAAATGCCGCAGCCAGGTTCCGGCGCATTAAGCCGACAAAGGGCTGCATGGCAGACCGGTCTTCAAGCAACTTAAAAAAATCGTATGCCGATTGATCTTCCGGATCCAGCAACTGCCCTTCTTTCAGGGCTTTTTTAAATCTGCCGTACATAACCATGGTACCGGAATCGCGCTTTGCCAGGAGTGCCTCTTCAACCATCCTCGAGTCAATCTGGGCTAGCGGCATCTCCTGGTTTTGTACCATCGTGCGGGACAATGCTTCCAGGGACGCCGGGTCCACCCAGGCGATCGGCGCAATTTTGTTATCCCCGACAACCATGGGCATTTGATGATGCGGCGCTACCGCAAGAGAGACGTTATCTTCGAGATAGCGTTCCATTTCCATGAGTGTAACGACTCCATCCTTGTTGCGATCTGCCAGGCCCGTCATTCCGTTAATGAGATAGAAAGAAAAAACGCCGCGACCACCACCCCACTCCTTGCCTTCAAGAGATAACTCATCGGGCTGGCAGGACAAGATCTTTGTTTCACTGGCGGCCAACTTGGCCATATTTCTCGCAGTATAGGCAGATCCTCCGATACTTGTTCCGGCAAGTTTGCCTGCCCGGCAGGCATCTGCAAATACGATGACACTCGTCCCATTCTGAATGGACAACGTGGAAATAATCTCCTGAAGGAAAATCAACGGAAAGGTGCCTCCACCCATGTAAACACTTGCCGGCGCGTCTCTGCACAATAAAAATCCCGGTTGCGAAATCGTGTTCCGCTCAACATCCCCGTGCCCGCTGAAATAAATAATAGCCCGGTCGCCTTCTTTACAGCGCTCAAGCAGTCCATCCATTGCCGAAGCCACCTGACCGGCCGTGGCGTTTTCATTGGCCAGAAAGACAATATTGCCTTCGGGTACTGCCCCCCCGGCAGGACTACGCAAAAACTGCACAAAAGCCGCAGCGTCCTTATCGGCATAGCTCAGGTCGGTGATATTCGGGTTTTCATAATCGGAAATACCGATTACCACCGCATAGGTGGCGCCAGTTGCGACTCCCGTCTTGGTTCCGGCAACCGGTTGCACCCCACGTGCCTGCGCGGGTTGCGCCCGGACCGGGAGCGACAAGAGCAGCAGCAAAAACCCCAAGAGAAACCCGGTGAACTGAAAAAGGTGAGTACCTGTACGTAACTTGCACTTCCTGTACATAATCATAGCCTATTTGGTAAAAAATAACCGGTTGTGGAAGGCAGGAACTGATAATAAAAGAGAGATTATGTCATTAACCAGTGAAGCGCGCCTCAATTAATACTGAAATGCAGGCAATGTTAGCGGTAAAATTAGTTCAATCTTAAATATCCGATGAAAAACGTTCTTCTTTGGTTGATCATTGTGGCCTTCGGGACACACTCCGGACTTTTAGCCCAAACAGGGAGTTTTGGTACTCTTCCCCTCCTAAAAAAGGAAAACGCAGCCCGTTTGACCGGACAAAAGATCCTTTCCGGGGCGAAATACCAGCGGGCCCTGCGTATTTACAACGCTTTGGTGAATGCACGGGGCGACCGGCGCTATCCCGTACCGGCACTGGTCATGCAAAATACAGAACAACGGGTTGCCCTGATGAACTACAGCGATCTGGAAATTATTCTCGAAGAGAAAGCCTTTGACGTATGTGATGCCTTTGGCCCGGACGGGGACGCCGCCCTGGCTATTTTACTCGGCCATGAGCTGAGCCATTACTATGAAAAACATGCCTGGAGACGCAGTTTCGTGGCCAATTATCAGGATCTCCCGGTAGCCCTTCAAATGGACAGTCTGCACGACGATGTGGTCCATGAAACACAGGCGGATTACCTGGGCGGCTTCCTGGTCTATTCCGCCGGATTTGGCCTGTTTCGTAAAAACGCAGCGTTGATCGACAGTCTGTACAAGGCCTACGGGATGCCAGACCGGATCAGCGGATACCCCAGCCTGCCGGACCGGAAAACCCTCAGCATTCGCACCACGGAAAAGCTGGAACGCCTGACTGATGTTTTCAATATGGCCAATCTCCTGACCGCTGTGGGCAAATATGGAGAAGCATACCTGTATTATAAATATGTATTGCAGGAATATCAAAGCCGGGAACTCTATAATAACGTAGGTGTAACTGCCGTACTGGAAGCGATGCCCTTTGTGGATACAGCCCGCATCAAACTTTACTTTCCCCTTGAACTGGACCTGGAAGCCACCTCCTCCCGCGGTGCAGATACCAATCCAGCATACCACCGTCGCCTGTTGCAGGAAGCTATACGGCATTTCAATACAGCCATCAGCATGGACCCCGATTACGCGCCGGCTTACCTGAACATGGCCTGTGCGTATCTGTTGCTGGGCGACGAGGAGCGCGCACAATTCTACGCCGGAGTAGAGGCCCGCCAGGCGGCACAACGAAGCCAGATGGCAAAGGTGGCATCCGATGTGGATGTCCTGCTTGCAATCCTGGCAGCCAGGCGCGGTGATTTAGCGACGGCACAAACCCTGTTTCAGGGAGCAGCGGATAAGGGAAACGCGCTGGCAGCCCAAAATCTGAACATTTTACTCGGCAAGCGTGTACCTGCAGGTAGTGTAGCAACCAGAGGCGACAATGTGGAGAGAATTGGAATGCAATCTATTTACGACATAGCAAATGCGCCGTCTTATGACGACAGCATGTCTGTTCACCTAGAAAAAGGGCTGGACTTTCACCAGAATGCCGAAGCATCGCCCGACAAGGGCCGGTTGTTCATTAGCTTCCATGGGAACGAATACACCTATTCCCTGTTTCTGCTTACCAATCCCGGATACACCGGAACCACCTCGCGGGGTATCGGCCGGGGGGCCGGACAGGCTGAAATCGAGGAAGTTTACGGTTCCCCGAAAAGCCGGCTCCAAACCCCTTTGGGCCAAATCCTGGTTTATCCAACGATCGTTTTTGTGTTGGGTCCGGAAAATACCCTTGACCGCTGGATCCTGTATTTGCTGGATCAGGGCTAAATAACAAGGGGCAAAGGGCAACTAAATACCCTTTGCCCCTACCCTTACTCATTATTCTACACAGTTCTGGCGCCCTCTTTGATCTCGTCCACCACTTCCGGGTTCAGCAAGGTCGTGGTATCGCCGAGGTTGGACGTATCGCCTTCGGCGATTTTGCGCAGGATTCGGCGCATGATCTTGCCAGAGCGCGTCTTGGGAAGCCCCGGTACCACCTGGATCTTATCCGGTTTAGCGATCGGCCCGATTTCCTTGGTAACAGTATCGAGTACGGTTTTCCGGAAAGCAGCTACATCGGCCACGGGTCCGGAAGTAATGATGTACGCGTAAATACCTTGCCCTTTGATATCGTGCGGGTAACCTACCACTGCGGATTCGACAACACCATGGGTTTTGTTGATGGCATCTTCCACCTCAGCCGTACCTATCCGGTGTCCCGAAACATTGATCACATCGTCAACCCGGCCGATGATGCGGTACATGCCGTCACCGTCGCGGCGGGCGCCATCGCCCGTAAAATACTTATCCTTAAAGGTGGCAAAATACGTTTGCCGGCAACGCTCATGGTCGCCATAAGTCGTCCGGATGATGGAAGGCCAGGGGTACTTGATGCAAAGCAGGCCCTCCACGTCGTTGCCTTCAATTTCTTTGCCGTTGGGATCCACCAGACAAGGTTGGACGCCCGGCATCGGCAGGGTCGCATAGCAGGGCTTAAGCGGCGTGATACCGGCCAGAGGTGTGATCATAATACCACCGGTTTCGGTTTGCCACCAGGTATCCACGATCGGACAGCGTTTTTTCCCGACCCGTTCGTGATACCAGTGCCAGGCTTCGTCGTTGATTGGCTCGCCCACCGTGCCCAGCACGCGCAGGGAAGGCATACGGCGGCCCTTTACATATTGATCACCGGCAGCCATGAGCGCGCGAATGGCAGTAGGCGCCGTGTAGAAAATATTCACTTTGTGTCGCTGTACAACATCCCAGAACCGGCCGGCATCAGGATAAGTAGGCACGCCCTCAAACATCATGGTCGTAGCGCCGGCCAGCAAGGGCCCATATACAATATAGGAGTGACCCGTGATCCAGCCGATATCAGCCGTACACCAGTAAATATCCCCCTCCTGGTATTGGAACACATTCCGGAACGTAAATTCCGTGTACACCATGAAACCGCCATGGGTATGGACCACCCCTTTGGGCTTACCGGTAGAACCGGAGGTATAGAGGATAAAGAGCATGTCCTCGCTGTCGACCATCACCGGCTTACAGCTTTTGCGCTTGCCTTTGATGGCTTCATGCCACCAGATATCGCGTCCCTCCTTCATGGTTACCGGATCGCCGGTATTTTGATGCACGATGACGTGTTCCACGGAATCGCATCCCAGGGCAATCGCTTCGTCCACAACCTGTTTGACGGGAATATTTTTGGCGCCCCGGGCATTGTAGTCAGAAGTCAGCACCACTTTAGCCTGAGCGTCTTTGATCCTGTCGGACAGGGAAACCGCACTGAAGCCGGCAAAAACGACGGAGTGTACGGCGCCGATCCGGGCACAAGCCAGCACGGCGACGGCCAGTTCGGGGGTCATCGGCATGTAAATACAGATCCGGTCGCCCTTTTTCACCCCCTGTGCCTTGAGTGCGTTGGCGAACTGGCAAACCAGGCCATACAATTGCTTATAGGTGATCTTGCGGGCTTTGGCTTTCGGGTCGTTGGGCTCCCAGAGTAAGGCGACTTGTTTGCCGCGGGTTTCCAGATGCCGGTCCAGACAATTTTCTGTAATGTTCAGCCGGCCACCCACAAACCATTTGACACGCGGTTCGCGAAAATTCCATTTCAGCACTTGCCGCCAGGGTTTGTGCCATTTGAACGTGGCAGCTTGTTCTGCCCAAAATCCCTCAGGGTCGGCCACACTACGGGCATAGACCTGTTGATATTCTTCAAACGATTTGATCTGTAGTGTCATAAGATACAGCGTATTAATCAAAGGATAAGGTGTGTCATCAGAATAAAACAGGGATTTACCCCTGGCTCAGAGGCAAATATATAGTATTCTATATGTATAGTTACCCTTCCGGGAAAAAAATTTTGGCCCCGGGCCAATTTAGCCGTGCTAAAATTGGAGATCTGGTTTGATCAGAATTAATTATTGCGAAAATGAAATAATGAACCGGAATGCAAAATGTAATTTGGCGAAAAATCAGCCGAAGGCCGCGATCTCCTTGATGATCTGTACGAACTCGTCGTTGTCGAAAGGTTTGATCA
>CAYVDV010000343.1:0-3782 GCA_964450465.1 uncultured Saprospiraceae bacterium
AAAAGTTTTTGGTATCGTAGTTCAACTTCATCTGGTTGTCGAAGTCGAAGGTAGCCTGGGTGTTGTAGTTGAAATTCAGTTTGAGTTTTTCACCGATCTGGCCCGACGCGCTCATGTTGATGTCCATGTCGAAATCGAAGTTGCCGGTGCGTTGCTGCCGCAGGGTCAGGATGGGGTTCTGGATTTTCTGGTAATCGAAGCCGAAGGTGAGGTTGATGTTGCCCTGGGGCTTGATATCGACGTTGGTTCCGCCGAACAGGCGATCCACCAGAGAGGTTTTGATATCAAATTTGGCGACCGGGTCGGTAATCCCGCCGGTGCTTTTGAAATCGCCGGAAGCGGCCCCTTGCAGGCGGTCGAAATATTCCTGCTGTTGTTTGCGGTCGCGCCACTTCACGTATTCATCAAAGGTCATGTACGTGGGCATCCGGAAATAATCATCGCCGATCTTTTCGGTGATGATGTACATATTAGTCGCCGGATCGTATTCGACCTGCTGGTCGATCGCTTTGGGATCGCGCAGGTCGATCGGATTGGAGCTCTGGCTGTTGATGAAGTCGTCGTAGCGCTCATTTAGCGGCGGGAACGTGTCGCCGGGGGCGGCAAATTCAGAAGCCTCAGCGCCCTTGTTATCCACTGTTGGAAGGGGGGCCACCGGCAATGGCTTATCGGGAAACAGGAGCGTAAGCACATTGTCGCGCATGCGTTCCGGGTTCGTAAATGCAAATAAGGTAGCCAGGGAAAGCAGTCCAGTCGTCGCAAGAAGGATATTCCTCTTCGTCATTGTCAAAAGCAGGTATATAGAATTCGTTGGATGTAAACGTAATCGGAATCTTGACGTAAGCCGCAGCAAAATGGTTGCCCGCGATTGCCAATTCATCCGCTTGTTTTTGGGCATTTAACACCGGAAAAGGGACAAACCATGTCCGGAATGACGCCTATGCGACATAGCGAACATCATGCCAAGGAGAATTTTGCGGCGGGTAAAATCAGTGGAGGGCTTTTAGCGCGGCTTTGATCAGGTCTTCGACCTTGACGAGTCCGGGTTGTTCCTTCAGCACCTGGTTCAGGGCCTTTTGGCCGGCAATGCGGTTGATGCCCAGTGCCATCAATGCCGTAAGCGCCTCTTCCCGGGTGGCGCTGTCGGTCATCGGCAGCAATACCGGCCCTTCGGGGGCTTCTTTGGCGAGCTTGTTCTTGAGGTCCAGAATGATCTGTTTGGATGCCTTGGGACCAATGCCCTTTGCACGCTGCAGCACATGCGCCTGCTCCCCGATAATGGCCGAACGTATTTCATCGACGGACATGGCGGAGAGCAACAACAGGGCAGATGTCGGCCCAACGCCGGTCACACTGATCAGCTGGACAAACAGGTTGCGCTCGGTCTGGGTGGCAAAACCATACATCGTATGCGCATCTTCCGTTACATGAAAATGGGTGTATAAGGTGGTCTTGTCCCGCCCCTCGAGCGCGGTGTACGTGCTCAGCGGAATATTCAGGTGATAACCGATACCACCCACCTCAAGCGTGAGCCAGGCAGCTGTACGGTACGTTATTTCTCCTTTCAGGTAGGCGTACATAGCGTTGGTGTGGTTATTGGAGTCATTAGAAGACATTAGAAGTCATTGGAGTCATTGGAATCATTGGAAGTCATTGGAATCATTGGAATCATTGGAAGTCATTGGAAGTCATTGGAAGTCATTGGGGTCACAGGGAATGTCGGGGCGAAAATAGGGCTTTTTTAGCGTTGGCAAGATGAAAGAGAAATTCGGGGTGATCGCCCGGTTCTTTTGCAATCCATGCGATCCGGATCAAACTTTGGCCGGGACTTCCCTTGTCATCCTGGAAGGATCCGTTCGCTCTTTTTGGAACAAGCCCTGCTTCAGCGAACTGGGCCGCCATGGCGGATGAACAAGGTTTTTTGAGACTATCCGCTGTGCACAAGTGTTCGGATACCCGAAAACAGCGCGCTCGCGAGGGTTTGCCACCCGATGCGGGGTGCCAACCCGACGTTGCATTACCTTGATCCCGGCATTTTGATCCTTTTCATTTCAAAAGTCAGAGACTTGGATAACGCTATGCTTCGGGTTGCAAACCCTCGCAAGCCACGCTGTTGATTACATGATTTCAGATTACCTGATTTCGGAGGTGGTTCACCATCCTGAATAATGGTTGTCTGGTGGTTTGTTTCTTGGATAGTGTGTACGCTACGGTTACTTCTTAAATCATGTAATCTTAAATCAAATAAGACACGTCATTCCTTAAGTTAATTGCCATGGTCGCAGCCTCTCCCCGGCACAGCGTCTTTTATATGAAATCCCAAACACTTCAGCGGCCCGCGGCCGCGGCGGACAATGGCTTTTTGAGATTACCTTTGCAAAGCCCTCGCAGAACCTTTTTCTAACCGGTAAGCCGAGACAGCACCATGACCCGTTTCCTTTTTCTGAGCCTTATCCTCCTTTCTCTCCGCGCACTCCCGGCCCAATCCGAGGGCGACCAGTTTTTCAGCGCCTGGACCGTCCATGAGATCCGCATGCAGTTCAACCAGCCGGGGTATTGGGACAGCCTGACCCAAAACTATACCCTCGATGCGTATATGCGCTGCGACGTTTCAGTTGACGGGCAGGCGTATCCGCAATCCGGCGTAAAATTCAAGGGAAACTCTTCCTACAACAATCCGGGCCGAAAAAAACCCTTTCGCATTGATTTTGAAGAGTATGGACTGAGCCAGACCCATGATGGGCTGAAGAAACTCGTGCTCAACAACGGCTTCAAGGATCCCACGCTGCTGCGCGAGAAACTCATGCTCGACTTCCTGAACAACCATGGAATGCCGGCGCCGCGCGCCACCTTTGCCCGCTTGTTTGTCAACGATCACTATTGGGGCCTGTATTCCGTAGTGGAAGACGTGGGCAAGCCTTTTTTAAAGGACCGCTTCGGCAACAAAGGGGGCAACCTGTTCAAAGGCGACCCCAAGGGTTCGCTCAACTGGAAGGGCTGGGATCAAAACCTTTACCAGAGTGATTACGAACTCAAGACCAACGAAGATGTCAACGACTGGTCGGACCTGATCCGGTTGCTGAATGCCCTGAACAATACACCACCCACCCAACTGACCGACAGCCTGAATTACTACCTCAACCTGACGAGCTGGGTGGATTACTGGGCAGCGCACAACCTGTTTGTCAACCTCGATAGCTATATCGGCAGCGGCCACAACTATTACCTCTACCACAATACCGATACCGGCCGGTTTGAGTGGATCACCTGGGACGTCAACGAAGCGTTTGGCAATTTTCAAATGGGAATCCCGCTGCAAAACCTCAAAACGCTGCCGTTCACGCATATTCCGCAGCCGATGCAGCAACGCCCGCTGATGAACCGTTTGCTGCCCGATCCGGCCTTTAAACAGCAGCTGGCCGACCGGATCTGCGCGCTCTTGCCGGACTTTAGCAATACCCGGCTGGATAGCCGCATCGATTCCCTGGCCGCCCTTATCCGGGCAGATGTATATGCCGACACTCTGAAGTTTTTTCCCAATAACCAGTTTGAGCTCAACCTGTACCAGGATATTATTCCCGGCCCCGGGGCGCCCGGCGTAACGGCCATTGCCGGGCTGAAACCCTTTATTTCGGCCAGAAACAGCTCCTTGAGCCAACAGTTGGCGGCTTTCGGTTGTACCGCAACCGCCGTCGATATGGTTGAGGGGCGGACATCCGTACGGGTGTATCCCAACCCGGCGCGCGATTTTTTTCAGCTGGAAACAGACGGCATGACCCCCG
>CAYVDV010000343.1:3882-6237 GCA_964450465.1 uncultured Saprospiraceae bacterium
GGGCCATTAGGGGTCATTGTGGGTCATTTAGGGGTCATTGTGGGTCATTAGGGGCATTTGATGACCCCCAAAAGCCAAATGTCTGATGACCTAACTAATGCCCCCAAGGGCTATTACCGGCGGCAAGGCTCCACGACCAATTCTTCTATAAAAACGGGAATGGTATCTGCTCCTTTGGGCGTGCCATCGTCCAGTGTCCATCCTTGGTAGGCAGATATTCCGATATAAGCCGGGACAAAATTGATATGTACCGGATCGCGCCAGAGCGAATAAGAATTCCAATCGTAATTTTCTTTGTTCAAAACTCTCAGGTCTTGCCTGTTCACGTCAATTCGCAACCATTCTGCCCGGGGTAGGTAGGAGGAATCGCTACTTGCGAGAAATATGGGTATTGCCTCGTTAAACCCTTCTCCATTCTCCATGTAGGTCCACCCTAAATGGATTCCACCCTCTGAACTGGAACGGCCTCCATAGTAATGGCAACTGAAATTGAACCAGGTAGACCTGTTCATATCTTTATCCAGTAAGAATAGGGCTATTTGTTGATTGTTCTGATACGGATAGAAATTCCGGATTTTCAATATTACGGAAAAACAATCCCATTCGATTTTCCGCACAAACATATTGGTGATCTTGCGGTCCTCCCATTTTTTTACCCAATAGTCGCCGGGGAGCGTCCAAAGGGTGAGCATGCTGTCGGGGTATAATTGGCGGGCAAACAGCGCCGGGTCATAGTCGAGTATTTGCCACCCGTGTGCACGCAAGCTGTCGGGGTTTGTTCGGTTGAAATCCTCTACAAAAGGTTGTGTTGGCAGGGGCAGGAGCGTACACCATGCCACTCCTGCCCCTGCCAGGAAAAGCATCATCACCCACAGCAGCAATATGCGGCGGCGGGCGGGCTTTTGCTCCTTAAGCAGGGGTATTGCATCCGGCTGTTCGCTTGGCTGCGGCTCCGGCGCGGCAGGTGGGGAGATCTGAGAGCGCCCTTCCCGCTTATACTGAAACCAGGTCGGCGAGCCTTTCACATTGGTTCGCCCGGAAATGCCGAACACATATTGCGACAGGGTTTCGAGATGGAATGGCGAGGGGCCCGAGCCGGCTTCACTATTCAGGGTCAGTACCTGCCGGACGTATGCGCGCAGGGTCTTTTCGCTAATTGACCGGCCTGTCGTCTCCTCGATCAACGCCGCCACCGTCAAATAGTCATTTTCGGACAGCGCGCCGGACGGTTCCTCACCTATGGCGCACATGAAGACATCGGTGAGCAGCATTCGGAATAATTCGGGCTCAATGATTTTCATGGTATTGGCTTATTAGGCAAAACTCGAAACTTTCCGGGAATTGGGCGGCGTTTTTCCGGGATTTTTCTGGGTGGCGCAGGGGGCTCAATCCTACCTTAGCCTAAACGCCCGCCCCCCCGGAAGAAACCCCTGGCAAGAGGGTTTTGGAAACGACGGCGCATTTCAACCCTTGATTCTTTCACCAAAATCATGCCTTGTTATGAAAAATCTGAGCATCCTTTTCTACGCCTTGCTCGCCGCTCTGTGGCTCGTCTCCTGCTCCAAAGATGCGGCACCCGATCCCGCCACCCTAAGCTCCGACGACATTGCCGTCCCGCGCGACGCCGTGGTGCTCCCGGCCGGTTCAGTCAATCAACTGGCATCGGCGCTGGCCCAGTCCTCCACCGTGGTGCTGGCGCCGGGCATGCACACCGAAACCGGCATGGTCACCGTATCCGGCTACCACAACATCCTGGGTCAGCCAGGGGCCATACTGCGGCTGCAATCCAGCCCCTTCGACGGAACGGCGCCCCTGACACCCGGCCTGTATTTTAACAATGCCGGCGGCTCTTCGATCATGAACCTTAAACTGGAAGCCAGTGACCCGCTCGGCGGTACGGCCATTTTGATCAACCAGTCGGAAAAAGTCACCGTGCAAAACTGCGAGATCAACGGTTTTCAGTACAGCATCCTGGTGGAAAAATCGCCCCGGGTGACGCTCTTCAAAAACCGCATCCAAAGCAACGCCGCCTGGCAAACGGGCGACCTGGCTGAAGCACACGGAATTATCATCGTCAACGGTGAAGGCTGTCGCGCCGATCAAAACGAAATATCGGGCGCTGTCTTCGGCTTCTGGGCCTGCGACCACAACGGTACCTACCGCCGCAACTATACCCACGACAACATGGTTGGCCTGATCCTGTGTAAAGTACCCACGCCGGCACTTATCCTCCCCGACGGCACCACCACCGGCGCGCAATACTCCGCTACACGGTGGCTCGTGCGCGACAACGTGAGCACCGGCAACTTTGACAACGGCATCATGGTCATTGACGGCGCGAATAACAATAAGGTC
>CAYVDV010000344.1:0-6205 GCA_964450465.1 uncultured Saprospiraceae bacterium
GAAATAAAATTGGCCGCTTGCAGCCCGGTGACTGAAATTTAAACACGCTCTTATACCGCGCAGGGCCTGCCTTTTTCGCCCTGGACTTTACAGGTCAATCATCGGGCTTTTTAGCAAAACGCCTGCTTTAAAGCGCCGGCTGCCTGGCGTTTGTTGCAATCCTAAGCCACCGCCTTTATTAACGGGGAGAAGACGTTTAAAGAGCTGTTTTGGGAGGATTGAAATACCAGAACAGTATCACGTCTTCACCACCCCGCTCCACCATACCCCTTGCCCCTGTTGTATTTTAACCACATACCGCCCCGCCGCCAGGCGCCCGGCATCTATTGTCAGCAGGGGGCCATTCCCGTAAAATTTTGCGCGTTCCCTGCCCAGCAGGTCGAATATGGTGATTTCCACAGGTTCGGCAAAGCCATCTTCCATGTTCAAAAAAAATACGCCGTTCGTTGGGTTGGGGAAAAGCATCGGGCTGCTATCATGGTCGCTTGTGGCTGTGTTGAGGACGATGGGGTTGCAGGCGCTGGCGCCGGTGAGTTGGCTGAGCGCATTGCACAGGTAGTCGTAATTACTTGCCGCTTCCGCGTCGAGCGGCTGGAGGAGTAAATCAGTTTGTTCCAACGGGTCGGTGGCGAGCTGGTAAAATTCCTGATGGCCATCGTCGAAATGGAGGAGTTTGTAGGCCAGGTTGCGTATGGTTTTGCCATCGTCAGGGTCGGGTTGTGGGTTGAATTGCTCAGTGAAATTCCAGTCCCGGACCGTCTGGCTCTGGTTTTTCAAAATGGGCATCAGGCTCCTGGAGTCCACGGGCTTGCCGGCAGGAATCGCGGAAGGCCAGTTGTTATAGCCTGCCAGTTCAAGAATGGTGGCGAAGAGGTCGGGTGTGCTCACCAGGGCCTCGCTGACACGGCCAGGCACGGCTACCGCCGGGCCTGCAACGATGAACGGGACATGCACCCCGTACTCGTAAATCGTGCCTTTGCCCCGCGTGGTGTCGGAGATTTGGGAGACGCGCTTCAGGTTGCCGTTGTCGCCGATGAAGATAATATTCGTGCTGTCGAGTTGGCCCTGCTGATCGAGCCATTGCAACAGGCGCCCGACTTCGGTGTCCATGGCTTCGGTCATCGCCCGAAAATATTTTTTCGGGTTTTGGTTGATGTGCATTTGCGTACCGGTCAGCCCCGGCACGGTGTGCAGCGAATCGGGCGGCAGGTGAAAGGGCGTATGCGGGGCATTGAAGGCAAGCCAGAGAAAAAATGGCGGATTGCCGTTCAAGCCGTCGAGCCAATGGATGGCATCATCCACGGTTTCCGTGGTGGCGTAATTGGTGACGGTGACAGCGCTGGCGCCATCCACCACTTTTTTCCAATCAAAATAATCGGGTACCTCACCCAGAAAACTGCCTGAAAAATGGTCGTAGCCCATCAGGTTCGGATATTTCAGCGACTGCGGCGTCTGCGGGTTGAGGTGCCACTTGCCAATGTTCGCCGTGGCGTACGTGACCGGGGCGGCATGTTTCAGCAGCTTTCCAATCGTGATTTCCGACGTGTCCAGTTCAACGTTACCCTGGCCCGAAATCGCGGTGCCGACGCCCGTGCGAAAGGCATACCGCCCTGTCAGGATGCCAGCCCGGGTGGGTGAGCAAACAGGGTTTGACCAGGCATTGGTGAAGCGGACGCCTCTGCTCAGCAGCGAGCGGATATGGGGCATATTGGCCGTGTCTTGTGCATCCTCATAAAAACCGCAATAGTCCGTGCCGAGGTCGTCGGCGATAATCAACAGGATGTTTTGCTGGGCGACCATTCCGGAAGCAAGCGCAAGAAAAATCAGGACGGGCAACAGGGCTTTTTTCATCGTTGAATCAGGACTTTAGCAGTGGTTTGTTGTGTGCCGTTTTTTATTTGGAGCAGGTAAATACCACCGGGCAACCGGCTCGTGTCAAAGCTGTAATTGATGGCGGTTTGCACATTTTCAATCTGCTCGATCAAGGCGCCCGTTTGGCTATAAAGCGCGGCGGTCATATTGCTGTTATAGGTAGGAACCAAAAAGAAGTTGACGTAATCGCTCGCCGGGTTCGGATAGACGCTGAAAGCGATTTGATTGTCAATATCGTTGGCACTGGTGTACACATTCACCGGCTCGCTGATCACGTTATGCCCCGAATTGGGGCCTGTATTGCCGGGCTGCACGATGCCGAAATAACGGGGGCCGAGCACATAGGGATAAACGGGCGTCTGGTTCTCGTCAATCGTGACAAAGTACGCATAAATGCCGTCGGGATATTCCGGCGTTATGCAAAAACGCCCGTTGTATTGGTCGAGGTCGCCCCAGCCGTTGACGTATTCAAAATCCTCTACGTAAGCGCCCAGGGGGTATGTGCTGAGCGGCGGGCCGTACAGCGAAGGCGACAACATCGTGCCGTCGGGCAGGCTGGTTCGGTCGGTGATGTTGCGCAGGCGGTAACTGCTGCGCATCCGCGTGACGGGGCCGGTGCCGTCGGTGTTGGCAAAGGCATACGCGCCATAGATCGGGAAGCCGTCGAATGCAAAACCGATGAGTGGAGCATGCCGGGAGCTGTCTGTATCGTCATACAGGCAGGTCGGATTGACGTGCAAATGGTACTCGTGCATGTTGTTCGGGTGGCCGAGGCAGGGGTCGAAGGTCTCCATTTCGAGGTGCTCGAAATAAAACGCGTTTTGAAACCAGGTGTCTGCGTCCTGCCAGCTTTTGGCGTCTTTGGGGTTGTAGATGGACACGCCGTTGGTCCATATACCGATGTGGCCATACGGCGTGATGGTTTTTGCGCCTGTTTTTTCCTGGGGGCGGAGCGTGATTTTAAACACGTAATTCTGGCTTTCGGGAAACCAGGGGTTGTTCGGCCAATCGTAGCCGATGGGAATCCAGTCAGCGATGTCGTTCGTACTGACGTAAACGTTGTTGTCGGAATATTGCACCTGCTGCACGTTGGTCGGAATGCCGCCAAAACCGGTTTGCCCCGTTGTGTTGACAATCCAGGAAGTGATGGCAGGGTTGGTTTGGGCCGGCAGCCAGCGGGTAAAGGCAACCAGCAGAAGAAGAACGGGTAGTCGCATAATATGTTACGGATTTTTGCAACGGCAACAGCGCTCCTGTTACAGCATTGCATTTGGTTTTTGCAAAAATCAGTCTGACAGTGCCTATTGGAAAAGGTTTAAAGCCGCAAGGTAAAAGATTTGGCGACGACCGGCTGTTCGATTAGAAACAGGTGGGACAAGACATTTGACCAAGCAAAGCAAAAATGAAAATCAGCGGAAGCATGACTTGCTGCCAGTATACCAGATATGCTAAACTGCTAAAAAATAGTAGAACTTTTTATTTATTGCGTTACATTTGGGCCTTAAAGAATTGCTTTTCCGGTATTTTTGAATACCTGAGCGATCAATTTGCCTTATTAAATTTATAATCTTATGAAAAGGAATAAAATTTTTACGCAAATAGCCCTTTGCTTAGTCGCCGGGCTGTATTTCACCCAATCGGGTCATGCCCAATGCTACGAACTGGGCACAACAGTCGGGCAACTCTCCCCTGTTTTAAAAAATCCCATTTCTTTTTGCCCCGCTACTGCCCAAGCTGGCGCAGTTTGCGACTGTCCTCCGGGTTATGTAGCCGTCGGATACGAGGGCATAGAAGGCAATGTTTATGGCACAATGGTACTCAGTCAGTTTAAGTTGCGCTGCAAACAGCTGAACCCCGACGGCTCCCTGGGCACCACGGTCATGGTGACCTGCTCTAACGGGACAAGCACACTCGGCACTCCCGACGGCCCGGTTGACGCCGGTCCCGGCCAGGCCCTGGTCGGTGCGGAGGTCAGGATTGGTTGTGCTACGGATGCCGTATATGGCTATTCCAAATTGCTTTCCGAAGTTTACACCGGTCAGGCCAATACGAGCAGCAATATTATGCAGTACATTGGTGGGCCAGGGGGCTCACCCCAACCGGCCATGTTTGCTCCAAATGGCAACGTCATTGTTGGTATGCAGACCTACGTAGAGCCTGGTCCTAATCCCGCGGGCTCTGTTGGCATCACAGCAGGTGTGGCTTGGCGCTATGCACCACTCCTCAATGTGGCTTGTGCATCATCCTGTGCTGTCGAGTCTATCGCTGTCAGCAATATTTCAACCTGTAACAACAACGGAACGCCGGCAAATCCAAATGACGATACGTTCACGGCCAATGTGACCGTCACCTTTTCCACAGCGCCGGCTACCGGGACCTTAAACCTCTCCGGCGATGGTTCAGCATCCGTTGCAGTCGGTTCGCTTGGTGCGACGAGCTACACGTTTACGGGCGTTTCGATGAGCGCAGACGGAACGCCGATTGTATTGACAGCGGCTTTTTCGGCCGACTCAGCCTGTGCATTGACCAATAATAACGCTGGCACGGCCCCGACATCCTGCTCGGTGGTGGCATCCTGCTCCGTCAATAGCATATCGGCTTCCAATATTTCGGTGTGCAACGACAACGGCACCCCGAATAATGCTACCGATGATACCTTCACGGCTGATGTTACGGTTACTTTCTCAAACCCGCCGGCTAGCGGAACCTTGAACTTAAGCGGGTCCGCTACGGCTTCCGTTCCCGTTAGCGCGCTGGGTGCAGGATCATACACGTTCACAGGCTTGAGCATGTCTGCAAACGGGCTACCGATTCAACTGACGGCTTCTTTCTCTGCAACATCCTGCGCATTGACCAATCCCGGTGCCGGGTTTGCGCCATCCTTCTGTTCATTTGGCGCGGCAACCATCCCGACCATGTCCGAATGGGGCCTGATCCTCTTTGCTTTGATCGTCTTCTCGATGGCAGTGGTATTCGGAATGCAGCAACAAAAATCTTTGTCCCTGGAAAATGTCGGCGGAAACAGGACTGCGCCTTCCTCGAAGTTGCCATTTGACAAAGCCCTTTATCTCAAAGTACTGCCCCTGGTCTATTTGGCTTTTGCGCTTGTTTTCACAATCCTGTCGGCTTTTGGTTATAACCTGACCAATGCGGATATCCCCGGCAGCTTGCTGGCGGGCGGCATTATTGCGTATCTGGTACAGTTCGTCATGAAATCCAAAAGCAACGGATAATTGAATCTGGAACGGCATCCTGCCGTTCGGTCCGCAATTTGATTTAAATAAAGAGCGCAGTAATGAGCATAATAGCCTGTTACTGCGCTCTTGTTAATATACCCATATATGTCAGCGAAGAAACGGAAGCAAACACCCCAAAGGCAGACCAAGGAAGATGCAGCGCCTTTTCGTATTTCTAAAAGTGTTCAGGCGATGCTCAAAGACCGCCACCCAATCCTGCGATACGTACTGGGATTTGTGGGCTGCATGGCTGTTTTTTACGCGATCTATTTCTCCCCTTTTTACCAAACCCACCTCGAAAAACCCTTGGTTTATGGGCAGGCTTTTATCGGAAATTTATTGTTGCACCTGCTCGGGCATGACACCAAAGTTGTTGGTTCGGCGATTGCCAATGCCGATTTTTCGGTCGATATCCAAAATGGTTGCGACGGGCTTGAGCCCATCGCCATTTTGGTGAGCGGCATCCTGATATTCCCTGCCACGCGCAAACAAAAAATAACCGGGATAATGTGGGGAATTGGTGTATTGGCCGTGCTCAATTGGCTTCGGATTGCCGGACTTTTTTTGGCCGGCGTGTATTTTTCCAAAACGATTTTTGAAATCTTGCACATCCAGGGTGGCTTCATTATTTTTACGATGATCAGCATGTTGTTGCTGCTCACCTGGATTAATTGGGTGAGAGGCCAGCAATCCGCTTAATGATTATCCTGAACTGCTGTCCTTCTTTTATATTATGAAAGCACTCATCGGTCCGGCTTTAAAATATTTCGCCCTGTTTTTATTGCTCTACGGCATATTGACGGGTATCAGCATGGCCCCTCCTGTCGCCAAGTTTGTCAACCGGATTTACCGGCAACCCACCGAACGCCTCCTCTCCGCCATGCTTCCGGAAGCATACCTTCAAATCAAGGCCGAAGGTGATTATTATGAACTTTTGCGCATCGAATTTGCCTCCAAAGCCAAGGTCCAGGAGCAAGTAGCCATTGCCCAAAAAACCGGACGTGCCATGGCAGATATCGTCGGCATGAATAATCAGGTGAATTTTCCGAACCTCTTTACGGTCTTTTTCCTGTTTTTGGTCGTACTGGTGCTGCTTT
>CAYVDV010000345.1:0-6192 GCA_964450465.1 uncultured Saprospiraceae bacterium
ATGGATGGCCTCACCGTGGAACATATACGCGAGGCGGCCCCGGTACTGGGCCAGTATTTCGACATCCTCGGGGTGCGCACATTTCCGGCCCTGCAAAACCCCGCCGATGATGCATCGGAAACCATCCTGGGCCGCTTCGAGCAACTGTCCGGACGCCCGATCTTAAGCCTCGAAAGCGCCACCCGGCATCCGCTGCAGAGCCTCGCCGACCTGGTCACCATCCGCGAATTATGGCCGCACAAACGCCGGCCCCGTATTGCCCTTACCTGGGCGCCGCATATCAAACCCCTGCCCCATTGCGTAGCCAATTCTTTTGCGGAATGGGTCACAGCCTGGGGAGAAGCCGATCTGGTCGTGGCGCACCCGGAAGGCTATGCACTGGACCGGCAATACACCGGCAACGCGCCCACAACGACGAATCAGGACGAAGCCCTGGACGGCGCCGATTTTGTCTATGTAAAAAACTGGAGCGCCACCGAGCCCTACGGGCAAATCCGTTGTACCGACCGCCACTGGATGCTGACGCCCGAAAAACTCGCCCGCACCAACCAGGCCCGTGTGCTGCACTGCCTGCCGGTGCGCCGCGACCTGGAGCTGTCGGCAGCCGTGCTGGACGGCCCGCAAAGCGCCGTGGTTCAACAGGCCGGCAACCGCGTTTGGGCGGCGCAGGCAGCGCTGAATCTGCTGCTGAGGTGATTGCTTTTGCCCCCAAATCGCCAGAATCTACATCACATGCAAAAAACGCTCAACATCATCAAAACCGGCGGCAACGTGCTCGATGAACCCGCTGCCCTGGAGGCCTTCCTGCGGGATTTCGCAGCGATCCCCGGTCCGAAGATCCTGATCCATGGCGGCGGCAAGATCGCCTCCACCCTGGGCGCCCGGCTCGGTCTGCAACCGCAATACGTGCAGGGGCGCCGCATCACCGACGACGCTACGCTCGAACTGGTCACCATGGTGTACGGCGGACTGATCAACCGGCAGCTCTGCGCCCGCCTGCAGGCGCTGGGCTGCAACGCCCTCGGGCTCACCGGCGCCGACGGCAATGTCCTCCGGGCGTCCAAGCGCCCCGCAGGCGCCGTTGACTATGGCTGGGCGGGCGATACCGCACCCGGACAAGTCAACACCGGGGCGCTGCACCAATGGCTCGAACAGGGGCTCACCCCCGTGCTGGCGCCCCTCACCCACGATGGCCAGGGGCAATTGCTCAACACCAATGCCGATACAATCGCTTCCGTGGTGGCCCAGGCCATGGCCAGCTCATACGCCGTGCACCTCGTGTTTTGTTTTGAAAAAAAAGGCATCCTCGAAGATCCAGAGGATGAGCAGTCCGTTATCTCCGTCCTCACGAAAGAACAATACCGCCAAATGCAGACAAAGGAAACCGTCCGCGACGGCATCCTGCCCAAACTGGACAATGCCTTTGCCGCAGTAGCCGGCGGGGTGCAAACCGTGATTGCCGGTAGTGCCGCTGATATTCTCGCCAATCTGGACCCGGAAGCTGTTTGCGGAACAAAAATCACACTATGACGACTTTGCCCATTAATCCGGATCCCGGTCTGGAAGCCCGTACAGAAGCAGCCCTGGATTTGCTCAAACGCCTGATCGCCACACCCTCCTTCAGCAGGGAGGAAGATGCGACGGCTTCCCTGCTGGAACAATTTTTCTGGCAATACAACATCCCCTGCAAGCGCTTACACCACAATGTCTGGGCTCAAAACCGCCATTTTTCCGAAGGAAAACCAACTATCCTGCTCTGCTCCCACCACGATACCGTGCGCCCTAACCCCGGCTATACCCGCAACCCCTTTGTACCGGAAGAGGCCGGCGGTAAAATCTATGGCCTCGGCAGCAACGATGCCGGCGGCTGCCTGGTTTGCCTGGCGGCGGCATTCGCAGCGTTGTACGAGCGCAGCGACCTGCCGTTCAATCTCGTGTTTGCCGGCGTAGCCGAAGAGGAGATCAGCGGCGCGAACGGCCTGGAGAGCCTGCTGCCGCATTTGCCCGAACTCGCCTGCGGGATCATCGGCGAACCGACCAAACTGGATCTGGCCGTCGCCGAAAAAGGCCTGCTCGTACTCGATTGCACAGCCCACGGCAAAGCTGGCCACGCAGCCCGGGAAGAGGGCATCAATGCCCTGTATGCTGCCATGGCCGACATCGCCTGGTTCCGGGACTACCGCTTCCCCCGGGAATCGGAATGGCTAGGACCGGTGAAAATGACCGTCACCTCGATCGAAACGCCCAACAAGGCGCACAACGTGGTGCCCGACACCTGCCGTTTTGTGGTGGATGTGCGGCTCACCGATGCCTGCACGCCGGAGGAAGTGCTGGAAACGATCCGCACTAATGTGCAATGCACGGTTGCGCCGCGCTCCACGCGCCTGCGCGCCACGGCCATTGCCAAAGAACACCCGCTGGTACAGGCCGGGCTCCGGCTCGGAAAAACGCCGTACGGCTCGCCCACGACCAGCGACAAGGCCCTGCTGCCCGTTCTGGCCCTGAAGACGGGGCCCGGCGACAGCGCCCGCAGCCACACCGCCGATGAATTCATTTACGTGCAGGAAGTCCGCGACGGGCTGGCATTTTACCTGCAATTGTTGGAAAACACCTCCTTTTAAGCATGGCAAACGACATAAAAAAACTCTGGCAAAAAACCGGTTCCATGCACAGCGCTGTGGAACAATTCACCACCGGCAAAGACCGGGAAATGGACCTCTTTCTGGCGCCCTTTGACGTGCTCGGCTCGCTGGCGCACCTCGAAATGCTGGGCCATGTGGGCCTGCTTGAGCCGGCCGAAGTGGAAACACTGCGCTCGGCACTCCGCACTATTTATGCGGAGATTCAAGCCGGCCGCTTCGAACTGGAGCCCGGTATCGAGGATGTGCATTCCCAGGTGGAACTCCTGCTTACCCGGACCTGCGGCGACGCCGGCAAAAAGATCCACACCGGCCGCAGCCGAAACGATCAGGTGCTGACCGACCTGAAACTCTTTTTCCGGGCCTCGATCATTGCGCTGGCGGGGGAAGTCCGGGCGCTGTTTGATCTGTTGCAACGGCGCAGTGAGGAACTAAAAGAGGTGGCCATGCCGGGTTACACCCACTTCCAGGTGGCCATGCCCTCTTCGTTCGGGCTCTGGCTGGGCGCCTTTGCCGAGAGCCTGGTGGACGACCTGTATTCCCTGCAGGCGGCCTGGCGGCTGGCCAACAAAAACCCGCTCGGCTCGGCCGCCGGCTACGGCTCCTCTTTTCCACTCGACCGCGAACTGACCACCCGCTTGCTGGGCTTCGACGCCCCGCACGTGAACGCCATGGCGGCACAGGCTGCCCGGGGCAAAACCGAGCGCGTGGTAGCGCAGGCCCTGGCCAATCTGGCTGCCACCCTGGGCAAACTGTCGTACGACGCCTGCCTGTTCCTGTCCCAAAACTTTGGGTTCATCTCTTTCCCCGACGAACTCACCACCGGCAGCAGCATCATGCCGCACAAGAAAAACCCCGATGTGTTCGAACTCGTGCGCGCCCGCTGCAATACCCTGCAGGCACTCCCCAACGAAATTGCCCTTCTTACCTCCAACCTGCCTTCCGGCTACCACCGCGATTTTCAGCTGCTCAAAGAGCGCCTTTTTCCCGCCTTTGACGAGCTGCGCGAATGCCTGGCCATGCTGGGGCTCATGCTCGAACACATGCGGGTGAACACCGCTATCCTGGAAGACCCGAAATACCGCTACCTGTTCACCGTAGAAGCCGTGAACCAGCTGGTGCAGGAAGGCCTGCCCTTCCGCGACGCCTACCGCCAGGTGGGTCAGGCTGTGGAAGACGGTACGTTCAGCCCGCCGCCGCCGTTGCCCCACACCCATCTGGGCAGCACCGGTAATCTGGGCACGGCGCAAATCGCCGCGGAAATGGACGCCGTTTGGGCCGGGTTCGGGTTTGCGAAGGTGGAAGCGGCAGAGCGGGGGTTGGTGGGGGGCTAAAATTTTTCAAGTTTGCCTCTTCAAATTTATGTTACTTAAGATGTTATAAACGACACGAGGCCTTACCCGAAAATGGGTGAGGCCTTTTTTTATTCCTCTGTTCCGGAATCCGTATGTTTGCCCCGATTTCCTTCTTTTCCATAAACTACAGACATGAAAAATCAGGTCCTCCGGAAAATTGCCAACACCATCCGCGGCCTCTCTATCGACGGCGTTGAAGCAGCCAACTCGGGTCACCCCGGCATGCCGCTTGGCATGGCCGATGTAGCCGCCGTACTTTGGTCGGAATTTTTAAAACACAATCCGCAAAACCCGAACTGGTTTGACCGCGACCGCTTTGTGCTCTCGGCCGGCCACGGCAGTATGCTGATTTACAGCTTGTTGCACTTATACGGCTACGACCTGCCCCTGGAGGAACTGAAAAACTTCCGGCAATGGAAAAGCAAAACCCCGGGCCACCCTGAATACCACGACACCCCTGGCGTGGAAACGACTACCGGCCCGCTGGGACAAGGTATTTCGACCGCCGTGGGCATGGCGCTGGCCGAGAAAATGCTGGCAGCGCGGTTCAATAAAGGCAGCTACAAGGTGGTTAATCACCACACCTGGGTGATCGCCAGCGACGGCGACCTGGAGGAGGGCATTTCGCACGAAGCCTGCTCCTTTGCCGGCCATAACCAACTGTCCAAACTTATCGTCCTGTACGACGACAACCATATCAGTATCGACGGCGAAACGGAACTCTCCTTCAGCGAGGACGTGCTGCAGCGCTACGAGGCCTACGGCTGGCATACCCAGCGCATCGACGGACATGATTACGATGCCATCCGGGCGGCTATCACGCTCGCAAAGGCTTCCGACCGGCCATCGATCATCGCCTGCCGCACGATCATTGGCTTCGGCAGTCCCAACAAAGCGGGTAAGGAAGAGGCCCACGGCTCTCCGCTGGGCAAAGACGAGGCGCTGCTGACGAAACAAAAACTGGGCCTGCCTACCGACAAAACCTTTTACATCCCGGAACAGGTGCTGAAAATCACCCGCCAGGCAGTGGCTGACGGCGCCAAAGCCGAAAACCGGTGGCTGGAACTCTGCGGCAAATACCATAAGGCCCGGCCCGACCTGGCAGCTACCTTTGAAACCTGCCGGAAAGGGGAAGTGCCCGAGGCAGCCCTGGCAATACCGGAGTTTCCCGAAGGCAAGATGGCTACCCGGATCGCCTCCGGCAAGGTGCTGGATTTTATTGCAGGAAAAATACCCGCGCTGGTGGGCGGCTCCGCTGACCTGACTCCCTCCAACAAGACCCAGGCCAAAGGACAAGCGCCGTTCAGCCGAAAAAATCCGTCTGGTCAGTATATCCACTACGGCGTACGCGAACATGGCATGGGCGCCATCATGAACGGCATGGCCCTGCACGGCGGCGTCATCCCTTATGGCGGCACCTTTTTCATCTTTACCGATTACATGCGCCCGGCCATGCGCCTGGCGGCCCTCATGGGCGTGCGGGTCATCTATGTGCTCACCCACGATTCGATCGGCCTGGGCGAGGACGGACCCACTCACCAGCCCATCGAGCAGCTGGCTTCCCTGCGGGCAATGCCCAATCTCTCGCTCATCCGCCCCATGGACGCCAATGAAACTATTGTGGCCTGGAAAATGGCCCTGGCCCGCACCAATGGCCCCACCGGCCTGGTGCTCACCCGCCAAAACCTGCCCACCTTCAACCGCAGCGCACAGGACATGGCCAGTGCCGAAGAAGCCCGCAAAGGCGGCTATGTTCTGGTGGAAGACAAAGATTTCCAACTCATCCTGATCGCTTCCGGCTCGGAAGTGGAAATTGCCCTGGCTGCCAAGGCCCAACTCAATCAAAAAGGCATTCGCGTACGAGTTGTTTCCATGCCCTCCACGGATGTGTTCGACAAGCAAACACCTGCTTACCGCGACAATGTCCTCCCGCCTTCCTGCAGGGCACGGATAGCCGTGGAAGCCGGCGCCTCGCTGGGTTGGTACAAATACGTAGGCCTGGATGGCGGAGTAGTTGGGCTCGACCATTTCGGCGCCTCGGCGCCCTACGAGCAACTATACCGGGAGTTCGGGCTGACGGCGGAGGCGGTTGTGGAAAAAGCGCTGGCCGTGCTGGGGTAAATATCGCTACTCCCACACCCACTGTACGCCCCCAAATACCACTGCCCCGGCCCCTGGCTCATAATAACGCCCGGCAG
>CAYVDV010000346.1:0-6177 GCA_964450465.1 uncultured Saprospiraceae bacterium
GACGATTTCGACACTCACGGTCTTTCGGAACCGGGAGGGCTCCAGCAGGTCTTTGTCCTGTGTGAGCGCGATATATACTTTGTCGTTAATGATCGACAGGTAGATCTCTTTTTCCCGGTTGGCTTCCTGAAACTGCTGCCGGAAACGAAGGATGGCGCGTTGCAGATCGCCGGACAGCACATCCTGGAGGCGTACGTTTGGGGTGGCATAGGTATCGAAGAAGGCTTCGAATTCGGGCAACAGATTGTTGCGTACCCGCCGGCCACCGATCAGATGGAAGGCGCGTTCGCTTCGGCTCAGATACTTGCGATAGGCATCGGGAAGCAGAAGGACGCCGCCGTTCATTTCTGGCCGCCGGAAATCGCCGATCAGGAACACGCCGCTGAAAACGTAATCGAGCCGGGTACGGACATCGGAAAACTCCCGCACCCGGAGTTCGCAGAGTTCAAAGGGGAGTTCGCGGACCTGGCCGCTGATATGATCTTCGGCCAGATATTCGTCGGCGCGGGTGAAGAGTTTACTGGCCAGGAACTTTTCTTTTTCGATTCCGCCCTTAGCCCGGTAGCGGAAGCTGCCGTAGTTGATATCGTTATCGATAAAATCCAGTACCAGCCCAACGACCCGCGGTTTGAACTCCTGGTAGAACACCTGTACCCGGAAGACGAGATAAGCGATCCAAAGCCCGACCGGGATGAGGAGGATCAGGGTTACGACAAAAATCTGTATGTAAACTTGCAACAGCAGCACCGCCAGCAGGAGAAAAGCAGACAGGCTTAGCAGCCGCATCAGCTGCCGCCGGCGTTGTTCAAGGTTCAACAGTTCCGGATGGATGCTTTGGTTGTAAAACAGCCGGAAGTCATGGTATGCGCGCATGCCCAGCGTTATAAGTCAAGGCCTTTATTCCGGGTGTATTCCTGGATATACTCGTCGATCAGTTGGACCATGATATCCTTCATATAGGCATTTTCGAGCCGGGCGATGGCTTTGAGTTTGTCCAGTTTGGATTTATCGACGGCTACGGTGAGGCGTTTTTTTCCGGTCTCTTCGTCGGATTGCAACTCGCTGATGCTGATGGTTTGGCGGATAAGCGTATCGAGGCCGCCCATGGGGGCGCGATACGCTGCAGTGGATTTGCTTTTGGTGCCTGGCGTGGCGGCTGCAGGTGGTTCGGTATCCAGTTTTCCCAGGCTTTCATCCAGGGCTTCCTGAAAAAGCACGTCCAGGTCGTGCATAAAATTCTTGGTAGTTGCCCTGCGTTCGCGCAGAGAGGAATCCGGGGTATGTCCCCAGTTTTCTTCCTCGGAAGGCAGGTCTTGGAACAAATCGTCAAGACCTTCGGAGAATTTCTTTTTACTCATCGGTTCAGACTTCTTGTTCGTGTTGGGTGGCAGGCGTGGAAATGCCTTCCACGCGGGCCAGAAATTCGCGGCAAAGCTCGAGATAGTCCTGCGCCCCGGGAGATTTCGGGTTATAGTCAAAGATGTCCTTGCGCTGGGCCGGCGCCTCGGCCAGGGCAATGTTATCGCGGATGTAGGTATCAAATACCTTATCGCCAAAGTATTTGTGGATGATCTCCACCACATCGCGGTTCAGTACACGCCGGCTGTCGTACATCGTTGCGATCACACCGGCCATTTCCACCTGTTTGTTCAGGCGGAACTTAACTTTATCGATCACCTGTTTGATCTTGGCCAGGCCCTGCACGGCGAGAAACTCCGTTTGCAGGGGAATCAGTACAAAGCGGCTGCTGGTCAGGGCGTTCAGGGTCAGCAGGCCCAGGGAGGGCGGGCAGTCGATAATAATATAATCGTAGTCGTCTTCTACCTGGCTGATGAGTTCGCGGAGAATAAACTCCCGGCCGGCCTCATTGATCAGTTCCATTTCAGCGCCCGACAGGTCAAGCGAGGAAGTAATGACGTCCAGATTGGTTTTATGCGCATACGGGACCAGCTCGCCTTCGCCGCGCATCGCTTCGTAGATCGTGAATTTCTGACGGGGGATACCGAGCGAGATCGTCAGGTTTGCCTGCGGATCAAGATCGATCAACAGAATCTTTTTGCCGAGCTCGACCAATCCGGCGCCAATATTAATGGCGCTGGTCGTCTTGCCGACGCCACCCTTGTGGTTGAGAAGTGAAACAACTATACCCATATAAAACAAAAAAGGTGTTCCCGTTGGCCGGGTTCCTTCACATTGTACTTTTCCGGCAACAAATGTACAATAAAATGTGATACGAAAAAGCGCAATGCCCCCGGCCGGGTCGTCTGCCCGACGATTTGTGTTTGGAATCAACAAAAATTATTCCCAATCCAAATGCCTGATTTGCAAGGGGAAAGAAAAGCGGCATCTGAAAAGTCCAAAAAGATGTAAAAAAAATCTTTGACATTTTTTGTTTTTAAAAACCATTTGTTTTAAGTTTGCAGTGTCAAACAACAAAATGTCACCGGAATAAAAGTCCGGTGATCCATTCGAAAATTCAGGCCTTATGATTAAAGAAGATCGCATCAACTTAAACGAGCGCTTTGTACAAGCCTTCAAATTACTGGAAGACCGCGGCGCCATTGTCAAAAACGACCGGGGCGGTAAGGGTGTGGGCGATGTAGCGGAAAAAGTATTGGGTAACAAGGCATACGGTCACATCATCCGTGCATTCCTGAACCCCGACAGCAAGCGGGTTATCGACTATGGCCAGGCGCAGTCCTTTTGCCGCTCCTTTGATATCAACGAGGCCTGGCTGCTCCATGGTATCGGCAACCCCTTTGGCTTTGAAGCGCCGGGCGAGGTGCTGACCGGCGATAAATTCTATTCTGCGGGCGAAGGAAATATCCTGTTCACGACTATTCGCGCGTTTGCAGGCAGTACCCTGGGCGCTGAAAGTGCAGAAGATAATACGTATTTCTCCATTCCTGGTGTAAGCGGTACCGGCCTGGTCGCTTTCCAGATCGAAGGGAACTCGATGGAGCCGGTCATTCGCCATGGCGACATTGTTGTGTGTCGTTCGGTTGAAAACCTCAACGATATCCGCGATAACGAGATTTATGCCGTGCGCAGCAGCGGCAATGTATGGGTCAAGTATGTGCAAAAGATATACAACAACCGCGGGCGCGTTGTCCGCTTCAAACTGATCTCCGCCAATTACTTCGATCACGATCCGTTCGAGGAAGAAGTGAACGAAACAACCCGGCTGTATAAAGTCGTCCGGAAAATCAGCAACGTATAAGCGCATATTTGCCAAACATTGTCTGAATTTCATCTGACGCTTCGCACAACGTACTGTTGAAGAGGGTTACACCCCATCCAAGAATTATCCTGCTGTTTATTGTTTTCGGAGCCTCCCGGTGTCAGTCATCGGAGAGGCTTTTTTTCAGCCTTATTTCCTGAGCAGGGGCGCCACCGGCAGCCAAACTGCAGATGTCGGCAGGGGCGCTGTAATCCTTAGCGGCTCTTTGCGGACCGGATGTTCCAGGCTGATGCTGCGGCTATGCAATCCGATCGAGGCATCCGGCAGGGGAGCGGGCGCGCCGTATTTCAGGTCGCCCAGGATCGGACATCCCATTGCAGCCAGTTGAACCCTGATCTGGTGGGGCCGGCCGGTGAGCGGATGCACCTCAACCAGATGATATACTCCTGCTTTTCCGAGATAACGGTATTGCAACACGGCTTCCTTTGCTTCAGCAACCGGTCTTTCAAAGGCCCGGGTAATATTTCGCTGCTCATCCTTGCGCAGGAAGTGCCGCAGTTCGCCGGAGATTGAACCAGGGGCCGCCAGCACCAGCGCCAGGTAAACCTTGTGCACCGTTCGTTCCCGAAACATCGCAGTGAGCCTCCCCAGGGATTTATCCGTTCGGGCAAACAACACCGCACCGCTCACCGGCCGGTCGATCCGGTGTACGGGGTGTAAAAATACAGCGCCGGGTTTTGCGTATTTTTCTTTGAGATAGGCCTTGCCCCAATCCGTCAGGGTGGGGTCGCCGGTGCGGTCGCCCTGAACCAGCCAACCGGCCGGTTTGTTTATTGCCAGCAGGTGGTTGTCCTCGAATAGAATATCGGAAGTGGTCATTTCACGCCTGTTCCTGAAAAACGCCGGTAAAAGTACGCTTACCCGGAGCGCTTTTTGCCCGAACGCGTTACTTTGCTGCCGAAAATCATCCGGAATGTAATTCTGAGCCATCGATGGTAACTGAATTAAGCACGAAAAAGACAGAACAATGCATACACTTACCCTTGGGTTTTCACCCTGCCCGAACGATACATTCATATTTGATGCCATGGTGCACGGCAAAATTGATACAGAAGGACTGGCATTTGACGTCGTCCTGGATGATGTCGAAGCACTCAACCGCCGGGCTTTTTCCGGAGCTATCGATATCACCAAACTTAGCTACCATGCCTTCGCGTACCTGACCCAGGAATACGCCCTCCTGGATGCCGGAAGCGCCCTGGGCAATAATTGCGGCCCTCTTCTTGTCGCCCGCCGGGCACTCAGCGAGAGAGAAATTGTAAACGGTCCGATCGCTATTCCCGGAAAAATGACCACCGCAAACTTCTTGCTCAGCCTGGCGTATCCGGCTGCGCAAAACAAGGTGGAAACGCTGTTCTCCGGGATTGAAGAGGCCGTGTTGCGTGGCGATGCCGTTGCCGGGCTGATCATCCATGAAAATCGGTTTACCTATGAGCAAAAAGGCCTGGTTAAACTGATCGATCTGGGTGAATATTGGGAGCAAAGCACCGGATTGCCCATTCCCTTGGGGGGCATTGTGGTAAACAGGAGCCTGCCTCCGGAGGTCCGGGAGAAAGTGAACCGGGTTATGCGGAGGAGTGTGGAATATGCATTTGCCCATCCTGATTCCGTCATGCCTTTTGTGCGGGCGCATGCCCAGGCCATGGAAGATGCCGTGATGCAGGCGCATATATCACTTTATGTCACCGGCTTCACCGCAGATCTGGGCGAAAAAGGTCGTTCCGCTGTGCAGCAAATGTTCCGGATTGCCCGGGAAAAACAGATTATTCCGGATTACAATAAAAATTTTTTCATAAATTGAGAAATACCACATTTTTGGCACAATTTTGGAAATTACGTAATACGTGTGTAAGTATTGTTCTAGAATTGAAAAATTCGGAGCGCGTGAAACGTCACGCGCTTTTTTTATGCCCGGCAGTTAACACATGCGCCAGCTGTGGTATTCCCTATGTTCTGCACTTCGTATTGCGTACTCCGTATTATCTTTGCCCGGTTTTTAAAACCCGGCGGAAAAATGCAGTGTATAACGGACTTTTTACGCCGATGCCTTAGTTCTCTCCCTGACCACTGGGCCATTTTTTCATTAAAACAAAACTGTACCTATGATTATCGGCGTACCAAAAGAAATTAAAACCAACGAAAACCGCGTTGCACTTACCCCCGCCGGAGCGCTGGAGTTTACCAAACGCGGCCATACCGTATATGTTGAAAGTACTGCCGGTGTGGGCAGCGGCTTTGAAGATGCGGACTATGTTGAGGCCGGCGCAAGAATTCTGCCCACAGCCGACGAGGTTTGGGCGATCGCCGAAATGATCATGAAGGTCAAAGAACCTATCGCTGAAGAATACGATCGTTGCCGCGCTGGCCAGCTCGTCTTTACCTACTTCCACTTTGCTTCCAGTGAAGAACTGACACACGCCATGATCAAGAGCAAATCGGTTTGCCTGGCGTATGAAACCGTGGAAACCAAAGACCGCCAGCTGCCGCTGCTGATCCCGATGTCGGAAGTAGCCGGCCGTATGGCTATCCAGGAAGGCGCCAAGTACCTGGAGAAACCGGTAAAAGGCCGTGGTGTACTTCTGGGCGGTGTACCCGGCGTGGAACCGGGAAAAGTTTTGGTGCTCGGCGGAGGCATCGTAGGCACACAGGCAGCTAAAATGGCTGCCGGCCTGGGCGCCCAGGTTACGCTCCTAGACGTCAACCTGCCCCGGCTTCGCCAACTCAGCGATATTATGCCGGCCAATGTAACTACTCTGTTCTCTAATGAATACACGATCCGGCGGCTGGTACAGACGCACGACCTTATCGTAGGCGCTGTACTGATCCCCGGCGCAAAAGCTCCCAAACTCATTACCCGCGACATGCTGTCGCTTATGCGCCCCGGTACGGTTATCGTTGACGTGGCCGTGGACCAGGGCGGTTGCTTTGAAACCACC
>CAYVDV010000347.1:0-6160 GCA_964450465.1 uncultured Saprospiraceae bacterium
AAAATATTGCGAAGTTTGAAGACAAGGGTGTGGAGTATTTCGTGCGAAACCCGGAAATCTATCGCGGTAAACGAGTGGTCATTTCCGGTGGTGGTGATTCTGCCCTGGACTGGACCATCTACCTGGCCAATATCGCCGGGGAATTGACCCTGATCCACCGCCGGACAGAATTCCGGGGCGCACTCGACTCTGTGGAAAAAATGCAGCATCTGGCCGCCACCGGCAAAGTAAAATTGATCACCAACGCGCAGGTAACCGGGCTTAATGGCCGGGAAAAACTGGAAAGCCTGACTATCCAGCATGATACAGACGGGGAATTCCAGATTCCAACAGACCACTTCGTGCCGCTCTTTGGTCTTACGCCGAAACTTGGGCCCATTGCCGATTGGGGGCTGGCCCTGGAAAAAGGGGCGCTCGAAGTCAATACCGTGGATTTCAGCACCAATGAGCCGGGAATTTTTGCCATCGGCGACATCAATACCTACCCGGGCAAACTGAAATTGATCCTTTGCGGCTTCCACGAGGCTACCTTGGCCTGCCAGGGCGCTTTCAACATAGTGAATCCGGGCAAAAAACTGTCTTTCAAATATACCACCGTAACCGGGATCGAGGGTTTACCCAACCAAGTATCCTGAACACACAAAAACCTACCGCCGTCCAGGTCCTTTTCTCTATGATTTCCGTTACCGTAATCGACCGCGAAGACAAAACCCATAAATTTGAAGCCCCGACTGATATGCAGCTTAATTTGATGGAGCTGTGCAAAGCCCATGAATTGCCCATGAAAGGCACTTGCGGCGGAATGGCATTGTGTGCTTCGTGCCATGTCTATGTTCTGAGTGGCCACAGCTTGCCCGGGCAGTCCGATGAAGAGATGAATATGCTCGACCAGGCTTTTTTTGTCCAGCCGAACAGCCGGCTCAGCTGCCAGATCCGGCTTACAGATGAGTTGGACGGCTTACAGGTAAAAATGGCTCCGGATGCCGATTAAAATCCTTCCAACAGGATCCGGTAATCATCCCAGCGGGCATCTTCTGTTTTCATTTCAAGCAATTCCAGCATTTCGGCTGCATAGATCGCGTCCAGCTCCGGGGCTGTACGGGCGTTGCGCAATTCAAGCAGGCCTTTTCGCAATTGCTCCAGTCGCCAGGCAAAGGTTTGTTCCATTTTGGAAAAAATAGCCTCGCAGGCCTCGGAATGCCGGTCCCACAATCCTTCTGCAACGACCGCATCCTGAAATGCTTCTTTGTTTCGCGCAACCATTTTGCCTTCTTCCAAAATAAAATAGGCCGTATGCGCCCATTGTTCCGGAGGAGGAAGCAGCTTCGCGTAAAGCACCAACTGAAGATCTTCCCCATTCTGGATCATTTCCTTCCTGCGCCGCGCGCCGCTCCATTTCAGATCAACGATCGCCCATTCGCCGGTATCCCGGTGGAGTACCAGATCGGCCTTTCCACGAACCGGCCAGCCGGCAAACTCGCCTTCCAGCAATTGTTCCGTTCCGGCAATACGCCAGCCGTTGGTCCGTATAAGGGTAAGCAAGCTCCAAGCGGCATTTTTAACCCGGTTGAGAAACTGATTCCGCTCCGGTTCCCGGCCGTACAGCAGGAGCGTAGCGCCTTCCCGTTCGAGCATGGGCCCTGCTTTTTCATCGATCCAGTCCCGCAGGGCAAGCCGGTCCCATTCCAGGCAGTCCTGTTCCTGCAACATAAATTCAAAAAAACGATGGGCCAGGCTACCGAGAAGTGTTTGATCGCGGGAAACACCCAGGAGACTTGCCGGGAAAAGCCGGAGTTTTTGCCGGAAAAACCACCGGTGTGGGTAATAAAACAGGTGCTCCAGATTCGTCGGCGTTTCATACTCGCTGTCGCGCAAACGTTCGGGACGCGGTATGATCAGGTGCGGTTTTGTTCGCACAGATTTTTGGCTGTCCAGGTATATTTGGTCCGGGAGGGTCCCCCATTTTGCCAGTGCATCGCGACCATCCCGGTTATCGATAGAAAAGGACAAGTCATTGTGGTTATCAAAGGCTGCCTCAATATCGCTCAACAACAAACTGGGCAAAGCATCGGCGCCATCGGCCTGTTCCGGCACGATCAGCACAAGTCTGCGGGAAGTTTGTAATACCGGACGCTGGTTAAGCATCAGGCGGCGTTGCCCGGCCCTTAAGGAATCCTCCAGGTCAACCTGTCTAGCCAGCAGCCATGCGCGCTCCTGCTGCTGCCAGTGGTCCGGCGCGGGCACTTCCGCATCAAACAGGCAATTCCACCAAACCAAGGTGTCTGCAGGAACAGCGACCGCTCCGGGTTGATGTACGTAGTCGTTACGACTGGTCTCTGCCTGAGTTAGTTGCACCGGCGCCGGTTCGTAGATCGTCCGGACAATCCGCTCCAGTTCAAGGAAACCCAGCCGTTGTTCCGGCAGGGTCTCCAGCAGGTCCCGGACGCGGCGCGCCTGCTCCGCCAACACCAGCAGTGTCGTATTTTGCGTTTCTTCGAAGGCGTCCAGCGCCCAGCGCTGCAGGTAGGCATACAGGTCCACGGCATCCTTTTTCGGAGCGGTGGTTTCCGCGCGGTAACGCCGGCGGACAAACCAAAACTCGTATTGTTCCCGCACCCATTCAGGCACCTGCTCCTGTTCCAGATAAGTGAATACGGCGGCAAACCAGGTATCGCTGAACAACCCCGGTTTTTCAGCCAGCACCCGGGCGATCTCCAGGGCCAGGCCGTCGTCCAGCGGTTTCAGCGGCAGCGTGACAAACTCCATGATCTTGAACACATCGACCGGTTCCCAGAGAAATGCCGGCGCCAGTTTCAATACCTGGAGCGAAGGCCGGGCAAGAGAGGCGGATAAAACGCCCATAGCGGGCAAGCCTTCCTGAATCATGGCCTGTTCCAGCACGCGGTTGAGTTCAGGCAGGAGAAAGACGGGGTTCCAGTCGGGGTTTTTAGCCAGCCATTGCGCTAAAAAAACGGCAGCATCGCTGTCGCGGCGCGCACGCAGGACCAGCAGGGAGCCATCGACTGCAGCCTGCTTTTTTCCGGAATTGGCGCCCAGCAAACGCCCCTGCAGCCAGGCCAGATCGCTTTTGTGATCCCGGGCAGCGGGTTGAGAAGGCTGTACAGTTACTGGAATACCGCGGTCGCTGAAATGAGCGCAAAGGCGCCGGAGGATGGGCAGCAACAAATCCGGGGGCTCATAAAGGACGATTTTATCAATATCCGGATCGCGCAAGGCGAGCCACCGGAATACGCGATCATACCGATCGGCAATCCCGGATGGGGTAATATCGGCCTCGGGATTGGATATTTTGATCCGGAAAATTGCTTCCACCCCGGCAAGATCGGCCAGTCGATCCGGGCATCCCGGGGGCGCAGTAAAATCCCAACCTGCCAACAACAATTCATCGCGCCGGGAAAGCAGGGCGGATGCCGTGGCAAACCGGTCCGCATCAAATGACGCAGAATAAAACGGTTGTTTTGCGGCTGTTTCGCGCCATTGCAACAGCGCCTGCCGGTACAATTCGATCCGGAGATAGTCGGTGTGTTCAGGGGATCCGCTCAAACCCAGTTGCGCCTCCAGCCAATGGAGCAGCTTCCGGGGGCCCGCATACCATTCCGCCGCAGTAACAGCCGGCACCGGATTGTACACCAGATTGTCAAATGCGGAACCGAGGTGGATTGTTGGCATGGCAGGACTGAAGTTTACAGGGTTTCTGCTGAGCAAAAATAGGTGCTTAAGGGATTTTAGGTTACTTTTGTGCGCTATTTTTGAAACAATTTTTTTGAAAATAATGGAATCGAACGAGATAGCTCACACGAGCAATATTACCATCCGGGTCAGCCTGGACAAAGACCGGGTACCGGTGGATATTGAATGGTCTGCCAGCGACCGGAACGAAGGCCAATCCGAGTCCTGTAAAGCAATGTCCGTCGCTTTATTCGACAAGGAGCACCGCGACACGCTCCGGATTGATCTTTGGACCCGGGAAATGCAAGTCCAGGAAATGGATCGGTTTATGTACCAGATCCTGCGGTCGCTCAGTCAGAGCTACCTGCGCGCTACCAACAACAAGGAATTGGCCGAGGATATGGCCAGGTTTGCCCATCATTTCGGGGAAAAGACGGAAATCATTGCCAAGTAAGGAGCCGGAGCGGTTACTTCAGGGCGGTAAACAACCAATTGGCCAGTGCCTGGCGGTTGTTTGCAATGACCAGCCGCTGCTGGTCCCAACTGTTCCGGATATTCGCCAGCTCAATGTACACGGCTACAGGCGTGGTCGTTTCCCGCAGGGTAAACAAGTTGCGGGCGCTCACCGTGCCGTTATAACTTTTCTGAGAACGCACCTTGGTATATTTCTGCAAAAAGGTTTTGTGCATGCTCAGGGCGAGTTCCTTACTGGCTTCGCTGTCGGGGCGGAAATAAAAAAAGACGTCTGTCTCCTGATGCCGGTGCCTGGAATCCACATGGATTTCAATGATCGTCTGGTCAGTGACACCGGATTTCAGATAATTTTGGGTTAACTGGTTGATCAGGGCCGTGCGCTGCGCCAGCCGCTCTTTTTGGTCCAGCGGTATCGTTTGATCCCCCCAAACTGTTTCATCCTTGTCGCATTCCAGATAGGCATCATCGCGAATTCCATCGTTGGCATCGCGTACGATCATGTAAGCCGTGGCGCCATGGCTGACCAACAGCCGCACCAGCCGCAAGGCTACATCGTAGGCATATTCATCTTCACAAAGGGTGTGCCCAGCCCGATTGCCTTGTGCTCCTACATCTGGACCACCATGGCCGCTGATTATGTAAAACACCTTTCCTTGCAGTTTCCGGCTTACCAATGGCGTCTTTTGGTACTTTTTACCAAAAATAGGAAAAATCCGGCTCCCTTTTGCCGCAGTAGATTCGGTGATTGGGATAACTTCGGTGCCTTCCGTACTGGAATTTGCCGCTTTGAGCGCCGCTGCCTCCTCACCTTCCGCCGGACAGTTCAGTTCATGCCAGGGCACCCATAGTTCCTTGTCATCGATAAAACTGCGGGTCCGAAGCCCTTGCTCCTTTGCAGACTTATTATAGGCGTCGATCCGGATTGCCGTTTGCCAATCGTCAATTTTCAGGGTGGATCGAATGGTTTTGCCATCATAGGGCACCACCATGACCGGAATTTTGTACAGGTTGTTGGCTTTCAGCCGGTAATCCTCTTTCAACTCATTAATTTCAAAAAAGGCTGTCACATTACAATCGTAACCGTCCAGAAGATAGCGACCCAGCAATTTGGGTACATTGTCACCCGGTTCGGCCCGGATCGTCAAATATTCAGGTCCGGCAGGCTTTAGCGTACGGACACTGGCCATACGCGCAGCCAGCGGACGCTGACCGCTTAGCGACAAAGACGATTGCCCGGCCAAAACGGCCGACAAACCAAGGACAAGTGCCCGAAAATACCATTTTCTATAGCTCAACTGACTCATTAGGGCAAATTTGCGGAAAAAAGTTTTTTGTTCTAAACAAAGGATAGACTTTTAAGACTGTTTTAAGCACCATTCCTTATCAAACGCAAGGCTTTTCGAACTTTATGCGCACTAAGATACAAAAACGCAATCAAACTTATCAACTCCAGGTAAAACGCTTGCTGGACGAATGGGCGGACACCGATGATGCCGTACTCAACATGTCAGCTCTTGACGGAGGCTGGTCCGCCATACAAACCATGCACCACCTAATTTTGACAGAAGAATTGTCGCTGCAGTATGTCCGGAAAAAGCTGAGTTTTGATCCCAAACTGGAAAAGGTGGATTTCAGTACGATGATCAAACAACTGCTGCTGCGCTTTTACCTGAATGTACCGATAAAATTCAAGGCGCCGGACGCCGTTGGCGATCAAAGCCTCCCCGGTTTCACTACGTTGGCCGACACCCGGTCCAGGTGGATGAAGGTTCGGCAGGAATGGACGCAGTTTCTGGAGCAAATGCCCGCCGAACTGGAGGATAAGGCCGTGTACAAACACCCCCTGGCCGGACGCCTGGGCTGGACAGGAATGCTGGCTTTTTTCCAATACCACCTCGAACGGCATGAAAAGCAGATCCGCCGGACGATGGGAAGGTAAACAGTTTTGAGTTTTGAGTTTTGAGTTTTGAGTTTTGAGTTTTGAGTTTTGAGTTTT
>CAYVDV010000348.1:0-3053 GCA_964450465.1 uncultured Saprospiraceae bacterium
CCTTGATTGCGGTCCTGCCACGGCTTGCGCTCGCGGTCATAGGGACGATCATTGTCCCATTTTTTTTGGTTTTCATCGGTTCGTTCCCGGTCTTGCCAGGGTTTTTTCTCCTTATCATATCCTTCGCGATTATTTTCATCGTTCGGATCATTTGATTCGGGTCGCTCTTTCAGCGAAGATCCCTGGTTTGGCTTTTGGATGCGCGGTCGGCGCTTCTTCTCTTCCATTTAGGCGGTTGAATTGTGAAAAAGTCGGTTTAACGTTAAAATTCAAACAAGACTGCAAATATCGGGGAAATCGAGGTATCGCGCTTGTTAATTTATCGGAATATGAAATTCCCCTGTTTTTGAATTTAAAATGATAAACGAATTATCCGATCCGCTTCGTACTTCAAGAGCGAATCTTTCCGGCTTTCACCAGTTTCCAACCGAAAAACAGGAATGTATCTGTGCAGGTCTGTGGCAACTGCGGTTTACTATTCAGGACCGCAACTGCCACAGACCCGCACAGATTTTAATTGGATTTTATCCATTTGACCATTACCGCCCGGCTGCTGAGGTCCAGCATACGGAGATAGTACATGCCGGCCGGTATTTGTGTCACATCAACAAGGCCGGTCCATTCAGAAGCCTCCAATTTCCGGATCAAACGCCCGTGAATATCCAAAATCTGAACGTCGATGGGTTGAACGCCGTGCATTTCCAGCCGGAAGCTGCTGCCTGCCGGATTCGGGATAATGCGGAGCTGAGCGGCATCCCCGGGTTCGGAGGTCGCGACGGTGTTGTCGATTTTCACCGCCGGCAAAGATTGTGAACAGCCATTCGCATCGGTAACGACAAGAATATAACTGCCCGCCATCAAACCGGTAAGGTCTTCCGTGTTTGCAAACGGCTGCCCGTCTTTCTCCCAGGAAAAACTCAGACTGCCGGACCCGCCACTCACATTAACATCTATGCTGCCAACGCCTGCATTGCCAACATCCGGGGTAGTACCTGCCAGTGTGATCACAATAGGCGGTCCGACAACGACGGAGAACGAACACGTCGCCGAGTTTCCGGACACATCCGTTATCTGAAACACTTGCACCGTTTCGCCCACCGGGAATACGGATCCACCGGGAAGACCTGCAGTCTGTACCGCCTGCGCGCCATTCAGGCTGCAATTGTCTGAAACCGGCGGCGATGAAAACTGGACCGGAACATCTGCACAAGCCTGAACCGGGGCAGTCGGGCAGGTGATCACCGGCAAGGTAATGTCATTGGAAACGATGGTGACCGTTTGCGTAGCAGAGCAGCCGTTGGCATCTGCTACGGAAACAAGATAGGAACCCACGCCCAGGTTTTGTCCACCGGAGCCGCTGGGCCACGATAGCTGATACGGTACAGTGCCACCCTGCGCCACAACAACAGCGGATCCGTCCTGGCTTTCCGGACAAGAGGCCGGCTGCACATTTTGTGTTTGTACAGTCAGCGGCGCAGGCTGAGTGATGGTAATGGAAGCAGTTGACTGGCACCCGGCATTATCCGTAAGGGTTACGGTGTATGTACCTGCGATAAGGCCGGTAGCCGTCGCCGTGGTACTGCTGTTCGACCAAAGATAATCGATCGGGAGCGTGCCCCCCGTCGGCACAGCCGTTGCTGTGCCATCGTTGCCGCCTGCACAACTGACATTGGATGCCGATACCGTGCCGCTCAGGTTGCAATTGAAGGCATTGACCGTCACCGTTTGCACCGCAGTACAGCCGTTTCCGTCTGTGACGGTTACGGTATAGCTTCCTGGCGCCAGGCTGGTGATCATTTGAGTGTTGTTACTGGTATTCCACAAGTAGTTGTACGGAACAGTACCGCCGGAAGGTAGCGCCGTGGCGGTACCGTTGTTTACACCTACAGCCGTTTGGTTGGTTGCAGAAGCATTTGCCAGCAGGACATTGGGGCTGGTAATGCTGACCGATAATTCTGCAGGACAGTTATTAGCGTCGGTAATTTGTACCGTGTAAGTACCTGGCGCCAGATTCATAGCCGTAGCTGTAGTGACGCCGTTCGACCAAAGGTAGCTGACCGGCAAGGCAGCGCCACTGACATTGGCCGTCGCTGTGCCGTTGGCGGCGCCGTTACAGGTCACATTGGTGGCGGAAATAGTAGCCGTAAGGGTGCAGTTGAAACTATTGACCGTAACGGTTTGCACCGCGGTACAATTGTTGGCGTCCGTGACTGTAACTGTGTAGTTTCCGGGGGCGAGTCCGCTGATCATAGCAGTAGTCGCACTGGTATTCCAAACATAAGTATATCCCGGAGTGCCGCCGACAGGCGTTGCCGTTGCGGTACCATTGGAGGCGCCGGCAGCGGTTTCGCCGGTGGCCGTTGCATTTGCATTCAGCATGGCCGGTTGCGTAATGGCGGCACTGGCTGTGGCCGTGCAGTTTTCAGAATCGGTGATCGTCACGATGTATGTGCCTTCCGGAAGGTTACTCGCAGTGGCGGTTGTGACGCCATTTGACCATGCATAAGTATAGTTCCCTGTTCCTCCTCCGCCAATCGCCGTTGCCGAACCATTTGAGCTACCGTGGCAACTCGCATTGGTGATAGCGCTCAACGTGGCTGTTACAAAAGGCGACTGCGTTACGGTGGCCGTGGCGGTGGCCGTACAGCCGTTGGTTGTATTGGTCACTAAAAGTGTGTATAAGCCGGCAGCATTTACTGTTGGCGTCAGAGTGTTGGCTCCAGCCGTAATGTTACCATTAGTTGTCGTCCACTGATAGGCAAAATTAGCGCCCTGGGAAGAGGCCGCGCCATTCAGTTGCAGTGAGCTTGTTACGCAGTTCAAATGACCTGGTGCAGCAATACTGGCGACCGGGGAAGTGATATTCTGTGTGACTATTGCTGTTGCAGAGGCCGTGCAACCGTTGGCCGGGTTGGTCACCACCACCGTATAGGTACCTGGTGCCGTGACACTTGGGTTCTGCTGGCTGGACGTGAAGTTTGGTCCAGTCCAGGAGTACGTAGCGCCCGCTGCATTCGAACTGGCTGCGAGATTGACGGAAGTCGTAACACAGG
>CAYVDV010000348.1:3153-6061 GCA_964450465.1 uncultured Saprospiraceae bacterium
CCGGTCCAGGCATACGCCGCAGAGCCGGCATTCGTGGCGGCGTTCAGATTTACCGTAGTATTGGTACACGTCAGTTGTCCGCCGGTAGCGGTGGCTGTGGGCAACTGGATATTACTGGTAACGGTAGTCACATCCGAGGCGGTACAGCCGTTATTGGTGTTTGTGACAACCAGGGTATAGGTACCAGCAGCATTGACCAGGGGATTCAGCGTAGTGGCACCGGAGACTATGTTACCGCCTGCGGAGGCCGTCCAGAGATAGGTAAATGTGGCGCCAACGGAGGATCCGGCCCCGTTCAGGGTCGTTGTCGACTGGGTACAGGTCAGCGTACCCGCCGGGCCTGCTTCCACATTGGGAGGCGCTGTATTGCTGGTCACATTCACAAAAGTCACTTTGGTACAGCCATTTGCGTCTGTTACAGTTACAGAATAGCTGCCGGGTGCAGTTATTTGAGTCTGTGTTCCGGTTGAACTGTTCGACCAGGTGGGCGTGTAGGGTGGCACACCTCCGGAGGCAGAAACGGTGGCAGTTACAGATGTGTTGATACAAGTGAGGATACCGGAGACACTTGCTGTGGCATTAAGTACCGGTGGTTGTGTAATCACAGCCGTGGCCGTGGCGGTTCCGGTGCCACTGGAACCCGTCACCGTTACCGTGTAGGTGCCGGCAGCCAGGTTTGTAGCGGTTTGGCCGGTTTGGAAATTCGACCATAAATAGGTGTAAGGGGGCAAGCCTCCGCCCGGATCTACGGTAGCGCTGCCGTCGTTACCTCCAAAACAGGATACGTTGGTTGTCCCCGATATCGTCGCTGTTACCGGCGGCGTACCATTGAATGCATAGGATTCAGAAAACGCAACAGGGTAGTCGCCGGTATCATTGTTATTGCCGTTGGTAAAGTTACCGATGAAATAAAACGTGATCGTATTTCCGGATGCGGTAATCGGCGATTTCCAATTGAAGTTCCAGCTGGCGGGGCCTCCGCCTGTGAAGTTTTTCGCCCCCCGGTGTTCAAGGTATTCCCGGCCGGCGAAAAACTCCGTTCCACTCTGGGCATTCCCGGCAGTCAGGTCGCCGGCGTTGGCATTGTTGCCGTCAACCGATACCAGTTGAAAACCACCCCGCACGGGACTCCCTGCGGTAGGGGTCAAGGTGATCATAAGGGGATACGTGGTATTCGGTTCCACGGTAGAGGGCATGCCGCTGATCGTAACCGTACCGTCATACCCGTTCAGGTTTCCGGTATGGCAATCGTTGCAGTGGCCATCAAAAGGAGCGCCCGTTCGGCCGGTTGGGGGGTCACTGGCGTTGGCGAGCCAAAGCAGTACGCTCAGGCTTACAAGGGCAATACGGAGCAGACGGGAATTGTAGGCAAGTCTCATTTCAAAAGGTAGATACTGTAGGTAAATGACAAGGGATGAATTTTAGAAATATAAATGTAGATACATCTAAAGGTAAGTTCGCTGTGCCTGCCCGAAAGGAATTGCTGAATTTTGACGAATCGGTAAAAAACTGTGCTGAACCGGATTTTGCCCGGATAAACGGATTTCTTTTAACCCTGAACAGGCATATTGCTGGCAGAAACCCCTACCTTCGCACAGCGAACTTTCGCTAAATTTTTTGGTTCTATTTTTACCCTAACACATATTCTTACCATCGCCATGCTTAATAAACACATTCGAAAGGTTGCCGTGCTGGGCTCCGGCCTCATGGGAACCGGTATTGCCGCACATCTGGCCGGTTGTGGAATGGAAGTACTTATGCTGGACATTCTCCCCGCCGACCTTAAGGACGATGATGCCAAAAATCCGGCAGCCCGCAACCGGATTGGTAATACAGCCCTGCAGACTGCACTCAAGGCTAAACCGGCGCCGTTTTACGACAATGCTTTTGCCTCCAGAATAAGTGTGGGCAATTTCACGGATGACTTCCCAAAAATCAGAGATTGCGACTGGATCATTGAAGTGGTTGTAGAGCGGCTGGATATTAAGAAACAGATTTTTGAAAAAGTGGAGCAGCACCGGGCAAAGGGCTCCCTGGTAAGTTCCAACACCTCCGGTATTCCCATCCACCTGATGACGGACGGAAGAAGCGATGAGTTCAAGAAGAACTTTCTGGGCACCCACTTTTTCAACCCGGTGCGCTATATGCGCTTGCTTGAAATAATTCCCACACCGGATACCGATCCGGATGTAACGGCATTTTTTATGCACTTTGGCGATATCATGCTCGGCAAAACCACCGTGCTCTGCAAGGATACCCCTGCGTTTATCGCAAACCGCGTCGGCGTATATGCAATGGCCAAAATATTCCAATTGACGCATGACCTCGGTTTGGATATTGCCACCGTTGATACCCTGACAGGACCGCCGATTGGCCGGCCCAAGACCGGTACCTTCCGCCTGGCCGACCTGGTCGGTATGGATACGGCCGTGCATGTGATCGATGGAATGCGGCAGAATTGCCCCCACGATGAACAGATCAACGCCTTTGAAATTCCCAAATTTCTCCGTTTCCTTACCGAGAACAAGTTTTTCGGCAATAAGTCGGGAAAGGGATTTTACCAAAAGACATCCGAAAAAGATGCTAAAGGTCGCCCGGTCATTCTTGCCCTGAATCTGGAGACGCTTGAATACACGCCTTCGCAAAAAGAAAAACTTCCCATTCTCGATACCCTCAAACAGATCGACGAATTGCCACGCCGGATGAAAGCCATTTTCAAAGGCACGGATAAAGGCGCGGAGCTCCTGCAGCGCTCTTTTCTCGGTTTGTTTGCCTATGCCTCCAACCGCGTGCCGGAGATCAGCAATACGCTTTATGCGATCGATGACGCCTTGCGCGCCGGATTTGCCTGGGAAAAAGGGCCCTTTGAATACTGGGATCTGGTAGGGGTAGCCGAAGGGGTGGCCGC
>CAYVDV010000349.1:0-4064 GCA_964450465.1 uncultured Saprospiraceae bacterium
ATCAGGGCTGCCAATCGCATAGGCAATGTGCAAAAAATGCTGAAAAAAATCGAATGCCTGTCGTTGGTAATACAGACTGTCTCCCGGCAGTTTTGCCAGTTCAAGGGCAATGCGCAGCATCGCCAGGGCGTAAAAGGCTGCCCAGGCGGTCGCGTCGGCCTGTTCAAGCCGGTCGCCATCGGGCAAGGGACTGCTGCGGTCAAACACACCTATATTATCCAGCCCTAAAAATCCGCCGCTGAACAGATCGTTCCCGTCCGGGTCTTTTCGCGTCATCCACCAGTCATAGGCCGCACGCAGGGGAGCGTACATGACTTTCAGAAATTCTGTGTCACCGGTCTGCTTTCCGGAATCGTCTCTTTCCCGGCTGAAAATCTGCCAAACCGCCCAGGCCTGTACCGGCGGGTTCACATCATTGAAATTCCATTCGTAGGCAGGTATGGAGCCGTCGCCGCGAAGAAATGCCGGACTAAAGAGCGTCTTCATCTGGGCCTTGGCGAAATCGGGATCCAGTTGTGCCAGAACAACACAATGAAAAGCGAGGTCCCAGGCGGCAAACCAGGGATATTCCCATTTATCGGGCATGGAAAGAATATGCGATGCCTGGAAGTGCTGCCAGTCGTGATTGCGCCCAGAGCGTCGTTCCGGGGGTGGCAAGGGCTGGCCTGGATCACCGTCAAGCCACCGCTTCACATTGTAATAATAGTATTGTTTGTTCCAAAGCATGCCGGCCCATGCCTGCCGTTGGATCTGCCGTACATCTTCATCCGCCAAACCTTCCTGCAGCCTGGAATAAAATCCATCCGCTTCTTTTTTCCGTTTTTCAAAAATAGCCTCAAAATTGGAAAACGGCGCGCTCAGATCCTGTGCTGTCAAGCGCAGGCGGATCACCAGCTCGGCGTTACCGGCAATGTGATTTTTATAAACAGCTGCGACCTTCGTACCGCTTTGCTCTTTGTTGACGGCCTGCTTTTGGCCGCCTACTACATAATCATTGATGCCGTCTTTGCAAGCCGGGCTGCTGTTGGGCACACCGTAGAGCCGTTGCAGGTTTGTTTCGTTTTCACAAAACAACCAATCGGGGTCATTTTCTCCAAACAAAAGGTAATTGCCCAGTTCCGGATGGTGGATTACCAGGTGTTTGTCTTTTTGCCGCACTTGGGGTTTGGGCTTTTGGGTGAGGCCAAAAGCCCAAAGATTCCGGAACCATAGCGTTGGCAACACCGTCAGCTCCGCAGATTCCGCACCCCGGTTACAAGCCCGAATCCGGATCAGGATATCGTCCCCGGTTTCACCTTTGGCATACTCGATAAAAATATCGAAATAGCGGTTTTGATCAAAAATACCGGTATTCAGCAATTCAAACTCGCGGTCCTGCCGGCTCCGCCGCCGGTTTTCTTCCACCAGTTGCTCGTATGGAAAAGCGGCGTGTGGATACTTGTACAGCATTTGCATGTAGCGGTGGTCGGGGGTGTTGTCGAGGTAGTAATAGAGTTCCTTCACATCTTCCCCGTGATTGCCCTGGGAATTGGAGAGTCCGAACAGGCGCTCTTTCAGGATGGGATCCTGACCGTTCCAAAAAGCGGGTGCGAAGCAGAGCAGTTGCCGGTCGTCTGAGATCCCGCCGATGCCCTCTTCTCCCCAGCGCCAGGCTTTGGAACGCGCCTGGTCATGCGTGGTATAATCCCAGGCGTCGCCATCTGCGGAATAATCTTCGCGGACCACTCCCCATTGCCGGTCCGACAGGTAGGGACCCCATTTTTTATCTAATTCCATTCCAGTACGCATTTAATTTCGTTGGCGTCGTGGTGTGAAAGCGCGCGACTGAAGTCTTGGTACGGATGCCGGTCAGTGATGATGCCGGCCATCGCTTCCGGAAATTGCAGGCAGGCCGCTTCCAGGTCTTCGATAGCCATGCGGTAATGTTCATAACCGGCATTTACACTGCCAAGCATCACTTGGTTTTTAAGTACGAGTTGCTGGATCAGGGAACCGGGCTGCATGGTCACCGGCCGGTCACCGGCCGGAATCCCGGTCAGCACGTACACGCCATTAATGCCAAGCGCATCGATCAGGTCAAACTCAAGCTGGGCCACACCGGTTGCTTCGAAGATCAGGTCGATTTGGCCCAGGGCATCATCCAGGTCCAGTGTTTTGGCTTGCCTGCCGTCAATATATTGTCCGCCAAAGTTGCGCAGGGTCTGCGCCCGGATACTGCCAGAGTCCACGATATCGAGGCCAAGCACAACCGCCCCGCGCAGGCGGAGGATGGCACATGCCAGCAAGCCTATAGGCCCCAGACCGACCACGAGTGCGCGTTTGCCTTGCAGCCAGGTTTCCGGCTGTGCCTCCGGCAGCCGGGCGGCCTGGATACGCACGGCTTCGTCGATTGCTTTTTCTCCGACAGACATGGGTTCGGTCAGTACGCCCAGGTGGCGGATCGTTGGCGGTACCGGGAGGAAAAATGCCTCTTCGTCCACCACGTATTCCTGTTGATAACCATCGGCGCCTTTGATACCGCGCTCGGTATAATTGCCGGTAGAACACATGTCGCTTCGCCGCACAAGACAGGCCGGGCAAACGCCACAGGGACGGCGCACCATGAATACGCCAAAATCACCGGGCCGGGCACTGCGCACGGCCGACCCCGTGGCAACAACCTCGCCAAACATTTCATGGCCGATCACCAGGCGGCTTTGCCCTGCCGGCGCATCGGCCCGCCCTCCGGCAGCTTCTTCCCGGTCAGTACCGCAAATACCAACCTGAAGTACTCTTAATTTGAGTTCTGTAGGCGTGGCGATCCGGGGCTCGGGGCGGTCGATCAAAGCAATATCGCTTGTTCCGGGGGTAATTGCGAGGGCTTTCATAAGCAGTTCGAATTGTTTTCAAAAAAAGAGGACTGTGGCTACCTTTACACATCTAAAGGTCGCCTTTCTTCCTGAGCCGACGCGATCACTTTCGGCGAGCAGGGTAAATGCCTCGGTAAAACGCCCTTTCTTCGAATTCTTTTTCAGCATTAAGAAATGACTGCTTTTTAAAATACTGATCATGCAATACCGAAAATTTGCCAACACCGACATCCCCGTTTCCGCCATAGGCCTGGGCTGCATGGTGTTCAATCACGGCTACGGCATACCGGACGAGGAACAGGGAGTCGCCACCATGCTTGAAGCCATCGAATTGGGTATCAACTTCTGGGATACCGCCGATATGTACGCCAACGGCCGAAACGAGGCGTTGATCTCCCGGGTGCTTCCAGCGCATCGCGACAAGGTTTTTCTGGCCACGAAATTCGGCTTCCGGTGGTCGGCCGATGAAAAAACCACGGAACTGGACTGCTCCCCAGCCTATATAAAAACTGCGGTGGAACGGAGTTTGAAACGCTTGAAAACAGAGGTGATCGATCTGTACTACGCACACCGGATCGACCCGAAAGTACCCGTGGAAGAGATGGTAGGGGCCATGGCCGAACTGGTGCAGGAGGGCAAGGTTCGATTTCTGGGTCTTTCAGAGGCTTCGGCCAATTCCATCCGCCGGGCCCATGCCGTGCATCCCATCAGCGCCCTGCAAAGTGAATATTCCCTGCTGACCAGGGGTGTGGAAGCGGAAATACTTCCCCTCTGCAAGGAACTCGGGATAACTTTTGTCCCATTCAGCCCCCTTGCCCGCGGTCTGGTGACCAACACCCTGGACATTGATCAACTGCCGGCCAATGATTTTCGCCGGACCTTACCGCGCTACCAGAAAACCTACGAAGAAAACAACCGGAACCTGGCCCGGGCAATTGCCGAACTCGCACAGACCAAAGGCTGTACTGCAGCGCAACTTTCCCTTGCCTGGATCCTTGCACAGGATGAGCATCTGGTCCCGATCCCGGGCACTAAAAAAGTCAAATACCTGCGTGAAAATGCCGGCGCCGCCGATATCCGTCTGGATCCGGCTGATCTGCAAGCCTTACAGGCGGTGCTGGACCGTTACCCCAATACCGGTGACCGGTACAATGAAGCGGCGAATAAGATGGTGGATAAGGGGTGATGGGGTTATGGGGTCATTATGGGTCATTA
>CAYVDV010000349.1:4164-6059 GCA_964450465.1 uncultured Saprospiraceae bacterium
TGGTCGGAGAAAGTAATAGTTGAATACTTCCTTTGCCTGTAAAGATGTGTTCGCTTGAGTAGGGCATAAATATTTAGGGCTATCGGGGTTTCAAATGACTCCTAATGACCATTAATGACCCCAATGACTCCTAATGACCTCTAATGACCTCTAATGACCCCAATGCCCCCTAATACCCCTCCCGTTGATACCGTCCAACCAATTCGCCGTAGGCCAGGATGTGCCCTTTCATGGCGATTTCGAGGGCGCCTTTGCGCGTATTGGCCGGGAGTTCCAGCATTTGGTCGAGGGCGTACACCTTGAAGAAATAGCGGTGTGTTCCGGAGGGTGGGCAGGGGCCGCCATAGTGGTGTTTGCCAAAATCGTTCAGCCCTTCCAGGCCTGGGATACTGTTTTCAGCAATGTTTGGCTGGGGAGGGATGTTCCACACGATCCAGTGGTCCCAGGTACCGCGGGGGGCATCGGGATCGTCAACTATCAGGACCAGGCTTTGGGCTTTTTCCGGGATGCCGCTGATTTCGATCGGCGGATTCACATTGGCGCCGTCGCAGGTATATTTGGAGGGGATCGATCCCATGGCGGTGAAAGCCGCGCTGCTGAGTTTCAGGACGCCGGTCAGTGTTTTTTGTGCTGTTGTCGTTGCCATAGCAGGGTTTGGTTTTGGCGCTTTGACCGGCTCCGGCCCCGCAGGGGTATTACTGCAGTTCGGGAGCATCGCTACCGCAGCCATTATTGCGGTCAAGAACACCGTTTTACACAGAAGATTCGAATTTCCGGGCATCGGTTTTTCCGGCAAGTTTTACGGTTTGCCCGGTTTTGCGCAATGACCAGCATTGCGAAAGCGGATGATTTATGTGGGCTTTCACTCAGGAGGAGCGTTTTATCCACACAAAAAAGGGAGAGAGGATCAGGCCTGAAAAGAAGAGGGAAACAAAACAGGAAGAAAGGTATTCGAAGCTCACAAATGTCCCCCAGCCAAGAACGGTAGCTAAAATATAAAATATTCCAGCGGCACTTATTGCGAAAAACAGGCTGAACAACACGGCCTGTTTAAAGGACACTTGTCGCGATATCTGACTCCGGCGAAAAGCCCGGAGGGCCAGCCCTGCCAGGAGAATATTCACGCATAGCCAGAAGAATTCATAAACTGGCAGGATGGTATAGAACTCTTCGTAGTTCAAGTGCAGTTTAAGTTTAACGAACCGGGCCAGGGCATTCACGGCACCGGCAATCAGCCCATAACGCACAGCTGTCTTTCGATAGGCAGCGGGGACCCATGAAAACAACCAATTCAGCCACTTGGGGGCAATACCTGGCGTATCCATTGGGCTCTCTTCCGGATTTTTTTCAGCAGCATTGAGTAAATGGGATTCCCGTTGGGGAATCGGTCCAACAACCTGGGAACTCAATTCCTCTGGTTTTTCCCGGGACAAACGGGCTTTCTCTGTCGCCGGATGAATCTTTTCGCCGTGGTGCCGGTCCGGTTGTTTGGGCAGCACAGTTTCGCTTGCCTCTGGCTCTTGTTCCACCCGGCTACGTTGAATGGCATTGTCTGCTTCCTGGCGTCGGAGTTCTATTTCAGAAACAATCCGGTTAATATGCTGCAGGGTGTTTTCATACGCGTCATCTTCATGCGTCCACTTTTCTACGGGAACACCATCCTGGGGCAGGGCTTGCAGGGTGCCCAGTTCTGTTTCCTGCCAGAGGCAGGAGCGCAGGATAAAGGGGATGACCCGGGCCGTTCCGGCGCGGTGCCGCTCCATAGCGTCGGCAACTTCCTTTCCGTAGAAATAGTCGGATGACAACGAATTTGCGCTGATGAGCAACAGAATTATTTCAGCACTGTGCAGATTGTGCTTGATGGTATCATCCCAAACGGCGCCGGGTTCAATGAG
>CAYVDV010000350.1:0-2402 GCA_964450465.1 uncultured Saprospiraceae bacterium
TCCCAAAGTAAATGGCAAAAGGACGATCCGGCATCTAAAGATGCGGCTCCGGCGCCCGTACAAGACTCTAAGTCGAAGTGGCAGAAAAAGCCCAGCGGCGGCGGTAAGTAATATTCTCCTACACGGCAGTAAAAAAACAAGAGGCCGTCTCACTGTTTGGTGGGACGGCCTCTTTGATTCAGACCATATAATACTTCGGGTTATACCTTCGTCATGGTCATGGTGCAGGTAAACTGGGTCACCCCGTTTTCCTTAGCCGTGTAGGTGATCGTCATGACAGAACCGTTAATCGTACCCGAACCCGAGACCTGATAGGTCGTTCCGCCTACACTCAGGTTGGTTGCCGGGATGTTAACTGCGTTGCTGGCGGTAATATCGGCAACCATGTTCAGTCCGGAGTCGCCAAAGTTGGAAATTACCAGTTTAAAGTTGTCGGCGCCAGCGCTAACCGTATTGGAGTAGTTGCCGGTAGCAGTACCATCACAGGATTCTGCAGTGTTGTAGGTTCCAACAAATTTGGTTTGCCACATAACCGTGCATTTGCCTTCAGCATCTTCTTCATAACCCTGGTTGCAGATACATGCGCCTTCGAAGCAGTCGCCATTGACGCAGTCCACATCTTTGCAGGGATCGGAGTCGCCGCAAGCCGGTGCAAATGCTGCGATCGCGCCAAGAAATGCGAAGGCATAAATCAGTTTTTTGCTCATTGTTGAATGTTTTTGTGTGAATGGAATAAGGTTTAAAGTTCGCGGCAAAGGTACGGAAAAGGACAATGCCGCTGTGGAAATTCGGCACAAGATTTACCCTGAATCGCTATCCGTGAAAACCCTGAACACGACTTTTTGTAATCATTAACACTCTGAAATATTTTTACCTTGTGAAAAAATTGCCCGTTTTATGCAGCATCACCGGATTAACGTCAGCAAAACCGCACAATATTATACGCTCGGTGAGCCCGGGCCGCATATTCGCCAATTATGGATCGCCTGCCACGGCTACGGGCAGCTGGCCGAGGAATTTCTAAGCGATCTGACGCTGCTGGATAACGGACACACACTGGTGGTGGCGCCGGAAGGGCTCAATCATTTTTATAAAAAGGGGTTTAGCGGTGCAGTCGGCGCTACCTGGATGACAAAGTACTGCCGGGAGGATGAAATTGCCGACAATGCCGCCTATCTGCAGGCAATCCTTAATCGCTTTGTACCGGTGTTACCCCCCGATATCCGGATTATCCTGCTCGGTTTTTCGCAGGGCACGGCGACCCTTTGCCGCTGGATCTTGCGCTATCATCCGGACTTTCACGATCTGGTCCTTTGGGCGGGCATGCCTCCCGAGGACCTGGATTACAAAGCGCATCAGGAATATTTATCCAACAAAAACCTGTACCTCCTGTACGGCTCGAATGATCCCTTCCTGACGCCCGACCGCTTTTCGCAATTGCAGGAAATTGAAGAAAACAGCGGGGTGGATTTTGCCGAAAGCCGTTTTGACGGCGGGCATGAAATTCCCGGAACCGTGTTGCAGGATTTTCTGAAAAAACTCAATTGATCTTCCGGGCTACTGCCGCATGCTCGTGCAAATTCCTACCTTCGCCCTGCTCAAATCGCTCACAGAACATAATTGCTGAATGGATTTCAAAAAGTTCCTCCCGCACCTGATTGCCATTGCTGTTATTGCCGCCGTAGCCATGGTGTTTTTCGCACCCAATGCTTTCAGCGGCAAGGTTTTGCCTCAACCGGATAACGACAAGGCCAGGGCCATGCAAACGGAAATACAGGCCTATCTGAAAAAAGATGGCAATGCGCCCCTATGGACAAACAGTGCCTTCGGAGGGATGCCTGCCTATCAGATCTATGCACCCATTCACGGCAACTTTACCGCTCCGCTGCTCAAAGCCCTGCTGCTTGGCTCCGATATCAGTACCGGTGTCTGGCAACAGGTTTTTCTGGCCATGCTCTGTATGTATTTGTTACTGTTTACCATGAAGGCAGATTGGCGCGTGGCTGTTTTTGGCGCCGTAGCCTTTGGTATCACAAGCTATAATGTCGATATTTTGGAGGCGGGGCATACCAATAAAATGATCGCATTGGCGCTGGCTCCAGGGGTGCTGACCGGATTAGTTCTTGCTTTTAACGGCCGATTATGGCTGGGCGGGGCCCTATTAGCCTTTTTTATGGCTATACAGGTCTATTCCAACCACGTCCAGATCACGTATTACACGCTGCTGCTCTCCGGTATTTACTTTTTAGTCCAATTCATCGAAGCTGTTCGGCACAAGACATACCTAAATTGGAGTAAGGCGTTGATAGTTAGTGGATTAGCCATATCGCTTGGCTTTTTTTCCAATCTTTCCCGGTTATGGCCGACGTATGAATACAGCAAGGAAACCATACGGGGCAAAT
>CAYVDV010000350.1:2502-6033 GCA_964450465.1 uncultured Saprospiraceae bacterium
CTTTCCCGGTTATGGCCGACGTATGAATACAGCAAGGAAACCATACGGGGCAAATCCGAGCTTACCCAGAAAGAAGGCAAGGGAGACGGGTTGGACAAGGATTACCTGTTTGGCTGGAGTTACGGCATCGATGAAAGTTTGACGCTTCTGGTGCCGCATTATGCCGGGGGTGGGGCAGGGGAGTCGTATAAAAACACCCAGCTGTACAATGCCGTAGCGCCGCAGGTCCGCAACCAAATTACGAGCCTGTTCTACTCCGGAGAACAACCATTTGTCGGAACGGCCATCTATTTCGGCGCCATCGTTATTTTTCTGTTTTTGATGGGCGCCTGGCTGGTTTCCGGTCCACCCAAATACTGGTTCCTGGCCGGTGGTTTGTTTATGCTTTCACTAGCATGGGGAAAGCATTTCTTCCTGAACGATCTGTTCTACGACTACCTTCCGATGTTCAATAAGTTCCGGGCTGTTTCTATGGCTCTGGGAGTTTCGCAGTTGTGCTTCGCTGTGTTGGCAGCGCTTGGTTTGCAAAAAATCACCGATCCGGATATCAGTATAGATCGAAAAAAACGGGCTTTATGGTGGTCGGCCGGGATAAGTGCCGGGCTCTGTCTGCTGGCGATAGCCATCAGCAGCACCAGCGGTCAACACGACAACCTGCTGCAACAGGACCCGAACCTGCTCCGGCTGATCCAGGAAGACCGCGCGGATTTGGTGCGGAGTGATGCCTTCCGCTCCATTGGGTTGATCGCCGTCGGTGCCGCACTGGTTTGGCTGTATCTGCAAGCTAAGCTCAGCGCCGGCATTGCGGTTGTTTTGCTTGCATTGCTTGGCCTGGGCGACAATTGGATGGTATGCTCGCGCACCCTGAACAATCAAAAATACGAAACCAAACGCGCAGCGCTGGCTCCTCCACCGGAAGCGCCTTACGACAAACAAATAAAACAGGATCCGGACCCGCATTACCGCGTACTGGATCTTTCCCGGGGCAACATTACCAGCAACTGGATCACTTCCTATTTTCACAAAAGCCTGGGCGGGTATCATGCCGCCAAACTGCAGCGCTACCAGGAAGTCGTGGATACTTTCCTCAATAACGACCTCGGCCGCAATTTGCATATCGTCGGCATGTTCAACGGGAAATACGTCGTGAGTCCGCAGGGTGATCTTTTCCCAAATCCTAAGGCCTGCGGACACGCCTGGTTTGTGCAATCCTACTTTGTGGTGCCTACGGCAGATGCAGAACTGCATGCACTGGGCAGCCTTAACCCGAAAGATACCGCCGTGGTGCAACAGGGTTATGCCGATGCACTGGAAGGATTGACGATCCGGGCGGACAGTACCGCACAAATTCGCCTGGTCAGTTACCATCCGGATACCATGCGCTACGAATACAGTGCCGCAACCGAACAACTTGCTGTATTCCCCGAGATCTATTACCCGCCGGCAAAAGGCTGGAAATGCTATTTGAACGGGCAAGAAGCGCCGGATTTTATCAAAGTGGATTATTTGCTGCGGGGTATGCGTTTGCCGCCAGGCCAGAATATACAACTTGAAATGCGCTTCGAACCCCGGTCCTTCTATTTGGGAGAACAGGTCGCCCGGGTCGCTTCAGCATTGATACTGCTACTCCTGCTCGGCGGGCTGTTCTGGTGGTTCCGTTCGCATGAATTGGAGGACCCTAATCGCTTGGCAGACAGTACGGCGCCGGAAAAGCCGGCCCACTCCCGTTCCACTACTCCAACCAGCGACACCGGAAGCGCTAAGCCCCGGAAGCGAAAAAAGTAGACGGTCAGCCCAGGCTTTCGCGGTACAATGTCTGATAGCGCTTTGCAACTACGGCATTGGCGTAACATTGCATGACCTTTTGCCGGGCCGCCAGCCGGAGATTTTCCGTGCCGGCAACACCCGCTTCATAGATCCAGCGGATCCCTTCGGAAAGGGCTGCGCTGTTCCGCTGTGGCGCAATAAACCCGTTTATTTGATGATCGACCATTTCCGGGATGCCGCCGGTTTGGAAGCCAACGACGGGAGTGCCACAGGAAAGCGCCTCCATGACGGTATTGGGCAGGTTATCCTCGAGGGATGGAATAACAAAAATATCGGCAGCGCCGTAAACGCTTGCGAGCTGTGCTACATCAGTGACCATCCCAAGCGGGTGGCTGGGGTAGGGGAGTGCCGCCAGCTCTGCTGTGTCACATTTGCCGAGCACCATCAAAGTCACGTCCATTTCCGGATATCCGGTTTTTAATTGTTGGAGCGCTTCGCGTAAATAGCGAAAACCTTTGCGCTCTTCCCGCGCGTTTACCGCTGCAAACAACACCAGCAGGGAGTTTTCCGCAATGCCATATTGCCGTTTGAACATCTTTCGTTCCGCGCTTGCGCCTGGAGCAAAAACATTCGTGTCGATGGGGTTCGGGATGGCAACGACGGAAGCATTCCGTAGCAGGCCACTGCTCCGCGCGGTATCGGCCAGCCACTCGCTGCAGGCGACAAAGCGAAGGTGTTCCGGAAACGCCGACTGCTTGCGCATCCAGATCCGGTGCGACAGGTCGTGGGCTGCCGGACGTTTCAGGCAGGGGCAATTGCCGCAGGCCTGCAAATAATTCAGGCAATTGCCGCTGTAGTGGCACCCGCCGGTGAATGCCCACATATCGTGGAGGGTCCAGACAATGGGTTTGCCCAAATTGGCGAGTTGCCGGATATTCTGAAGGGATAAGAAGCCCTGATTGATCCAGTGCAAGTGCAATACATCGGCTTTTTGCACTGCCGGATGCCGGCTGATATCATGGCCGAAATTGGCCAGTGAAAAGGCGAAGCGGACTGTTTTGTCGCGCTCAAAGGGCAAAAAAGATATGCGCTCGGCATAAAAGGGCCACTTTCCCGGGAGTTTTTCGCCGGTGAGCAGATTGGCAGTTTCTCCGCTTTCATTAAGGGCTGCCTGCAAACGCCGGCAGGCAATCCCGGCTCCGCCATACGGATAGGTGGTCAATAAGAGGATATTCATGCCGATTCCTTCGCCAGGCAACGCCGGTGTATTAGTGTGTAGTTTCTGCAATCCGGTTCTTTGGCTATTACTTCAAAACCAGCCTCCTGAAGTCGGAGCAGGGAATTTTTTATGCGGGTCAGATAATGCCTGTCCAGATGGTTGTTCGCCGTTTCATCATATTCTATGCACAACACATTTATCGCAATCCGGTCGGTTAAGATCGAATCCAGGATCTGATATTCCGCGCCTTCTACATCCAGTTTCAGCAAATCAATGTGGGAATGCCCAAGTTCCTGCATAAGTGAATGCAAGCGGCGCACCGGGACTTCAATTGATTGCCCGGAATGTTGCAGGTCGACCAGAGAATGCGATACATGCTCCCTGTTTTCCGGAGCAAAAAACTGAAGCGTTCCATCGCTATCCCAGATCCCATAGGGATGAAGGAAAATGCGCGAGGCCAATGAGGCCGGGTATTCCGGGTAATAACCGTCCGGGCTGGTCGCGCAGGCCATCCTACGGCCTTCCTGAATGGCTTCGAGCAGTTG
>CAYVDV010000351.1:0-6002 GCA_964450465.1 uncultured Saprospiraceae bacterium
CAGCACATTTTCCCCCAAAAACCGACCTGACAGGTTAGTGGTTAATATCCAATCGCGCAGCCGTCCTTCCGGCTTTCGCTGGCGCCGTAGTACACTTTTTTTACCGGATCCCAACGGATAGCCTGATAACCGCCATAGCCGCCAAGGCCGAAACCGACGTCGTGGCCCATTTGCATCAGCTGGCGGACCGTTTCATAGGAAATACCGCTTTCGACGAGGATACGCCCGCGCTCGCTGGTCTGCCCGCTGGCTTCGCCGGTAGGGTCGCTGTTGCCGCCGGCGTGGTCGATGCGCGGGGCGTCGCCGGCTTCCTGGATATTCATCTGAAAATCAATGATGTTCATGGCGATCTGCACATGGCCCAGCGGTTGGAAATCGCCGCCCATGACGCCAAAACTCAGAAAGGGCTGGCCGTCTTTGGTGATGAACGCGGGAATAATGGTGTGGAACGGCCGTTTGCCGGGCGCGAACACATTGGCGTGTTTGGGATCAAGGCTAAACAGTTCGCCGCGATCCTGAAACATGAAGCCGAGCCCGGGCGGCACCATGCCGCTGCCCATGCCGCGGTAGTTGCTCTGGATCAGGCTGACCATGTTGCCGTCCTTGTCCGCAACCGTCAGGTAGATGGTATTGTTGGCGAAGGGATCGCCGGCGCTGATGCGGTTGTTGGCGCGGTCGGGACGAATGAGGGCACGGCGGCGTTCGGCGTAATCCTTGCTCAGGAGTTCGGCTACGGGAACCCGGGTAAAATCGGGATCGGCGTAGTATTTAGCCCGGTCTTCATACGCGAGTTTTTTGGTTTCGGCGAAGAGGTGAATATGCCGGGCGCTACCGTAATCTTCCGGTTTAAACTCGAATCCTTCGAGGATATTGAGCATTTGCAGGGCAGCAATTCCCTGTCCGTTGGGCGGCAATTCCCACACGTCATAGCCGCGGTAATTGACGCTGACGGGCTCCACCCATTCACTGTGGTGGGCGGCCAGGTCTTCATACGACAGGAACCCGCCCTGTTCGCGCATAAACCGGTCGATCACACGGGCGATACTGCCTTTGTAGTATTCGTCGCGGCCTTTTTCAGCCAGCAGTCGATAGGTTTTAGCCAGGGCGGGATTGCGAAATATATCGCCCTTTTCCAGGGCCTTTCCGTCGAGGGTATAGGTCTCCCTGAAATTGGGCTGGTCGATAAAACGGCGGGTGCTGAGCTGCAGGTAATAGGCAATGAGTTCGGTCACCGGAAAGCCTTGCTCGGCGTATTGGATGGCAGGTTGCAATACCTCGCTCATGGACAGGCGGCCAAAGCGCTGGTGCAGTTCGAACCAGCCGTCGACGCAGCCCGGTACGGTAACGGGAAGCGGCCCATACGACGGAATACTTTTCAGATCTTTTTCCTGAAAATACGCCAAGGTCAGGCTTTTCGGACTGCGCCCGCTGGCGTTCAACCCGTACAGTTTTTGCGTTTTGGCATCCCAGACAATAGCAAACAGATCGCCGCCGATCCCGCTGCCGGTGGGTTCCATCAGTCCCAGACAGGCGTTGGCGGCAATAGCGGCGTCGATGGCCGTGCCGCCTTTTTTCAGGATATCTATGGCGGCCTGACTGGCCAGCGGATGGCTGGTGCAGGCCATGCCGTTTTGGGCGATCACCTCGCTGCGGGTGGCCCAGGAACGGCCAGTAATGCGGTCCTGGGAAAACAGGAGCACGGCGGGAGCAAGGCTAAGACAGAGCAGGCAGTAGCGTAACATGGGCAATCAGATCATTGGTTCCTGTGGACAAACGTACGAACAAAAACATTTGAATGTGCCGCATCCAATGACAAAGAGAGGGATGGAAGTTTGGGAATCCCTAGAAGCCATCTCAAAAATGGCGCTGGTACTGAAAAGGATGGATGAGGGGCGAAGACAAGGCAATTTTTTGCAGGCATAGTGGTGCTATGGTGAAAAAAATTAACGTCGTATTCGGCCATCAGACGCCTTTTCAGTCCGGCAGGTATTTTTGAGATGGCTTCTGGTTAGCACACCCACGGCAGCACCCGCCAACTCCGCGTTGTGTATTCCTGATAGGCTTTGCCAAAATGCTCCGTCAATACCATTTCTTCCACACGGATGCGCTGCCACACAGCGAGAGCTGGCGCCAACGCGAGCAACAGCAGACACCACCAGTTTTGCATCGCCAACCCTAACCCCCAGTAGTACAGCAACAGCCCTGTATAACTCGGATGCCGGATGTGGCGGTACATTCCGTCCGTTTTCAACTGCTGATCCCGGATGATCGCCACTTGCACCGTAAAAGCCTTCCCCAGGCTCAGCACGGCCACCCAGCGGATACCCAAGCCAGCAATAACGAGTATATATCCCGCATATACCCAGTTGTCCGACCAACCGGCATGGCCAAAACCCGACCAATAAATGGCAAGGCTACCTGCAAGCCCCAGCGGTACCAGCAGACGGAACATAAGCAGGCTGCCCCGGTCCCGGGTCAAAAGCAGTTCCGTCTTTTGCCCGCGTTTCCACAGGTTGATGCCGATGCCGGATGCGGCGATCAGGAGGGCGAGGATAAATACCGGCAGGTCAGCGAGGTTCATACGGACGATCGTTTTAAAAACTTTTCTTCACTCCCGCAACCACCAGCACCCACGAAAAGAACACATGCGTCAGACTGGCTGCGGCAAAGAGTAGAATGGTCTCCGAAATACTGAAATCAAACAGTACAAAACTGGCCAGGCTGACCCCCAGACTGGAGTCCGTTTTATCCAGCAGGTGAAAAAACCAGGCGTGCGTTTCCGCCTCGCCGCCGGGTGCAATGCCCGCCCTGCGTTTCAACCAGGAATTCGGCAGTTCCGAAAGCATATACGCCAGCCCCAGGGTTGCGCCCAGGACAAAGGCCTCCGGGAGTGCAAACCGGGGAAAAAACACGCATAGCAACATAAGTGTCGCACCGTTCAGCAAGGGCACTGTTATCAGCCCGCGCCAGGTTTTGTTTTTCCCGAAAAGCGGCTCCGACAGCGGATGGCACAAAGCCGGCAACAGCCCGCGTTTCACAATAAACATGTGCAGCACATTCGACAAAATGAGGGGAACGAGTATAAAACCGAGGTAAGCGTTCATTTTTTCCAGGATTCAAGGATGTCCAGCATGCGAATGGTGTTCCGGAAAATGCGTTCCGCAAATTCGAACGCCGTGACAATCTTTCCGGTCAGGTAAAACGAAACCCGTGTCACCAGATAGGCCTTCGTAGAATAGGTACAAGCCTGGACCCATTCATCCCAGGAATATCCTTTGCCTGCAAGTGCATAGTGATAACGGAGAAAATCTTCCAGTTCACCGGCAGAAAACCGATCCGGCAACACAAAACTCAGGAACTCCACAATATCCCGCTGTGGAAAATCCAAAACGGCCAGTTCCCAGTCGTAGATGCAAATACGGCCGTCTTTGCGCAGGGCGGTGTTTCGCGGATTGAAGTCGTTGTGAACAATGGTCTGGGGAATGCTTACCGTTCCATGTTCTGTTTCCAGCGTATCGGCGAGCTTGCGCAGTCGTTCAGCGGCTGCGCTCCAGGGGGTGTCCCTGAACTCGGCGGCCACAATTTCGGCCAGCCTGTGGTACAGCGGAAGAGCATCCCAGGGGGTGAATGGCCTTATTTCGACCGGGATTTCCCCGGGGCTTGCCGTTGAAAAAAGACGGTGCGCCAAACTGATCGTCCGGATGGCTTCGCGGATATATTCCGGTTGCCATTTGCCCGGCTCATTTTCGGAATTAAAAACTTGCAGTTGGTCGTAATCGAGCAATTCCAGCAACAAAACATAAATCTCGCGGGCCAGGTCCGTTTTCAGGCCATAAAATTCGGGTGTACAGCCAAGGCCTTTGCGGTGAAGGAATTCGTACAGGGCCAATTCCTTGATATGGCAGTTTTTGTATTCCAAAACGTCCTGAAACTGATAGATCAGATCGGCAAGAGAGGGGTCGACGGCGGCAGCCATGCCGTGTAGCCCTTTGATGACCTCCAGGTCGAGGGGTTTGCTTTTCAGGAGCATGGTTTTGGTACATGCCGCGCCGCCGCCGGTTCGATCCCGCAAGTCCGTTTCCAACAAAACGAACCCCGTCAGTTTTTTGTTTACCCTGCTGGTCAGGTTGATGATGATGCCATTTTCAACGATCTTGCCTTCAGGAAAGCGGACTGCCAGCACCTCCGGGCTTCCGCTTTCCCCCGCCAGGCAGCTTTGGACAAAGGCTTGGTCTATTTCCGCTTTGGTAAGCCAGCTCACCGGTTTGTTGCGCCCCAGTTTTTCATGCGCCTTGGCAAACTGGCCGCCCACGATAGCCGCAAACGTGGAGAGTTCGAGCGAGAGGGCAAAGCCGGCGATGAGCTGGGCAAAACGTTGCAGCTTGCCAGCGCCGGCGCATTCCATCAAGCGCAGGGCTTCCTGTTGTTTGGGCAGGTGCGTGCCGCCGCCTACTGTGCCGATAACCAGATTGGGCAGCTGCAGACTGACGTACAATCCCTGCTCCGAAGGCTCCAAATGAAGGATACCCGTGCCGGACTCGTGTACGCTGGCCAAATCCTGGCCGGTGGCGATAAAAATGGCGGCTATGGCATTGGCAACATTGATATTGTACCCGATCATCCCGTCGAGGCTGGCCATAGTGCGGGACTGGGCAAGGCAGCGCAGCAGATCGGCTGAAGTCGTGCGCAAAATGCTCTCGATTACCCGCTCCGGCAACTCGCATTCGGCGATCACATGCACACCCCGGCCATGTTGGAGGGTGAAATGGGATACTTTTTTGTCGGAAGCGCCATTCCCTTCAATCACAAAATGCTGCGGCGCAACACCGGTATCTGCCGTAAAACCAGATTGCAACCACAACACCGCATGCCAGGTACAGGTGGTGGTCATGTTCTGCCCCGAGGCATCACCTGTGGTATAAACAAACTTGAGCTGCACGCTCCGGCCCGCCACGAACGGGAGGATCGTTTGCAACCTGGCATGGTTGGACCAGCGCTCCGCCACTTCCCGGATCGCAGTGAAATGCCGCTCCACCCAGCCTTTGAACTGCAGACATTCAGCCAAATCCCGGAAAATGAACATCGGGCTCCGGATCATCTTTTGGTGCAGGAAAGCTGCCGAAAACCCGCCGCCAAGGCTGACTGCCTTGGCGCCCCGGTTCATGCTGGCCAGCAGGGCGCCTTCAAGCGTACCTGCCGCAGCATATACCAGTTCCTCCCGGCCATTGTCCCGGAACAACAGTGGCCCCGCAAGTCCGAGCGGGATCTCCACCGTACCGATATACGATTCGATATTATGCCGGATCTGGTCGGTCTGCAAACCTGCATCTGGGATTGCATGCAGGTCATAACCCTGTTCCCGCAGCCAGGCGAGGCGCTGCTCCGTGGCATCCCGGGTGACCAATCCCCTGCCGGGAATGATCGGATAGTCCTTCATGGTTAGGAATTTTTCCGGCAAGTTTCACAAAAGTTTCCATTTCCCCTACATTCGCTGGCATGAAAGACAGTATCGTCGTGCGGTTTCTGCACGGGTCCGTACCCCGTCACCACTATAAAGGCGAACCCAGGGACATTGGCGGTAAGTTCGGCGGCCATGTGGCCATCCAGATTGACGGGCACGTATATGGGTTTTACTACCGCGATAGAAGCCGCATCCATATCTTCCCGAACACAGAAAACAAAAACTGCGAGTTCCAGCAACAGACCCTGGACGAATGGGAAGCCATCGCAAAAGACAAAAAAGAAACCCGGGTGTTTATCCCGGTTACCCAGGCCGAAAAACAGTATCTCCTCGACTTTTACCATCCAAACCTCGAAGCCCCTTCTTACGACTACTCCTTTTTTGGCCAACGCTGTGCCTCTTCTTGTTACGCGAACCTAAAGGCCATCGGTAAAATGCGCCGGGGGCATTATTTTTTCAATGCCTTTTATCCGGGCCAGTTCCGGAAAAGACTCCTGCGGGAAGCGGAACGGCAGGGGTTTGAAGTTCTGGTAAAGGAAGG
>CAYVDV010000352.1:0-5981 GCA_964450465.1 uncultured Saprospiraceae bacterium
TATCGGAGGCTGGGCGGGCCGGCTGGACGAACTGCGCATTTATCATCGCCGCCTTGACGAACTCGAACTGGACCCCGCCAGCCACGGCACAGCCTCGTCCCTTACTCCCGACCTGACGCATTACTGGAAAATGGATGAAGAGCTGGGGCTAAAGTCGTACGATATCCTGAAGCGGCACAAGTTATACTTCTGCGGCGTCGCATTTGATCCGGACCGGCCTCCCGTGCGCACCTCGGGTATCACCAATCAAAGCGGGTACTACCGCATAGAATCGGCCAGTTATGGCACCGGCACGACCTTCCTGGCCGAACCGTTCAAAAACTTCTACCTGCACAGGGCACTTAAATTTGTACGGGATGAACAGGATTACGCCACCCTGCCGGATTTCTCCCTGACGCCCAAATCCACTCTTGAACTCTGGGTGAACAGCGCCGGCCCCGACGGCGTGCAGTGCCTGTTGTCCAAAAAATGGGGGAGCAATGATTTTCGGCTTATGCTGCAGCCCAACGGTCTGATGAACGAGCTGCGCTTTTACCTCAATGGTACGGAGTATAACTTCGGCGACCTCGGCATGGGCTATCAGCACCTGGCCTTTACCATCGACAGCAGTGGGAGCAACCGCACCGTCGCGGCGTATAAAAACGGGAACCTGCTCGGTTCCAATACCTTTGCCGGTATAACGGGCGACTGGTCAGATAATACCCAGGAATGGATCCTGGGCGCCCGCGAAAGCGGCGGGTTTACAGATCATTACGGTGGCCTGATCGATGAAATCGCCGTGTATGATTCGACCTTGTCGGCCAGCGCTATTACCGCCCATGCGCAAGCGGCCCGCAACCCGCAGGAAAAAGGTCTGCGCATCTATTTCGCCCTGGATGAAGGCAGCGGAAACCGGCTGAGCAACAGCGGCTCCGTATTGACCGACCCTGGTATGAACCATGGTGCGGCATGGACGCCTTTCAGCCCGAACCAGGCCACCAAACCGCATGTGTTCACGCCCGGCACCCGCCAGGTGACCCTCAACCCGAGCGTAACGTCCGTGGATCTGGTCGATTTTACCGACCGCTCCACTGTGGCGGTATCGGGCTTTGTGCGCTATGCGGGCACCGATTGTTTTGCCGAAAACGTGGAGATCCTGGTGAACGGGGAAAGATTTAACCCACCTATTTTCACCGACTCCACCGGAAAATTTGTGATCGATTTTGATCCCGGAACTACGGCAACACTCACGCCAAAGTTTGAAGATCACCAGTTTGTCCCGGCTTTTTGGGACGTGACCAACGTGGTCAGTCCGATTGCGGGTATCCTTTTCACGGATATTACCACCCGGAAGATATCCGGTCAGGTAGCGGGGGGGCTGTGCAAAAAATCGGTGATCAAGGATCCCGGCACCCCACAGGGTACTGTTTGCCAGGTGAAAGTCCGCACCCTGGATGGCTGTCTGGAACGGGTCATTACCATCGACAATCCGGAAGGCGAGTTCCTGTTTGAAAACCTGCCGCCGGCAGAAATGACAGTGGCGGTGGTCGAGCACTCCGACCCGACGATCAAGACCTTTTTCCAGGTAAAAGGCGGGGCAACCGTGGATTTAGCTAAAACCGATACGATTGTCGATTTTATTTACTTCAGCATGCCGGAGGTGGAGATCGTGAGCGGCCTGGATCCCATTGCGCCGCCCAATTGCACTGAAATTGTATTGGAACAGTTTGATATTGTCACCCTGAACATCCGCCTGAAAGAACAATATGTGGTAACGCCATCCGATGACGGGGTTTGTTATATCGACTCAGCCAGTTTCCATATCATCAACGGTTTTGCCGATGAAGTGAAGGATACGGTCATGAGTAACGGCAATCTGCTGTATAAGTTCCGGGTGGGGACGCCTAATCCCACGCCGCCCTACCGGAAACTTCTGCAGATCATCAGTTCCACGCTCGACGGCAACGAAGGGGAGTATGCAGTACAGGCCATTGTCACCGGCATTCGCTCCAAAGAGAACACCTTTACAACGAAGCTGCCGGAAGTCCCTTCCATCGTCCTGCGCGATCCGCCGGGCGACGGCAGTTATGCCTACATGGAAAAAAATGAACAGTTTTGCCGGACGGCCTCCGTTACAGCTGATTACACGGTTGGCGGCGGCGGCGGGGTGACCATAGATAATGGTCCGAATGTCAAAATTGTAGCTGCACCAGGTGGTGTGGGCAAGATCATTGAAGTCGACACCAAATTCGGGGTTTCCGTGGAGGGTACGGTGACCTACCAAAAGATAACCGACAACTCCTTTGAAGTATGCACCAGTATGAACCAACGGTTTTCCACTTCCGGTGATGAAGTGATCGTCGGTGGCGAAAGGGGAGGGGATGTTTTTGTCGGTGGCGGCATCAACATGGAGTTTGGCTTTGCCGATGCGGTTACCTTTGATGTGAATACCTGCACGGCAGCCGATTCGGTGGTCCTGGCGGTTGCCCCGCGTGAATATGCCACGACCTTTATGTACTCGCAGTTTCACATCGAAAACAATGTGTTACGGTATCTGAACAGCCTGGCGGAAGCTACGACCGATTCGGCTGAGCTCAGCACTTACACCCAGTCCATTGCGCAATGGGAGAAAATCCTGGCCGATAACGCGGCCCAAAAGGCAAATGCCGATTTTGTGCGAAATATCTCTTTCGATGCCGGGTTTAACTATGAATATTCGGAAACCAGCGATACTACGGAGAGTAACTCCGTCACGGAAAATGTAAATTCTTCCGGCGAGGTCACAACCTTTTTCGAACCGAAACTGGATGGCATAGGCCTGGGGGTCAAATTGAAATTTGTATTTGCGACCGTGAACGGCGGTACCGATAGCGAAGGCCAGGCAAAAGGCGTGACCACCGGTTATGTCCTGGCAGACAATGATCCCGGCGATGCGTTTACCGTGGATGTCGGCATGGACTCGGTATATCATACGCCGGTGTTCAACCTGAAGGCCGGGCAGTCCTCCTGCCCCTGGGAGCCAGGAACGGCCAACCGGGAAGGCGTGCTGCTGAGTTCGCTGGACGGCCCGATCCGGACAGACGTGCCGGCCAACGAGGCTGCGGTATTCCATTTCACCCTGGGCAACCTCAGTGCCAGCAATGAAGACTGGACCTATGGCATTTCTGCCAATGAGAGTACCAACCCCGACGGCGCGGTGATCAAACTCAACGGCTCGGTACTCAACAGCACCCATAAGTTTATTATTCCCTACGGCACCTCCACCCCCATCACCATCACCGTGGAGCGCGGCCCGGTAGCCTACGACTACGACAGCCTGGTGGTGGCCATGTATTCGGAATGCGAATATGAGCGCAATGTGGGGCTGTCCCTCCCACTGGATGGAGACCCGAACTTTTATTCGTCCGTGGCGCTCGGCGTTCACTTTCTTCAGCCTTGCAGCGAGGTGAATATCAATGTGCCGGAACAGGATTGGGTCATTTTCCCCAACCCGATCACACCAGGGCCCGATGACGAAATGCGCATCACAGTGTCCGGGTATGATACCATTCAAGAGGATTTTCAGCTGGTCCGACTGCAATACCGGCGCTCGGATGGCGATGGCGCCTGGATCAATATCACGCCCCTGGCGGAGCGCTACAACCCGAACTGGTCGGGGTATGTCGATTTGCCGGACCCCAAACCCCCTGTACTGCAACCCACCTTCACCCAGTTTTTCTGGAATACGGTGGGCCTGGCGGATGGTCCCTACGAAATTCGCGCCGTAGCGGTTTGCTCGGGTGACGCCACGGACAGACCCGGCTACTCACAGGTGATCAAGGGTCGGATCGACCGCGAGCCACCCAGCCTGGTCGGGGTGCCGGAGCCCGCCGACGGGGTGTACAACGTGGGCGATGAGATCTCGTTTACCTTCAACAAGCATGTCAATTGCAATAAATTGATACCGGCCGATCTCTTTAACGCCAACAATGTCGGTCTGTACGATGCCACCACCGGACAGCTGATCGATATCGATGTCACCTGTTTTGAAAACAAGATCGTCCTGGATCCGAACTTCCAGAACGAGTTTTTCGAAAACCGCATCCTGCGCGCCGAGTTACACGATATCGAGGATAAAACGGGCAACAAGCGCCCCTTCCTGAAATGGGAGTTTTATGTGGACCGCAACGAACTGGCCTGGCTGACCGACTCCATCGGCATGACCAAGTACGAGGACGAGACCAAAACGGTCATCGCAAAGATCCATAACCGCGGCGGCTACCCGGTGCCGTTCAAGATCAAGGACCTGCCCGACTGGGTGCATGTGGTGCCCGATACGGGTGTGCTGGCGGCCAACGAGATCCGCGATATTCGCTTTGAGGTGGATTCCTCCCTGGCTTTCGGCCACTGGACGGACTCCATCACGCTGCATACGGTGACCGGCCAGAATCCCTTCTTTATGGGCGGCGACGAGCGCCTGCCCCTGGCCGTTCGGGTGATCTGCCGCCCGCCGGACTGGGACATGGATGCCGGCCTGTATGAAAACACCATGAACATGGTGTTGAAACTGGACATCCAGGGTGCCTTCTCGACGGATGTGGAAGATATTGTGGCGGCTTATATCGACGATGAGCTGCGCGGCCGCGCCTACGTGCAATACGTGGCGCCGCTCAACGCCTATTTCGCTTATCTCACTATTTACGGCGCACCGGCGGATGTACTGAAACCGGTACGGCTGGAGATCTGGGATGCCTCGGCCTGCCTGCGCTACGGCCTGGTTCAGGAGAACTTTGACTTCCAGCCCGATGTGGTGATCGGCAGCAGCAACACACCGCAGGTCGTGCATACCAACAGCCTGATCTTGCGGGAGGTGCCGCTGGGCAACGGCTGGAACTGGATCTCGTTCAACCTGGCTTTCCCCGACAATAGTCTCGATGCTGCGCTGGTTTCGCTTAAACACCCGCAAAACGGCCTGATCAAAAACCAGTCGGCCTTTGCTACTTACAGCGGCGCCAACTGGGTTGGTTCGCTTGCCGGTCTGGGTAATACAGATATGTACGTTTACCGCACCGATCAGGCCGATACACTCAAGATGCTGGGTAACCTGATCGATCCGCTGACGACCAATATACCAATCGTGGCCGGCTGGAACTGGATCGGTTATATTCCGAACTACGCCCTGCCGATCGATGTGGCGCTCTCTTCCCTGTCGCCACAACCGGGCGACTTGATCAAGAGCCAGATTTCCTTTGCCCAGTACACGCAGATCAGTCCGCTGGACTTCCGCTGGATCGGCAATCTGAAATACATGCAACCGCCCAACGGCTACCAGATCAGACTGGCGGCTCCGGGCACGCTGACCTATCCGCCCAAGCCCGCGCAACGCCCGGAGGATCTGGTAGCCGCCCGCGGCGATGCCATTACGCTGCAGAACTACTGGACGGTGAATCCGGCGCAGTACGAATACAACATGACCCTGATCGGGATGCTGGCGGCCAACAACGCCAATGCGACAACACCAACCATGGAACTTGGCGCCTTTGCGGGCAACGAAGTGCGGGGCTCGGCGCAGGCGATCTACCTGTCCGCGCTGGATGCCTACCAGTTTTTCCTGACCAGCTATGCCAACCAGAGCGGCGAGCAACTCCACTACAAACTGTACGACAGCGCAACGGGGCAGGTGCAGGACCTGACCGAAAAGATGTACTTCACGCCCAACCTGCACCAGGGCTCGATCCAGGACCCGGTGCCGTTCCACCTGCAGACGAGCAACAGCACGGAACTGTCGCAGGACCTGAATTTCGACATCCAGCCCAACCCCTTCCACACGGAAACGATGTTCCACTTTGCGCTGCCGTATGCGCAGGAGATTGCCCTGACGGTGAGCGATGCGAGCGGACGGGAGGTATCGGCATTGCGGACGCAGGGTGCGCAGGGCTGGAATGCGCTGAGTTGGAACGGCCAGTCGAACGGCGGTCAGCACCTGAACTCCGGGGTGTATTACGTGCGCCTGCAGACGGAGT
>CAYVDV010000353.1:0-4629 GCA_964450465.1 uncultured Saprospiraceae bacterium
CTTTTTTCCTCCGGATGGGTTAATTTTGACCCATGATTCCGCCCAATACCGTCCGGGAGATCATCGACGCTGCCCGCATCGAAGACGTCGTGGAAGATTTTGTTACCCTGCGCAAGCGCGGGGTGAACCTGATCGGCCTGTGCCCCTTCCACAACGAGAAGACGCCGTCGTTCAACGTCAACCCCACCCGCAACATTTTCAAGTGCTTTGGCTGCGGGAAAGGCGGCGACGCCGTGACCTTTCTGATGGAGCACGAGAATTTCACCTATCCGGAGGCATTGCGCTGGCTGGCGCGGAAGTACAATATCGAGATCGAGGAAGTGGAGCGGACACCGGAGCAGCTGGCCGAACAGCAGCTAGCCGATTCCCTGTACATTGTCAATGATTTTGCCCTGCAGCATTTTCAGGCGCAAATGTTCGACACCGACGAAGGCAAGTCCGTGGCGCTGCACTATTTCAAACAGCGCGGTCTGCGCGAAGACACGATCCGGAATTTCGGCCTGGGCTACGCGCCCAACCTGCGCGACCTGCTGCTGCAGCGCGCAACAGTGGCCGGGCATAACCTCGATTTGCTGAAACAGGTTGGCCTCTGCAGTGCGGACGGCACCCGGGACTTTTTTCGCGCCCGGGTCATGTTCCCCATTCACAACCTGTCCGGCAAAGTGGCCGCTTTCGCCGGGCGCACCATGTCGTCCGACAAAACGGTGCCGAAATACATCAACAGCCCGGAAACGGAGATCTATGTCAAAAACAAGATACTCTACGGCGCTTTTCAGGCCAAAAAAGCCATTCGCAAGGAGGACGAGTGCATCCTGGTGGAAGGTTATATGGATGTGATCTCGCTGCACCAGGCCGGTATCGAAAACGTTGTGGCCAGCAGCGGCACCTCGCTCACCGAGGGCCAGTTGCAGTTGATCAAACGCAATACCAACAACCTGAAGATCCTCTACGACGGCGACCCCGCCGGCGTGAAGGCAGCGCTGCGCGGGCTCGACCTTGCGCTGGAGCAGGACCTGAACGTGCGGATCGTATTGCTGCCGGAAGGGGAGGACCCGGACAGTTTCGTCCAGCAAGCCGGCAGCGAAGCATTTGGCGATTATATCAAGCGGGAGTCGAAGGACTTCATCCTGTTCAAGACCCAATTGCTCCTGGAAGAAACCCAGGGCGATCCGGTAAAACGGGCGGGCCTGATCAAGGATATCATGGGCAGCATCGCCCGCATCCCCGATCCGATCAAACGCGGGACCTATTTGAAAGAATGTGCCACCTTGCTCGAAGTGTCCGAGCAGGTGCTGCATGAAGAAACCAACAAACTCATCGTCTCGGCGGTCCGGAAGAAAGCCGACCGCGAAGCCCGCCAGCCCGGGTCTGCGTCCGACACTCCTTCCCAGGCGCCCCGGCCCGACGTGCCGCTCCCGGATCTGGAGCCCGCCCGCCAGCAACGCGAACAGGCAATGCAGCGCGGCGACGAGTTTCAGGAGCGGGATATCATCCGCCTCCTGGTGCAGTTTGGCGGGCAGACGCTGCCGGAAGACAAGATCACGGTGGCTGAGCTCGTCCTGGCCGATATTGAGGAGTCTCTGGGCAGTTTCGACAATCCGCTGTACGGGCGCATCGCCCGTGAATGCCATGCCTTGCTGGTAGCAGGGCAGACCCTCTCGCCGCAGTATTTCCTGGAACACGAACTTCCAGCGGTGCGTGATCTGGCGGTCACCTTGCTGGCCGAGTCAGACCGCTGGAACTATTCGCCGAACTGGGAGGAAATGCGCGACCTGCCCTTGCAGAACCAACCCATGCCGGATCTGAATTTCAGCGCGGATGCCCAGTATGCGCTCGACCGGTTTAAGTTGCGTAAAATCCTGAAAATGTGCGAAATGAACCAGGCCAGGGTTAAAACCGCGTCTGACTCCGGCGATATGGACAATATGATGTACCTGTTGAAGATACAGCAAAAGCTCCTGGAAACCCGCAATGAACTAGCCCGGCGGGTAGGCACAGTTACCCTGCCAAAATAGTTTTTCCTGCCCCGGCAACCCAATCAATACACAAACTATGCAACTCACTGTCCTCGGAAATAGTGCTGGCGGTCCCTTTCAGGGGCGCAACTATACGGTCCAGGTAATGCAGGTGGAGAACCACTTTTTTCTCATTGATTGCGGAGAAGGCGCTCAGCATCAATTGCACCGGTTTCGCGTGCCCTACGACCGGTTTCAACAGATCTTTATCAGTCATCTGCACGGCGATCACGTCTTCGGCCTGATTGGGCTGCTCACTTCCTATTGCCTCAAGCAGCGCACAAAAAGGCTCCAGATCTTTTCGCCGCCCGGTCTCGAGGAACTGATCGGGCATACCGCCCGGATCTGTGGCATTGTGTTCCCATATCCATTGGAGTTTGTCGAAGTTGACCCCGGCGTTTGCCAACCTGTTTTTGAGAACAAGCACGTGGAGGTGTCAACTATTCCGTTGAACCACCGCATGCCCTGCACGGGGTGGTTGTTCCGGGAAAAAGCCCGGCCCCGCAATATCCGGAAAGAAAAGATCGCCGAATACGATATCCCCGTCACCCTGATACCCGGTATCAAGGCCGGCGCCGACCTGAGCCTGCCCGATGGCCGGATCATACCCAACGAGGAACTTACCCTGCCGCCCCGCCCGCGGCGCGCCTACGCCTTTTGCAGCGATACGGCGCCTTCACCGTTGGTGGCGGATGCGGTTGCCGGGGTGGATTTACTTTACCACGAAGCCACATTTACCGAGTCGCATCAGGAAGAGGCGCGCATCTCCTTTCACTCCACAGCTGTACAGGCGGCTACCATTGCCCGGCAGGCCGGCGTCAAACGCCTGCTGCTGGGGCATTTTTCGGGCCGCTATACGGATGCGCAGCAACACCTGGCGGAAGCGCAGAGCGTATTTCCGGAGACTACGGTTGCTGAGGAAGGAGGGGCTTATTTGATATGATGTTACGTTGAACACCAACAACCCTATAACACAATCACTTGCCGTACCTTAAATCCGAACGCCGTATCCACCCGGCAGAGGTAAATTCCTGGCGGCAGCGCAACTTGGTGCTGATAGACGCCTGCTGTGCGTTCGGTTTTGTCGTTCTCCTCAAAGATCGTCTTTCCGTCCTGCGAAAATACCCGGATTGCAAGCGGAGAATTTTTCAACAGATTGACGGTAAGTTGGATGCTTCCCTGAGCGGGATTAACAAGAGACAGGTTAAAGGCATCGGTTATAGTTCCGATCTCGCCGGCGCTGGAAAAGGGTCCCGCAAGGGCAAGTACAGCCGCGTACAGATCGATATCGCCGTTGTTGCTGCGACCATCGGCCCAGACTGGAATGGCAAAATTATCGGTAGCGACCACCTGGGTGTATTCTCCAATGCCGAAACCGCCGTTCAGGCCACCGATCTGGGCAAAATCGGAAGCCACAGTACTGGCCTGGAGCGGGCTGAAAAAGCTGGCGCCCTCATCCTGCGAATAACTGACCACATACTGGGTGTTGGTTCCTTCCGGATCGCTGCTGCGGTCGTAGTAGGAGATGCACAGCGTACCGTTCGGGCTGACCGTGAGCGCAGGATAGTATTGTTGCGCCTTGGGATCGGCGTCCTGGTTTACCCGCACGGGATTCTTCCAGGTTTGGCCGTTGTCGGTGCTTTTGGCCAGCCATACGTCGTAGCCCGGTGTTTCGGCGTTGAGGATCCCGGCAGAAGACCAGGTAACGTAAAGTACTCCCGGTGTTTTGCCTGCCCGGATATGCGGGCATGGGTAGAGCCGGTCGTCAGGCATGCCGGGTATGGTATAGGTGGCTGTGCCATCGATCAGACCCGGGAAAAAGAGATCGGTGATTTTTTCTTCCGGCAGGAAGGAAAGCCCCCCGTCGGTGGAGACAGCATGGTAGAGTCCCAGCTCGTCGTCGGAATTGCCGGCAAAAAAGGAGACATGCACATTGCCAAGCGGATCGACATCGATGCTGGAAAACTGGACCATGGTATAGTCGGTCTGATTGATCTGAACGGATGTCCCGAAGGCCGTTTCTGTCTTCTTTTTGGTTTTGACCAGAATTTTGGCGCTTACGTTGCTTGAATCGATAATATCGAAGCGGGTATAGGATACGTACAGGTTTCCTTCCAGTGCCGATCCGGATTGGTCCACGGCCATCCATTGTTTATCCACAAATGACCCGCTGCCGTTGCCGCCGCCGGTGATCACGTCGATATCGCCCGACCCCTGGTCGATGATCGCCGGAATGCTCCAGGTTTTGCCACCGTCGGTGGAGGATGCCTGATAAAGCGTCAGTTTGAGAGGTGGGGCTGCGGTGCCAAGTGTAAGGACCAGCCAGGACAAGTAGGCTTTTCCGTTTTTGTCGAAGGCCAGCACGGGATCGCCCCCGCCGAGGGTAAAGCCGGCATTGGGGTTGGGGTTGAAGGTGACATTGCTGCTTTTCCAGCTCTGGCCGAAGTCGTTGGAATAGTACACCGTTACTTTCAGCGGACTCAGGAAGTTGTTCGGGTCCTGGAGTACGGCTGCGACGATCAGATTGCTGGTATCGGCAGGATTGAGTACAGCATGGACCTCAGATTCCGCTTTGGCGTCGTCGTGCACAACGACTTCGTCGGAGCGGTAGGCA
>CAYVDV010000353.1:4729-5964 GCA_964450465.1 uncultured Saprospiraceae bacterium
CCCGAGAAATCAGGAAGCCTTCGAAACATCAAACTTGCAGCGATTTATTTGTTTGGGTATTCCTGTATCCGCGGCCGGTATCAGGCCAGTTTTTCAATGTCACGGATGAGGATGCTGTTTCGGTTGAAGTAGATCAGGTTGGATTTGCGCAGGTCATTCAGCACAGAGGTTACTGTCTGACGGCTGGTGCCGGTGAGGTTCGCAATATCCTGCTGTGTGAGGTGATGTTTCACCAGCGTTTCATATCCGACACGCCGGCCTTCGCGACCGGCTGTTTCGATTAAAAATTCAATGATGCGCTCCCGGGCGTCTTTGAGTACCAGTTTGGCGAGCCGGTCTTCCACGCGTTGGAGCCGTTGGCTCAGGTGATACAGGCAGGCGAAAACCAGGCGTTGGTTTTGCTGCATGAGTTGCTGGAAGTCGGCAATTTTGATCGCCAGATATTCCGCTTCGTCGTGCAGGGCCTGGGCAAATTCGCTGCGGGTGGTTTCGCCGGCAAGCGCCAGATCGCCAAACAGCGTTTCCGGCTGCAGGATCTCTTTGATGACTTCCCGGCCGTCGTTGGAGAAAGTCCCCGTCTTTACCCGGCCCTTGAGCAGGAAATACAAATGGTCGGCAGGTTCATCGGGCATGAAAATGAATTGAAATTTTGGGGCCCGCCGGTATTGGGTAATATCGGCCAAGTACTCCAGCTCCTGCGCGTTAAGTGCCTCAAAGAGGGGCAGTTTGCTGAAGAACTGAACTTTGTTGCTCGTATCCATAAGCGGCAGTGTTGTTTTGTGTTGTGTTAAGTGAGTGTTCCGAGCAAGGGTTTTTCATTTTCATTGGTGAGAAGGGGTTCGGACAAGGGAAGTTTTCCAGGCTCTCACATAACCGATTATTTGTTTGGGTGAAATATACGTTCACCATACAAATGTACCACCTATTCTTTCCCTGAATAAGGACAATATTCCATGTTTGTCGGAATTTATTTTACGAAAAAATTTGTATAAAATATTGATAGTGTGAATTATATGTTTCCAATAAGATGTAAAAATAAAAACAGCAGACTGCTATGCCTCTGGCCTTGGCAAGGGAAGGCCGAAAAAAAGATGAGCCTCTCCGGCGCAGGCAGGAGAGGCTCACAGGGGGTAGGTAAGCAGGCTGGGGCTGGGCTTTTCGCCGCATCCGGGTATTAAAAACCGGATACGGCGCTAGTATTCATCCTCATTAAAAAAGAAGTCGTCGTGTCGAGG
>CAYVDV010000354.1:0-5959 GCA_964450465.1 uncultured Saprospiraceae bacterium
CTGCTGAATGATGAATGATGAATGATGCATGATGAATGTTTCACCTTTTCGGGGATGGGAGTGGTAAACAATTATGAAGCAAACCAATGTCGCCTGCCTTCCACTTACACTGAAAGGTGAACCATTCATCATTCATCATTCATCATTCATCATTCATATCAGCCCATACACCCACCCCGGAGCAATGGTCAGCAAAGCGATGAGGATCAGGCCTGCAGCGAGCGTCCAGCGTATGCCTCGGGGGATGAATACCGCATATGCATTTTCCTCCGTGGCGAAATACATGGCAATGATCACCTTAAAGTAGTAGTAGATGGAAATTGCCGAGTTGACAACGGCCAAGACGATCAGCCAGGGGTATTGTGCAAACGCAGCGGAAAACAGAAAGTATTTGCCGAAGAAGCCAGCGGTTGGCGGAATGCCGGCCAGCGAAAGCATCGATACCGCCATGACCGCAGCAATAAGGGGTTGCTTTTTGCTCAGGCCGTTGAATGCCGCAAAGGTTTCATCCTGGTTTTGCTCGGATACCAGCAAAAAACAGGCAAATGCACAGATACTGGCAATGGAATAGGTAAGCGTATAAAACAGGATCGAACCGGCCGCACCCGGAGCCCCGGCTACGAGAATGGCCAGCATAAGGTAGCCCGCATGCGAGATGGACGAATAGGCCATCATGCGCTTGAAATTCGTCTGAAATATCGCGGTTGTATTGGCCAGGGTCATGGTCAGGGCAGCTACAATGGCCACGGCGGCGGTCCAAAACTCCCCGGCGCCGGTAAAAGCCGTACTGAACAAGCGGTAAAAGGCGGCAAAACCTGCCGTTTTCACAACGGTGGCCATCAGGGCAGTAATCAGCGTAGGGCTGCCGGTATAAACATCCGGGGCCCAGAAATGGAAGGGCGCCGCCGAAACCTTGAAACTCAACCCGATCAGGATCAGGATAATGCCCACGCTTAACATTTGCGGGGAATGCCCCTTGGCCAGGATAACTGCATGAATTTGTTGCAGGTCGAAACTGGCTGTGGCGCCGTACACAAGAGCGATCCCGAACAATAAGATCCCGGTGGCAAAAGCGCCCATTAGAAAATATTTTAAAGCCGCTTCGTTGGATTTCAGATCGTCGCGCCGGCTGCCGGCCAGGACATAAAGAGGAATACTGAGGATCTCAATGCCCATAAAGAGCATGACCATATTGGTAAAGGAAAACAGGCACAGCGCCCCGCACAAACTAAACAGGATCAAGGCATAATGATCGCCCAGCGTGTCAAACAACTCCCGGAATCCCCATCGGGTCAATCCAAACAACAACAAAGTGCTCAACAAAGCCGTGGTAGTGAAGGCCAGCGCATAGGTGTCGAACCGGAACATGGAAGCATAGCGTTCATTGAGCGCAGCGCCATATTGCAAATCCCAAACCGCAGCGCCCAGCGCCAGGAGCACGCCGATCATCCGAAGCCACTGGATTAAGTCGCGCTTTTTGAGCAGACCGGCGAACATGACCAGAACCGCCGTAAGAAAAAGCAGAAGTAAGGATTTCATAGTCGATCAAAAAACAGTTAAAACTGCACGGCCCCCAAAACGCGGTTGACGCTGCTGTCGGTCAGGTTTAAAATTAGTTGCGGAAAAAAGCCCAGGATCAGTACGAGTCCCGCAATGGCTCCCAGTACTACCCATTCTTTTGGGCTAACATCAGCAAATCCGGTTGTTTGCCGTGTGGGTTCGCCAAACATGGCCAACCCGTAAGCGCGCAGCATGTACACTGCACCAAAAATGACGGTAAGCCCGGCGATAACGCCCAGCCAGTTGGCATAGTTCCACACGCCGTTAAGCAGGAGAAACTCGCCGGGAAAGCCATTGGTAAGGGGCACCGCTACCGAGCCAAGCGTAATGATCATAAACATGGCTGCCAGTTTTGGCGCCGATTTTGCGATGCCGCCCATATCGAATAATGCCCGGGATCCTATCCGCCGCTCAATCAGGTCAACCACGAAAAACAGTCCAACTACATTGATCCCGTGATTGAGCATTTGCAACATACCGCCCTGTACGCCGGTCTTGTTCCAGACCAGCACGCCGGCGGCGATCAGTCCCACGTGCGCAATGGAGGAGTAGGCAATGAGGCGCTTCAGATCGCTTTGTTTTATGGCTATGATACTGGCATATACAATGCCGGTTATGGCCAGGCCCAGGAAAACCGGAGCCCATTGGTGCAATGCTTCCGGCGCAAGCGGGATCATCCAGCGCACAACGCCGTAAACACCCATTTTTAACATGATCCCGGACAACAACATCGTGCCGCCTGTCGGAGCATTGACGTACGTATCGGGTTGCCAGGTGTGAAACGGAAAAATCGGCATTTTTACCGCAAAAGCCAGGAAAAAACCAAGCATCACCCACCAGGCTGTGCCGGGGTCGAGCGAAACAGCCACCAGATCTTCCCAGGCAAAGGAATGCATTGCATCCGGCAATCCCTCTGTTTCTACCACATAGCCGGGCGTCTTCAAATAGACGGCAAGCAAGGCCACCAGCATGAAAAGAGAACCGACGAAGGTGTAAATGAAAAACTTCAGCGTTATCCGGATCCGGTTTTCCCCGCCCCAAATAGCACAAATGAAGTAAATCGGAAGCAGGGCCAGCTCGTAAAAGACATAGAAAAGCAACCCGTCGCGGGCCATAAACACCCCGTTCAAGGCGCCGAGCATCAGCAATACCAGGCCGTAGTAGCGGTTTTCAAGCGCAAATTTCCGGTTAAAACTGCTGTATACGATGAGTGGCGCCAAGAGGTTGGTAAGCAACAACAATAACATGCTGATACCGTCGATGCCCAGGTGGAAATTGATGCCGGCAGTAGCCACCCAGACTGCGCTAAACTCGTAATTGAACGACCCGTCGCCATTGAAACCGATCAGTGCATAACCCGTCAATGCCAGATTACCCAGGGTGGCCGCCAATGCAAGCTGGCGCCCCGGCAGGCTGCGTGTCCCCAGCAAAGCCAGGGAAAAAACAAAAGGAATAAGCAGGAGTAGCAAAGACATGAGATCAGAGATGTAAGGTCATGAATAACAATACTGCTCCGGCCACCATGGCAAGCAGGTAGTATTCAATATTGCCGTTTTGAAGTTTCCGGAATTGCTTTCCAACGGCTTCCACGCCGCGGCCGATACCGTTTACCAGCCCGTCAATTGCCCAAATATCGGCAAAATAGTGGAGGGCCTGGGAAAGGCGTTCGATGGGGCGTACAAAGAGGTAATCATAGATTTCATCGACATAGAACTTATTCGCCAACACCCGGGCAAATCCCTTTTGGTCGGCATCTGCCACCGGCACACTTCTCCGGACACCATAAATCACGTAAGATACTGCGATAACGAGCAGGGCGAGCAGGGTGCTTACCGACATGAGCGTCCACTCCAGGCTTTCGTCCAGGTGATGCGCTGCTCCGCCGTGCGCCGGATTGGCATTTTGAACCACCGGTTCCAGGAAATGAGCCATCCATTGCGGCGTACCCAGGTGCAGAAAATGCGGTGTATTGAGGAAGCCGCCCACTACGGAAAGAACAGCCAAAAGGATCAGGGGAATCGTCATCACCCTGGGACTTTCATGCAGGTGCTTTTGTTGGGTCTCCGTGCCGCGAAACGCGCCTAAAAAGGTGACAAAAAGCAGCCGGCTCATATACACCGCCGTAAGCACACCGCTCAGTCCGGCAAAACCCCACCACCACACGCCGCCCGCAGCAAATGTATTGGCGAAGATCTCGTCCTTGGAAAAGAAGCCGGCCATCAGGGGAAAACCGCTTATGGCGAAGCTGCCGATCAGAAATACGGCAAATGTGACGGGCAAGGCTTTGCTCAGGCCGCCCATATTGCGAATGTCCTGTTCGCCGCCCATGGCATGGATCACCGAACCGGCGCCCAAAAACAACAGCGCCTTGAAAAAAGCATGGGTAGTCACATGAAACATAGCCGTCACATAGGCGCCCATGCCCAGGGCGACAAACATCAGGCCGAGCTGCGAAACGGTGGAGTAGGCGAGGACCTTCTTGATATCGTTTTGCCGCAAGCCGATCAGCGCCGCAAAAATCGAGGTCGCTATTCCGGTGAACGCCACGACCTGCATGGCGACAGGCGACAGGTTATAGAGCGGATGACAGCGGGCTACCAGATAAATACCGGCCGTGACCATGGTGGCAGCGTGAATAAGCGCGGATACCGGCGTAGGGCCGGCCATGGCATCGGGCAGCCAGGTATAGAGGGGGATTTGCGCGCTCTTGCCCATGGCGCCTACAAACAGCAACAGGCAAATCGCCGTGATTACTGCCGGATCGGGGTGAAGCGAGTCGAGCCGGGTGAATATTTCGGCGTAGCTGAGTGAACCGAAAGTCTTGAAAATCAGGAAAATACCCAGGAGCAAGCCCAGATCGCCAATGCGATTCATGATAAAAGCCTTTCGGGCAGCCTTGCTGAAATCCTTGTTCGTGTACCAGAAACCGATCAGCAGGTAAGAACACAGCCCGACACCCTCCCAGCCAAAGAACAGCATGATGAGATTGTCGCCCATGACCAGCAGCAACATGCTGAAAATAAACAGGTTGAGATAGGCAAAGAACTTCCAGAAGCCTTCATCGTCGTGCATGTAGCCGATGGAATACACATGGATGAGAAAGCCCACCCCGGTCACGATCAGCATCATCCAGACGGATAATTGATCGACGAGGAAGGAAAAGTCCACGTGAAAACTATCCACGGTGAAAAAGTTGTACAGCACGCTGTGGATAGGTCCGGAGCTGGACACTTCGTTGAAACAGGCGGCACTGAGCAGGAGTGAGACCAGCAGTGCGCCGGACCCGATCGCAGCCACGGCAGCCTTAGGCAGTTTACGCCCAAACAATCCGTTTATCAGGAAGCCCAAAAGCGGGATAAAAGGTATTAACGGTACAAGTGCACGCATGGAATAGACCTAAAATTTGAGCTGATCAAGTGAATAAATGTCGGTCGACTTCGTATTCCGGAAGATCATCACCAGAATACCCAGCCCGACAGCCGCCTCCGCAGCCGCCACAACCATGATGAAAAACACCATGATCTGCCCCTGCGCATCCGAGAGGTAGGTGGAGAAAGCCGCCAACAAGAGATTTACAGCATTCAGCATTAACTCAACACACATCAACACCACAATGGCATTGCGGCGAATCATGACCCCGAATACGCCGATGCAAAACAACAGCGAGCTGAGGTACACATAGTATTCGATCGGTATGGATTTGACAACATCGAGCATATACAGTCCTGATTTTCAATTTACATACCCACATCCCGCTTGGCCAGGAGCACAGCGCCCACCATAGCCGCCAGAAACAGGATGCCGGCGATTTCAAAGGGTACAACAAAATCGGTGAACAATACCCGGCCCAGGTTTTGGGCCAATCCGACATGCGGGTTGCTCTGTTCGGGCATGGTCAGTTGAATACCGCCCTTCAAGGCTCCCACGATCGTCACCAACAACAGCCCGGCGGCAATTGCAGCTCCTAACTTCCAGCGATCGGACTGCCGGGGTTCTGCTTCGGCGTTCAGATTTAACAACATCAGCACAAACAGGAACAGCACCATGATGGCGCCCGCATATACGATGATGTGCACCACGGCCAAAAACTGCGCGTTCAACAGCACATACTGCCCCGCAATGGAGAAAAAGGTCAGGATCAGGAAAACAACGCTGTGGATCGGATTTTTGGTAAATACCATCAGCAGCGAAAAGATCACAGAAGCTAACCCGAGGATCAAAAATACAGCCAGACTCATAGGTCAGTTTTTCGTTCAATGGATGTGTAGCGATGCAGCGTTTTGCCCCGGATTGCGGCCGTAGGCTTGGCGCTTGCTCACGTCAATGCGTTTTTCGGGTTCCACCCCTTCGACCAGCAGACTTTTATCAAAAATAAAATTCTGCCGGACATAATCGGACG
>CAYVDV010000355.1:0-5906 GCA_964450465.1 uncultured Saprospiraceae bacterium
GCACGATTTGTCATTTTGAAACGGACACGCTGTACAACGGCATCTATTTTCTGACGCTGACAGATGGAACGGCGCGAAAGACGTACAAGGTGCTGATCAGCCGCTAAGGGCAGGATTGGATAGAGGCCGCCGCTTTGGGCTGGGCGGCATGTTTTCAAATCAACTTTAAAAATATCGAGCCGTAGTACACACCGGTGAGAATGAAAACAACGCCGGCCACATACCGCATCCCTTTTTCCATGCGCTGGATGGCGTTGAAATACCGGCCTACTTTTTCCATACTGAAGGCAATAAGGTACGTAAACAGCAGTACCGGCAGGCCGGTGCCGAGCGCAAACACAAGCGGGAGGTACAGGCCGTCGGCACTGGCTACCGTCATGGGCAGCAAAATGCCAAAATAGAGTGCGCCGCTGTAGGGGCAAAACGCCAGGGCAAACAGGACGCCGAGCAGCAGCGCTCCGCTAAGCCCCCGGTTTTTAAACCGGTCGGACAGTTTTTCCGGGACATTGATTTTGCCCAAAAAGTCCAGCCTGATCGCGCCAAGCATGATCAATCCCAGGAGAATAAGCAGGGGGGCCAGGTATTTTTCGCCGTTACCCTGGAAAAACCGGGCAATATGAAATTTGCTCGCACCGAAATAGACGATGAGTCCGATCAGCGAATAACTGAGCGCGCGTCCGGCGGTGTACAGCATGCCGCTCCACAAAACCTTGCGTTTTTCCGTAAAGCCCTTGGCGATATAGGCTGTAGCCGTCACATTGGTGGCCAGCGGGCAGGGGCTCACGGCGGTGAGCAAACCCAGCGCGAAGGCTGCCAGCCAGGGGATTTCCCGCGATTCTGCCAGTTCGTTTAGCCAATCCATCGGTCAAAGCAATAAGAGATTCTTGCGGATGGCATTTCGGAGGTATTCTTTCAGTTTGGCCTCGTTATTTACAGCATACAGGAAGCCTGCTTCGGTGAGGTCGAGTGCCTGACCGGTTTTACCGTTGTACACAATCAATGCGGTGCCGCTGGCTTCGAATTTCTCTGCCAGTTTGGAGTTTTTGGTATCGTCCACATCCACGGTTTTGAAAGTGATCTTGCCTGCTTTTACTTCGCCGGCAAATTCAGTTTCCACTACACTGCGGGCGACACTTTCGATCGCCAGGCAGGTTTTGCAACGGTGCGTACTGTGAAAATCAATTACTTCAATGTTGGCGACACCGGAAGGGCCGACCCATTTTTGCGCTTCGCTTTTACCGGCGGTAAAGAGGAGGGTCGTCAGGAGCAGGAGTTGCAGCGAAATGTTTTTCATGTCAAAACCAAATTAAAAACGTATCCCGATAGAATAATACAAAGCGTTACCACGCCAAAGAAGATAGCGATCAGTTTTCCGGTCATTACTTTTTTCAACAAAGTGGCCTCGGGTATGGAAAGCCCTACCACCGCCATCATAAATGCCAGCGAAGTGCCGATTGGAATCCCTTTGGCCACAAAGACCTGGATAACCGGCACGATACCCGCGGCATTGGCGTACACGGGTACGCCGAGCACCACGGCCAGCGGTACGGCATACCAGCGGTCTTTGCCGATGTAGGATTCAAAAAAGCCCTCCGGCACATACCCGTGCATGGCCGCCCCGATGCCGATCCCGATGACGACGTAAGGGAATACGCTTTTTACGATGTCGAAGGCTTCTTTCCGGATACCCGGCAGGCGCTCCAGGAAGGTGGCGTTTTCAAGAGCATAGGCTTCGCGCTCGCGTTCGGCGTTAGCCTGTATTTTCCGCACCCAATCCGTGAGCAGGGGCTCCAAATGCATTATTTCCAGTAAAAAACCACTGATCATACCCAGCAGGATGCCGCTGCCGACATAAATCGCCGTTGTTTTCAGTCCGAACATACCGAGAAAAATCGCTACAGCCACCTCGTTTACCAGCGGGGAAGTGATCAAAAAAGCAAAGGTGACGCCCAAGGGAATGCCGCCCTTGACAAAACCGATAAACAGCGGTACGGAAGAACAGGAACAAAACGGTGTGACGGCCCCGAAGGAAGAAGCGATCAGGTATTCCGCTCCGTATAGTTTGTTGCGACTGAGGAAATTGCGGATCCGGTCCACCGGAAAATAGGCATTGACCATACCCATTAAAAAGGTGATGAGCAGCAGCAGGAACAGGATCTTGATCGTGTCGTACACAAAAAAATGAAGCGCGTCGCCAAGATGCGTGCCCTGCGCAATGCCGAAAGCCCGGTAGATCAGCCAGTCGGCAAAATATTGGATCCACTTAAACATGGCGCTATGCCAGCAAGGCCCTTACTTCCGGGACCGAAGGTACCCGGCCTTTGATCTTTACCTCTTCATCCACCACCAGAACAGGCGTGATCAGTACATCGTAGGCCATGATCTTTTCAATGTCTTCCACTTTTTCCACCGATGCTTCCAGGCCCATTTCTGCCACCGCTTCCCGTACGATGGCCTCCACCTGCCTGCATTTTGCGCAGCCGGTACCAAGGATCTTGATGCTTTTCATATTCCGGTATTTATATATCGCAAATATACGAAAAATTCGTTATTCGTAAAAATACGAATTAATGATGACAAAAAAATAACACTAGGCTGCGCCCTCCTGAAAAAATGCGCTGAACAGCCGTTTGGCTTCCTGCCATTTTTCCCGGTTAATGCAGTATTTCACTTTGGGCGGATTGAATTCTCCCTGGATCAATCCGGCGTCTTTCAGCTCGTTGAGGTGCTGCGAAACGGAAGATGCTGCGATCGGCAGATCGGCCGTCAGGTCGCCGTGATAGCAGTGGCATTGCTGGTCGAGCAGTTCGAGAATAGCAATGCGGGCGGGGTGCCCCAGTGCCTTTGCGATACGGGCCAGTTGTTGTTGGTGCTCCGTGTATTTATCAAAATCAATCGGGTGTGCCATAAGGAGTTTTTACATCGCAAAAGTACGAATAATTCCGGACAAGTGCTTGGAGGCCTTAATGTTCATCGTATTTTTGCGATTAACAAAGCGCTTCAACCATCATGTATAAAACGCTCGTTGCGCTGGCCCTGCTGCTGGCTCCGGAAATACTCGCTGCCCAATACCTGTTTGGTCAGGTAACAGACGCGAAGGAGACTCCCTTGCCCGGCGCTGTGGTGGCCTGGGCCGGCACTGCCATTGGCGCCCGCAGCGACGACAAGGGCGAGTTTGCCCTTCCACTTCCACCGGACACCAGTGCCAAGCCGCTGAAACTTGTCGCTATTTACAGCGTCGCGCGGGATACCTTTCTGATCGATGACCTGTCCAGTTATTGGACCGTACAATTATCTGCCGCAGTTACCCTCGAAGAGGTTACTGTGCGCGATGAAGTAACGGGGGCCTATATTTCCGTGCTGCAACCTGTAAAGACGGAGATCATCAATCGCGCCGAGCTGCGCAAAGCCGCCTGCTGCGACCTGGCGGGCTGCTTCGAAACGCAAAGCACCGTGCAACCGACCACGACCAATATTCTCACCAACGCCAAGGAGTTGCGGATTCTCGGTCTCAGCGGCGTGTACAATCAGGTATTGGTGGACGGCCTTCCGACTATTCAGGGTCTTACCTACACCTACGGCACCGGCACCATACCCGGCAGCATGCTGGAAAACATCTGGGTGGTCAAAGGCGCCAACTCGGTGTTGCAAGGCTATGAAGGCATGGTCGGACAAATTACCATTTTTCCGCGGGAGGGCGGCATTGCCGAGCCTTTCACTGCCGACGTATTGGTCAACAGTTTTGGCGAGAAGCACCTGAATGCAGCCTTTGCGACGAATAAATCGCGCTGGACGAATTACCTCGCCCTGCACACGTCGCAGCCCGGCGGCAAATGGGATCGCGACGACGACGGCTTCCTGGACCTGCCCCGGCTCACCCGGTATTCCGTGTACAACAAATGGCGCTACCGCAAAGAAAACGAAGACGGGCTGAGCGCATTCATCGGAGCGCGTTATGTGGACGAGCGGCGCATCGGCGGGCAGGAGACGTTCAACCCCGAAACGGATGAAGGAACTACCCGGGCCTATGGCCAAACCGTGCGTTTCCGGCAACCCGAAATTTTTTCCAAAACAGGCTGGCGCTTTGACGCGAACCGCAAATTATCGCTGCTGGCTTCTTTTGTAGCGCAAAACCAGAACAGCTGGTTTGGCCTCACTGCCTACGATGCCGCTCAGCGCCATGCCTATGCCAACGGTCAGTTCGAACTGTTCTGGGGCAAAAGCCGGGCGCACGACCTGAAAACCGGCATCAGCTTCCGGCATTTCCGGCTGGATGAAAACATCGCTTTTGCGCCTGCCGATACCCTTGGCCGGACCTTTGCGGGCAACTACGGCCGGGAGGAGAATATCCCCGGCTTATTTGCTGAAAATGCCTTCCATTTTAAGAATGATCGCTGGATATGGATCACGGGGTTGCGGGCCGACCGGCATAATGTATTCGGTTGGCACCTCACGCCGCGCAGTTTGCTGCGCTTCACGCCTTCCCCCGACCTCGATATCCGGGCGAGTTTTGGCACGGGTTGGCGCACGGTTAATCTTTTCCCCGAGAACATCGCCCTGCTGGTGGGGAGCCGGGACCTCGTTTTTGCCGAGCCCCTGCGTCCCGAACGCGCCTGGAATACTGGCCTTAATATGACCCGCCGGTTTACCATCGGCAAAATGCGGCTGACCCTTACGGCAGATATTTACCATACCCGGTTCCAAAATCAATTTTTCCCGGACTACGATACCGACCCGGCTAAGGCCATTCTGGCCAACTTCACCGGAAAATCCGTCAGCAACGGTCTGCAACTGGAATGCAGCGCGGCCTGGGGCCGCCGGCTTGAATTGCGCAGCGCCTATAATTTCCTCGACGTGTTCCGGTATCAGCACAACGAAAAAGTGCTGCTGCCTTTCAATCCGCGCCATAGGGTGCTGGGGGTGGCTACCTTTCGCACGCCTGGCGAACGCTGGCAATTCGACGCGAATGTACACTGGTACGGCCGGCAGCGCCTGCCGGATACGCGCCGGAACCCCGAAGCGCTGCAGCTTCCGGACTACTCAAAATCGTATGCGCTCGCCGGCGTGCAAGTCCGGCGCGCCCTCGGGCAAATCGAGTTTTTTGCGGGCTGTGAAAACCTGTTCGATTTCCGGCAATTGCGCCCGATCCTGGGCTGGGAGCAGCCGTTTGCGCGGGGCTTTGACCCTTCTTTCGCCTGGGGACCGACGCGGGGACGGGAATTCTACGCCGGCTGTAATTTTAAAATACCCCTGGCAAAAGCAGAATAAGCATCAGGTACATACAACCAAGGATTATATGCAAAAGGATACCACTCCTCCCCCCAAACGGCTCGGATTTCTCGACCGTTACCTTACCCTCTGGATCTTTGCCGCCATGTTTCTCGGCGTGGGGCTGGGGTATTTTGTTCCCGGTACGGCCGGCTTTATCAGTCAGTTTCAGCGCGGCACTACGAATATCCCCATCGCTATCGGGCTCATCCTGATGATGTACCCGCCGCTGGCCAAGGTGAAGTATGAAGAAATGCCTAAGGTGTTCCGAAACAAGCGCATTCTAGGGTTGTCGCTGGTGCAGAACTGGCTGATCGGGCCGGCGCTGATGTTCCTGCTGGCCATTGTTTTTTTGCAGGATAAGCCCGAGTACATGATCGGCCTGATCATGATCGGCATTGCGCGCTGCATTGCGATGGTGATCGTCTGGAACGACCTGGCCCGGGGCGACAATGAATACGTGGCCGGTCTGGTCGCCTTCAACAGCATTTTTCAGGTCCTTTTCTACAGCGTGTATGCCTGGTTTTTTGTGACGGTGCTGCCGCCGCTCTTCGGGCTGGAGGGTGTGGCGGTTGATGTCAGTATTGGTCAGATCGCTGAAAGCGTGTTCATCTACCTGGGCATTCCGTTTATTGCCG
>CAYVDV010000356.1:0-5835 GCA_964450465.1 uncultured Saprospiraceae bacterium
AAATTTTGCCTTGCCTGAAATAAAATTTGCTCGCTTTCGCTCCAGCACCGAAATTTAAACACGCTCTATATTCGATTCAATTCCTCCTCTCCCCCGGTTTTCCGTTTCCGGGCAGATTGTACTTTTTTATTTCCAAAGGTGTTGGTCCAGGAAAGTAAAAAGGTCCGTTCTGCTATTTGGTAGGATTGCCGGACATACAGGTTGGCCTGCGGTTGGTCGGTGGTGCCGAACCAGTTGTTCGACAGGAACAAATTGGCGGCATTAAAGCGCAATTTGCCCCGGTTTTTGCCCAGGTTTTTTTCCACACCGATGTTTAGCGTGCCGGTAGCGTCCCAGTAAGCAGTGCCCCAGTATCCCGGCGATACAAAATCGCCCGATACCTCCAGGGTAAAACTTTTGGACAGGGTAAAGGAATGATTCGAATTGAAGCCGTATTCGAAATTGTGGAGTTGAACGGGTAAACCTTCAAGGTCGAAATGAATCTCCCGGTAATTGCAATAAACGTTGTTGCTCACCTCCCACCAGCTGCTGGGATGAAGCGGGAGCGAAACGTTGACGCCCAGCACTTTTTCCAGACCCAGGTTGTCCCCACTATTCGTCTGCCGGTTTGTCAGCGGATCAACTTTCGGCACTGACCGTATCGGGTCATGCGTCAGGCCGTATGACAAGCCTATATGCAGCGACTTGACGGAGTAATTTAAGTTCAGGGCATCGGTAAACGCTGGCTGGACAGCCGGATTACCCGTTTCGATGGTAGTGGGGTCGCTGAAGATTAGCCAGGGGGCCAGATGGCGCATGGTCGGGCGGCTGATGCGTCGGCTGTACGACAAGTTCAGGCTCTGGGTTTCCGACAGTTTGCGCGTCAGGAACACGCTGGGAAACCAGGATCCGTAGGTGCGGTCCACGACATTTGGTTCCGCATCGGAACCCAGGTTGGTATCGGTAAATTCGTACCGGATGCCTGCTTTTAGATCGGTCTGGGCGCCAAGTTTGGTTGAAAACGTCGCGTACAAGCCGGCGACTTTTTCCCGGAGTCGAAACAGCGATGTAAATTCCGGATCAACGATCCAGTCTTGCTGCGACTCCCGGCTTTCCAGGCGTACGTTGTTGTCGAAATGCAGGTGGGTGAATTTTCCGCCGGCTTCCACTTTCAGGTTGTCGCTGATTGGATAGACATAGTCCGCCTTGGCCACAGCGATGTTGATCGGCGTTTTTTTACTGAACCGGAGTTCGCTGCTTCCGGTCGGGTTTCCACCGCCGTCCTGCTTTTGCAGGTCGTAGTAGGTCGGGTTATTCATGTCATACCGGATGTAATCAAGATCCACATTGAGCGTTTGTTTTTTGGAAAAGGTGTGGGCCAGGTTGGCATTTCCGGCAAAGGAGCGGTTGTGGTTGGTTTCGGTATTGGGCATGACCAGGCGGCTTTCAACAAGGCCGTTTCTGGAATAGGTTGTGCTGTTGACCGCCTCCATGTACCAGTTGCGGTCGAAAAAGGTGCCGAGCAGGCCGACTACTGTTTTGCTGCTGACTTGAAAATCGGCGCCGATACGCGCATTTTGGGTGGTTGTAGGCGTATGTGGCCGGTCGCTGTAGGTGTCGGTTTCCAGGATATCGCTTCCTTGGCGGATGCTCCGGTAGTTGGTGAAGACCTGTGGGTTGAGGTTGTAGTCGAGGTCGTAATTCCCAAACCAGTTCACCTTGTTTTTGTGGCAATTGAAATAAAGTCCGGCGCCGTATTTGCCGCCACGCCCGTAGCCCGCCTTGGCAGAATAGCCACCGTTCAGACCCTCGTCTTCGGTTTTTTTCAACACAATATTGATGATGCCGGCATTGCCTTCCGCTTCAAAATTGGCGGGCGGCGTATGGATCAGTTCGATGTGATCGATATTGTCGGCATTCATGCCGGAAAGCATATCCACCACGGCATCTGTCGGCAAGCGCTCGATTTTGCCATTGATCATGATGGCCACACCGTCTTTGCCAGCCAGAGCGATTGATTTTGTCAGGGTATTGACTTGCACGCCGGGTGAGCGCTGGAGCACCGCCAGCGCATTGCCGCCGGCGTAGGTGATCGTGTTGGCTACGTTGACCGTGATGCGGTCGATTTTCTGTTCCAGAAACGGCCGTTTTGCGGTTATCTCGACTTCACGGATAGCCGTAGTATTTTCTTCCAGAACAGTCGTGCCCTGATCATATTTGGTAGCGGTATTCCCCAGCAGGGTAAAGGCGGTTGTAGTTACCGCGTTGAACCCCAACATTGAAAACTGGAGCATAAACGTTCCGGCAGGGATGTTCGCAAAAACGTAGGTACCGTCGTCGGCGGTGAACAGCCCGCGTATCAGCGTACTGTCCGAGGCTGACAGGAGCAGGGCGTTTGCGTAGGGTAGGGGTTTACCCGCGGCATCGGTTACCAATCCGGATACCCGGTGTTGTGCCGACAAAGTGGAAAAATGGAAAATAAGCAGGGAAAAGACGCATAGCGTCTGCATGACGGGTAGTTTTCTCATTTGATTTTTAAGCTGAATTGTTAGTAGAACAAGCAGGTTTTGCAAAAATACGCACTTTTTGCAATAATGCCAGCCCGCAAGGGGTATGTTGTGAGACGGCCTTCTAAGAACAAGAGCCACTCCGGCATTCCGGAGTGACCCTTGTGGAAAAAACTACCCTGTTGAAAGTCTTGTTTGTTTACAGTTCAGTTGCCTGTTCTACGAACTGGGTGAGGGCAACCTTGCCTGTTTCTTTGATGTCCGTCATGCCGCCTGCAATATTTACCAGATTCTCAAAACCGCGTTTTTTCAGGATGCTGATGGCGGTAAGCGAGCGGTAACCGGTGGCGCAATGTACCAGATACTGCACATCGTGGCGCAGTTCGGACATGTTGCGGTTGATGAAATCCAGCGGGAAATTCTGTGCGCCGATCACATGCTCGGCATCGTATTCGCTCTTGCGCCGCACGTCGAGCACGGTGGTTTTAGCCGTTTTCATGCGGAGGGCAAATGCCTCGGCATTGATATTTTCCACCATGTCCATATCGCGTCCGTCGGCTTTCCAGGCGGCAAATCCGCCGTCGAGGTAGCCGATCGTATTGTCATAACCGACGCGGGCCAGGCGGGTGACGGCTTCTTCTTCCGTGCCCGGATCGCACACGAGCAGGATGGGTTGTTTCAGGTCGGTGACCAGGGTGCCTACCCAGGAGGCAAACTGCCCGTCGAGCCCGATGAATACCGAACCCGGAATGAAGCCTTTGGCAAAGTCGTCGCGCGAGCGGGTATCGATGATGATCGCATTTTCAGCTTCGGCGGCGGTGATGAATTCCCGGACCTTCAGAGCGTGTATGCCGCGCTGAAGCACCTGATCGAAGCTTTCGTAGCCCATTTTGTTCATCACGGCATTTTTCGGGAAGTACTGCGGCGGTTCTACCAGGCCGGTAGTCACTTCCTTGACGAACTCGGCCCGGGTCATATCGGCGCGCAGGGCGTAGTTGAATTGCTTTTGCAGCCCGATGGTGGACTCGGTTTCTTTGGCCATTTTTTTGCCGCAGGCCGAGCCGGCGCCGTGGCCGGGATACACTTTGACATCGTCAGCCAGGGTCATGATCTTGTTGCGCAGGGAATCAAACAGATAGCCGGCCAGATCTTCGCGGGTGAGGTTGGTTTTAATGGCCAGGTCGGGGCGGCCGACGTCGCCGATAAAGAGCGTATCGCCGGTGAACACGGCTACGTCCTTGCCTTTTTCGTCGCGAAGCAGAAAGCAGGAGGATTCCATGGTGTGACCCGGCGTATGGAGCACTTTGATGGTCACTTTGCCAATTTTCAGGTCTTCGCCGTCTTTTGCCACATGTGCTTCGAAGTTGGGCTGAGCGGTAGGGCCAAATACGATGGTGGCGCCGGTCTTTTTCGCCAGGTCGAGATGCCCGGATACAAAGTCGGCGTGGAAGTGGGTTTCCAGCACGTATTTGATCTTTGCACCGTCCTTTGCTGCGCGATCGAGGTAGGGCTGCGTTTCACGGAGCGGGTCGATGATGACGGCTTCTCCTTCACTCTCGATGTAGTAGGCGGCTTCTGCCAGGCATCCGGTATACAGTTGTTCAACTTTCATAAATACAGATCATTTTAATAGATTGATAAACTTCTTTTACCCTCTGCCGGAAGACCTTCCGGAAGATCGCAACAAAGATGCACCGGACGTCCGCTGGCAGTCAATGATCTGCGACAAGGGGTATAAAAATCTGCGTCATTGCTTTTTTTAAAAATATTTATTAAGTATAAGTAAAAAATACAAATAGGAATTGGATTAGTCCAATTGGAGGATTGTTGCCCCTGTGATTTTTGTCACGTATCGCCGGCACTGGCTCCCCTTACTTTTGCCGTACAATCCAACCCGATTTCCCGATATTATTAATTTAAACTGTGCAATGGAACATAATACCTTCTACTTCCCTGTGCTCTGGTTGCTCATTGGCGCTATTGTAATCGGCATCATGGTCGCTACCAGCGGCATCAATTCATTCCGGCTGAAATTGGCCCAGGAGCCGGCTCAATGGGCCCAGGCCAACCGGCAGCTGCGGCTGTTGGGCTGGATGCGCCGCGTACTGGAGAGCCTGTCGGTGGTGTTATTGCTGGGCGGTATTAGTGCCTGGTATCTAAGCAACCAGGCGAATGAATCGGCCCGCGCTGCCCTGCGCGCCAGCCTGACCCCCGAATTCGATCCGCTCAAGGTCTGGGAAGCCCCGGACCCTTTGTTGGCCCAAAGCGACCCTCAGGCCGAACTGATTGCGTATGGCCGCGACCTGATCGCTCATACGCAGGACTATTTCGGGGAAACGGGGCTGGTACGCCCGGCCAGCATTAACGGATTGAACTGTCAGAACTGCCACCTGGATGCAGGGTCAAAGCCGTTTGGGAATAATTATTTTGCCGTGCAAAGCACCTATCCGAGGATACGGGCGCGCTCCGGTCAGCTGGAAACGATCCCCCGACGCGTCAATGATTGTTTTGAACGCAGCATGAACGGCCAGGCGCTCGACAGCACCAGCCGGGAAATGAAAGCGATTGTCGCCTATATCCGCTGGTTGTCGGCAGGAGTGCCGAAAGACGCCAAACCCAAAGGAACGGGACTGGTAGAAGTGCCGTTTCTCGACCGGCCGGCCGACCCGGAGCAGGGTAAGGCCATTTATGCGGCCAAATGCGCGTCCTGTCACGGCGCCGACGGCCAGGGCCTGCCCATGCCCGACAGTCCGCGGAAATACCCGCCGCTGTGGGGCCCGGATAGTTACAACCAGGCGGCCGGCTTGTTCCGAATGTCCAGGTTTGCCGGCTACGTAAAAGCCAACATGCCGTTCGGGGCTTCCTACCAAAGTCCGCAACTCAGCGATGAGGAAGCCTGGGACGTAGCGGCTTTCGTCAACTCGCAACCCCGGCCGGAGCACCCGTTTCTGGACCAGGACTGGCCCGATGTGTCCAAAAAGCCGTTTGACCATCCCTTCGGCCCCTATGCCGATACCTTTCCGGAGCAACAACATAAATACGGGCCGTTCGGGCCGATCGCAGCGTTGAATACGAAGAAGTAAATTGCCTGGAGTCGGAGGGCTCGGCATCGGTCGTTTGGAGCCTGTCCAAAAGGAAACCCTTACTCCTTCTGAAGACCCAGCAACCGCAAAACCTCTTCCCGGCTCCGTCGCGAAACAGGAATTTCCGTTTTATCTTCCAGGGTCAAGATAAGGGTATCGCCTTTCTGCACCTTGCGCACGGCATCCAGGCGTACGAGGTATGACTGATGGGGCCGAAAAAATGCTCCCGGGGGCAGGCACTTCTCCAACTCCCGGAGCGAGAAGCC
>CAYVDV010000357.1:0-5822 GCA_964450465.1 uncultured Saprospiraceae bacterium
CCTGCATGATTCAGCTTGGCTACGATCAAGCCATCCTCCGGAAAATCGAATGCGGAGCCGCCGAGTTGGAAAGGACCCGATACCCGTGCACTGAGAAAGACGCCGGAATTATCCAGTTCGAGGGACGCCAGAATGCCGAAACCACTTTCGCCAGCGGCGATATTTTTCTGCAATTCCGCGCCATCCGTATCCAGGCGCCCCCAGAAGGCATCTCCGCTGTTGGTCCCTCCCACTGCCAACCCCTGTGCGTCAGTACGCAGGGTACGAAGCCCCGGGTAATCGGTCAGGGTCGTAACAGCGCCGGTGGAAGGATCAATCTTTGCCAGGAAACCGCTGCTGCCCCCGCTCAGGGATTTCCCCCCGAAAGCGAATCCTGTATTCCAGTCGCCGCCTGCCCAAAGGGCGCCGTTTGCATCCTCCTGTAGAGACCATATCTTGTTTGGTCCGGCATTGGGATCGGCCTGACATACCAACCAGTCGCAGGTACTGGCATTTGCACGCAACAGGAAGGTGTTGAACACAAAACCACCTGCCGCCGAAAAGGAACAGGAACCGGTATATACAGTTCCATAAAAATTACCGGCAGCATAGATTTCCGCATCGCTTTTTACATACAGGGTACTCAGGCCTATATCATAGAAACTGGCATTGGATTCGGCCAAAACCCGTGCATTGGTTTGGGCGCCGGTCAACGGATCCACCTCGCAAATAAATACCGCGCTGAAGTTCGTCATCAGGGTTTTGCCGCCAATTACCACAACATCGTTAAACGTGCCGCCATAGTAAAGTTTGCCATTGCCCCATGTGATCGTGCCATCAGTGATGGCCACATCGGACAAGGTCCAGGCGATCAAACCGGCGCTGGTCAGTTTATACGTGCGCAAGGTGGACTTGCAATAAATACCTCCCTGGTCATCGGTCAACAGTTTTAACGAACTGTCGGGTTCACCGGGCAGCAGGTACAGGCCTTTAGCCCAGACAATGGTGCCGTTTAAAGTCAGCCGGGCAGCAAAAAGATTTTGGGATGCCAGGGAGTTCAGGGTGATATTGCCGGCAAGGAGTTTGCCGTGTTTGAAATAGCCGGAGACATAAACATTGCCGAGGTTGTCCACGGCGATGTTTTGGCCAAAAACCTCGCCCGAGGGGTTATCGCTATGCAGCGTTTGTACCCAAAGCAGCGAACCGGAAGGGTCCAGCTTAGCGATGAACGCCTCATTGAGGCCGGCGCTTTGCAGCGTTGTGGATCCGATGGTCATGGTTCCGTTGAAGGTGCCGGCAAGGTAGGTATTGCCCTGGGCATCGAGCGCCATATCGGCAACATAGTCGGCGCCGGAGCCACCGATACGTTTTACGCTGTTCCAGGCTGGCGGATTGCCGATGGTTTGGGCGGTCAATTGCGAAAGCAGGGAAAAGAAAAAGAAGGAGAGGAAGAGTTTTGCACAGGTTACGTGTTGCATATGGATTACGATTTTTGATTACCGGTTAAAATAGATGGGGTAAAGTATCGAAACGCTGGTTACGGCGGGTTTTGTATCCGGTACTTTGACGTAATTTTAACGAAGTATCCGGACTGGACTATGGAGCGCGTTGACTTCCATGCCCTCGCGCCCTGCAATTGCGCCAAACCAAACCTCGTAGCAAAACAGTACTAAGGGAAAAAAGCATTCACCCACCGGGTGACAACACTACGCGTGGCGAAGGCGGGAACGGCAAGGCCTGAGTCGATACCTGCTCGTGCCGGACCGTTGCCGACTCGATGTGCATACTCCGGTACCGGTACCAAAGCAGGCGGTCGTTCCCGGCGGGTTGTTCGCGCACAAAGCGGATGAGGATAGCCAGGGTGGTCGGCGTAGGATTGATGTTGGCTGGTGTCTGCTGGAGCACGGCGCAGGCATAATTGCACAGGGTTTTATAACTGAGTAATTGTCCGGTAGCCTCTTCGATAAACCAGCTCAGCGCCTGCGCCTTGCCGTGGGTGAGGTTGGCGAGGGGTTCACCGAAGGCTTTTTGGTGAACGGCCTTCAGAAGATTGCAGAAAATGGGAAATTCATTGGTTTGCATGGAAATCGGTGTTTGATTGTAGTATCTGGTGTAAAGCAGTTTGGTAGGAGTAGTCGCATTTCCAAATCATTTCCCAACCATTTCCAACAAAAAAGCGGCCGTTCCCTAAAAATTTGTGCCGTCAACTCGTGGAAAAAGCATTTCCACGCAAAAACCAAACGCTTTTCACCCTCTAAATGTGTACCAATGAAAAAGATTACTGCCCCTTTCCTGCTCCTGCTCGTATTTTGCCTGACCCTGGCACTCCAACAACACGCTTTGGCACAAGCCGGCGGCACCAAACCCGAACTGATCCTTTACAAACACAACAGCGGGCCCGACGGCGCCGAACCGGTGGTGCAGGGCGACATGCTGGGCGAGATCAAGTTCAACGCCCTGACGGAACTCAACAACATCCAGACCGGCGTATCGCTCCGCTCCTTCGCCACAGGGCCGGTTAGTCCCGGCGTACTTCCGGCCAACCTTATTTTCCGCACCGGCGCCGCCGGCCCCCTCGACCGCATGGTGATCACGTCCAGTGGCCTGGTGGGCATCGGCACCATGACGCCGGGCTTTAACCTCGACGTAGAAGGCAACACCCATACCTCCGGCGATTTCTACGGACGCCTGCACATGGACGCCAATGCCGGCGACCCGGGCCCGGGCACCTACCTCGAAGAGGCCTATTTTGAAAACAAATCCGGCGCCGAGATCAGCGCCCCCAACGCTACCCGCGGCGGACTCCTTACCCTGGCCCCCACCAACAATGTTGGCGGCGACAAAGACCACCAGCTGTTCTTCAACGACGGCGGCATCTACCACCGCAAAGAGTTCGCCAATGCCACCAACTGGACCGGCGCCTGGGAAAAACTGCTCACCAGCGAAGACATCATGGGCACCCCCAACCGGATCGCCAAGTTCACCGCCCCGAGCAAACTGGGCGACAGCCAACTCTGGGACGACGGTACTAATGTAGGTATCGCCACCACCTCCCCCACTGCCAAACTGGACGTGAACGGCAACACCCGCCTGGGCGGCAATGCCGGCGTGAGCAATGACCTGACTGTGGGCGGCAATGCAACCGTCAACGGTTTATTACAGGCTGCCAGTCATGCGAATATCAGCGGAAATACCAATATCGGCGGGAATACCGGCATCGGCGGCAGCGCCAGTGTAGGCAATACCCTGAATGTAGGTGGCAACACTACGCTGGGCGGCAACCTGGGCGTGAACGGCAACACTACCGTAGGCAACGTACTGACCGTAGCCAGCAACGCCAACGTCGGCGGTAACCTGGCTGTGAACGCATCGGCACATGTCGGCGTGGATGCCCGCGTGGACGGTCGCGTGATCGTGGGCAACCCGCCCAGCACGCCGGGCAGCTATATGCTCTATGTAAACGGCAGCGCAATCGCTACGGAGGTCAAAGTAGCACTCCAGGCCAATTGGCCCGATTATGTGTTTGAATCCGGTTACAACACCCCGGATCTCCGCAGCTGGGAGACCTTTATCGCTGCGAACAAACACCTGCCGGGCGTTCCCTCCGCTGCTGAAGTCAGCCAAAACGGCGGTATCGAACTCGGCGAAATGAACCGCGTACTGCTGCAAAAAGTGGAAGAACTCACACTCATCCTGATCGCCCAGCAAAAACAGATCGACCTGCTGATGACGAATCAGAATTGCACCCAACGCTAATTCCAACCCTTCACCGCATATAAACCAAGTAACATGAAAAAATGGATCTTATTGCTCGCGCTTTTTGCCGCCGGGCAACAGACCGCGGTGTTCGGACAGATCGCCGACAGCGCCCAGCGGCAGGCCTGGGTAAACCTGGCTAAACCCGGCAGTTCACTACGCTGGTTGAAAGTACGCGACGATGTCAAACTGACGTCCCGCAACTTCTTCGACGACTGTAAAACCGCATTTGGGCTCAGCAAAAACGACGAATTCCGACTGCTGCGCACCAATACCGATGAACTGGGCATGACCCACTACCGCTACCAGCAATACCATAAAGGCTACCGCGTGGAAGGCGCCACCTATCTGCTCCACGAGAGAGACGGGCGGATCGCCACAGCCAACGGACGCCTGGTCCCCACACTGGATGGCGTGGAACCCCCGGCTACCCTGCCGCAGGAAAAGGCTCTGCAGTATGCCCTCGAGCTGATCCCCACAAAAAACTACCTGTGGCTGGACAAAAAAGCCGAAGAGGACCTGAAAATGCGCGAAACCAACCCGGACGCCACCTTTTATCCCGCCGGCGAACTCGTGTGGCTGCAACCCGCCGACGATGCAAAGTACCGACTCGCCTGGAAATTCGACATTCACACGGCCGACGGCCTGTCGGAAACCATCTGGCTGGACGCCGCCACCTACGGCCTGCTGCGCCGGGCGCCGCTCGATATCCACTGCAACCCGGGCTCCGGAACTACGACCTGGAACGGCACGGTCAACTTCAACACCAGCCAATCGGGCAGCAACTTTATCCTGCTTGACGACTGCCAGGCCCCGAACATCCACGTATTCAACGGCCAGGATTCTGTTTCCACCGGCTTCGCCACGGAATACACCGATGCCGACAACAACTGGAGCGCCAGCGGGCAACGCTCCGCCGTGCAGACCTTTTTCGGCCTGACCCAGTCCTGGCAATACTACCAGAACCGCCACAGCCGCAACAGCTACAACAACGGCGGCGCCAACATCAACGGCTACAACCAGGCCGGTTTTACCGACTCCAACGGCAATACCTACTGGAGCAACGCCAGCTGGAGCCCCGGCGCCCAGATTTTCCGCTTCGGCGACAACGGCACCGACGGCAACGCCACCGACGACTGGAACTCCGTGGATATCATCGGGCATGAGTTCACCCACGCCGTGACCAGCAATGAAGCCGACCTGACCTACTCCGCCGAATCGGGCGCCCTCAACGAATCGTTCAGCGATATCTTCGGTGAAATGGTCGAGCAGTTCACGACCGGCTCCATAGACTGGCTCATTGGCGCCGACCGCGGTTACATCCGCAATATGAGCAACCCCGGCGACAAAGGCGACCCCGACACCTACCGGGGCACCAACTGGCGCTCCACCGCCTCCCCCTGCGACGGCACCAACGACAACTGCGGGGTACACACCAACAGCGGTGTCCAGAACTTCTGGTTTTACCTGCTCTCCATGGGCGGAAGCGGCACCAACGACAACGCCGATTACTACAGCGTGCAAGGCATCGGCGCCCAGAGCGCCGCCAATATCGCCTACCGCAGCCTGAGCCAGTACCTCAGCAGTTCTTCCGACTACGCCGACGCCAAATGGGGCGCCATCCAGTCGGCCATAGACCTGTACGGCGACTGCTCCAATGAAGTCCTCCAGTGCACCCGCGCCTGGAACGCCGTGGGCGTGTACAGCGCCGATGGCCTGGGCTACGACATCGAAGTGGAGTGTCCGCTGCTCGATCTGGCGCATATTTTCGGCCTGTCCTATACCGTGGACGTATTCAACGATATCCGCTCGGATTGCGACATCTCCCCGTCCAACGGGGCACCTGTGGTATTTGAAGCCGGGCACGCCGTGCTCCTGAAGCCCGGGTTTACCAGCGGCGACAATTTCCACGCCTACATCGACCCCTGCGCCGCGCCTATCGTCGCACCGAAACCGTCGGACGGTTCCGGCGACCGCCAGGGAATAGCAACTGGCAAGGAGCGAAACCCGGGCATGGAGCCGGAGGTTTTTCCCAATCCGTTCCGCTCGCGCGTACGCATTCCATTCGACCTAGCCGCAACCGGCCC
>CAYVDV010000358.1:0-5816 GCA_964450465.1 uncultured Saprospiraceae bacterium
GGGTGAACGCCATCGGCAAGGGCGAAAGCGAACTCCGCAACCGATGCGCTGACGGCGTAGAATGCACCGATGCCGAACACGAAGTGAATAACCGCATCGAGGTGAAAGTACGGAAAGTAGGCAGCACCATCCGGACACCCTAAAACGCTCTGGAAGGTTAGAGGGTTAGAAGGTTAGAGGGTTAGAAGGTTAGAAGGTTAGAGGGTTGCACATTAAGGAAAAATCCCGGATGTGCAACCCTCTAACCTTCTAACCTTCTAACCCTCTAACCTTCTAACCCTATTACCAGCTCCAGGCGTCGCTTTCGCGATTGAAGAGCGCATCATTGATCCTGTCGGCTTCGAAGAGCGCATCCACGCCGGTCAGATAATGTTCGATACGGCGGTCGTACAGGTTATTTTCCTTATACACGGTAGCGGCAAAATACCGCATTTCAAACAGGTCCTCCCAACTCGTGGTTGCGGACAGGTTTCCGCCGTGCAGATATGCTTTCTGCCGGGCCAGGAAAGGCCGGGCACTGGGATAGTGCACCCAAAAAAGCGGCCGTTCATACAGGAACTCGCCATCCGAATTGCTTACATTGATAAGCGGTGCAATTCCCAGTATGCGAAAGCGCAAACTTCCGGTCCGGGTATCAAAAAACCAGGCTTCTTTGATCCGGAAGCGCTTGACGGAGTTCCAGTCCGGCGCTTGTTCGACCACCTGCAATCGCTCCGTCTCGCTCTCTACATCCCGGATGAGCAGGGTATCCTTCCGAAATAATGCCGTGCGGAGCGCCTGGGAACTCAGTGCCCTGGAAAAATGATCGTCTTCGGGGTCGTACACCGTTAGTTCACCGGAAAGCGCCGCCAATCCCAGTATTTGGGCCAGCGGAGCCTCGGGATATGAAAAAGGCAGATTCATTTTTTCCCGGATATCGATGATCCGCCAGATTCGCGTTTCCCAGTAAATGTCGTTCTCGCGCACCGGCTGGTATTGCAGCAAGGGGCGGTTGGCAACTACTTCGCGGTTGGTGAAATCATCCAATGGAGGTGAAGCAGCAGCATTGGGTACGGGATCCGGAGTTTGGCCAGGGGCCAGACTGGCGCCCAGCAGGAGGCAGCCGGTGCAAGCCCACATACGGGCAGCCGGCATGAAAAGCAGGAGTTTCATGTCAAGTAGTGTGTTTAGTAATTCCGTAATTAAAAGAAAGGCGCCGCAAAGCGGAATCGGATCGGAATGGAAAGACCGACCGGCAAATAATCATTGCCGGAACAAAGGGATTGGAATGAAAAAATTCCCGGGAAATATTTGTTCGCGCAACAAACAGGAACAAAACGGGACAAATCACCTGCGTATTTTAGTGTTAAAAACTTTAACACATAGCGCCCGAATCAACGAACACCGCAAACTCCAGCAGGGACTCAAAACGGCAATCCACCATAAGCGATTCCAGGGCTTCCGTATCTTCAAATTTCCCGGCGATAAGCGCGGTTTTCATGCCAAGGTGTTGCCCAAGCTGGATATCCGACGCAGAGTCGCCCACCATCCAGGAATGGGAAAAGTCAATATCCGGAAAATCCTCCCGGGCGGCGAGGGCCATGCCCGTTGCCGGCTTCCGGCAGGTGCAACCCGCATCGGGGAGATGCGGACAATAGTAAACGCGATCGACCCGGCCTCCGGCAGCGGCAATCAACGCAATCATTTTGTTGTGTATAGCTTCCAGATCGGATTCATCCATCAAGCCTTTGCCGATCCCAGCCTGGTTGGTGACCACAATGATCCGGTCAAAGTAAGGGCTGAGTAAGCGGATGGCTTCCAGTGCGCCGGACTCCGGAACAAACTCGGTGGGATGCTTGATATAATCGCCCGGGCTTCGCCGGTTGATCACACCGTCGCGATCGAGGAATAAAGTGGGTTTGTTATTCATTTCAACTGCAAAGAAACGCAGAATCCGGCCGGGCTGTGGAATTATTTGAACATTTCCCTCCGAAGGCCGTTCTACAAACCATTTTGATTTACTAAAACGACTCGTTTACATGCATATCACGATCCTTTCGGGTAGCACCCGTATGAACCGCCAATCGCACCGTGTAGCCCTTGCCCTTGAAAAGTGGATCAACCAGCAAGGAATCCATACCGCAGAAGTCCTTGATCTGGCCGATTATAATTTCCCGCTTCTGGAAGAAGTATTGCACCGGCATCCGAACCCGCCGGACGGGCTGAATGATTTTGCCGAGCGTATCCGCCAATCAGACGCCCATATCTTTGTTTCGCCCGAGTACAACGGCAGCTACACTGCAGCTTTGAAAAATGCGGTTGACTATCTGAAAGAACGGGAGTTTGCCCGCAAAGTGATAGGGATCGCCTCCGTATCCACCGGCATGTTGGGCGGAATTCGCGCAGCCTTGTCGATGCAACAACTGGTGCTCGGCATATCTGGCTACCCAATTCCACAAATGCTAACCGTCGGGCAGGTCAATCAGCGGTTTGATGAGACCGGCAATCTTATCGACCCGCTCTTTGAAAAGAACATGCAGAATTTCCTCGATCAGTTTACCTGGCTGGCTGAAGCCGTTGCCGACAAAAAGGCCGCCGCCCCGGTTTTTACCCATAATTAGAAGTCAGTCCCCAGCGCAATGTGAAGCACCGGATCCTGCACCACGCGGGTTTCAATTCCCCAGCCATAATCGAGGCGCAGGTACATCCCGAATACTGGCGCACGGATTCCCACGCCATAACCCGCCACTAAGGGGTCGCGGAAGTAATTGACTTTCACGGCTACCGTCGGCGGGTTGTACACATATATGGTGTTCAGCGGGTTGTCGCCCCGGTAGGGGTTATCCCCTTGCCAGGCAGTGCCGACATCAAAGAAACCGACGAGTTGGAAGTTGCGCCAGAAATTACCCATCACCGGTTTCTTTGAAAAATATTTAAAAATGGGGATGCGCAGTTCGCTGTTCAGGAGCGCATAGGAGCTTCCGTTGCGGATGTTTTGCTTGAACCCGCGCAGGTTGGCGGCAAGCGTCTGGTAGGCGAAATTACCCTCCTGGGGTACGGGGATGTTGTTGTTAAAGGAGGGGAACAGCCAGTTGTCTACCCCCCCCAGATAGTACAGGATACGTTCGGAGCCGAAAGTGGTTGCTGCAGCCAGCCGAACGGCCAGGATCGAACGGCGGTCAAGCCGCTGGTAGTGCCGGGCATCCAATCCGAGCACTGTCATGAAACCCGAGTTCAGGCGAAGGCTCCAGTTGGGTTGGGTGTTAAACTCAAAGCGTTTAACCGCCTCTACAAATATTTTGGCTCGGGTACCCGTGCGCAGGTTGACATCGACATCCACGGTATTGTCGTACACTGCACTGAGGCGGAGGGATGCGCGTTGTTCGGCATAATCCGGTTCCTCGAGGGTAGTGCGGTTGGTCGTCAGCGTGATGGCCTTGTCCTGTCGCAAAGTAGCCATGGCGCGCAGGCTGAAGAAGGCATCGAGCGGATAGCGCAGCTCGTACTGCCCAAGCACCGTGTTGGTTCGTACCTGAAGTTGGTTGGGCAGCCCGCCGGTCGGGCCGCGATCTACGGAGTTGACCACTGTTTTGCGATACAGAGCGATGCGCTTGTCCAGGCGCCGTTTTTTGTTGTCCATCCACAGGTAATACTCCGCGCCGTCGAAGGTTGTAGGCAGGCGGAAACCCGCCTCGATCACATAATCTTCGAGCAAATCTTTAAAGTTGGCGCGCAGGAGAACGCCGGGAGGAGGCGTGCTGAAACCATTCGGCGAGCCTGCATAGCTGTCCAGACCCTCGAACAACAGGTTGTTGTCCATGGTCGTGGAAATAAAATCCGTGCGGAACCGGAGGCGATAAGGCACGATCCGGGACGGCTGAAAACGGATCACAGCATTCTGACGGCCCAGTTCAAGCGAAGGGCGTTCGGAGAACGTTCTGCGCTCGGGGGCCATGCGCAGCGTGTCGGACACCAATAAGTCGTTGTCTTCCGTGCGAGGTCGATCCGGGGCTTCCGCAGCAGGGGCCGCCGGAGGCGCCTGCAACAGATAGTCGGGCACCTGAAACAACCATCCGGGTTCCACCACCCGTACCGTGTCCTGCCGGGCGCGCCAGGTGGCGCCACTGAGCGTGTCGGTCATAAGGATGGACTGAGAGGAATCGTTGGTCATAACCGGTCTCGGGGGGATCGGCAGCCCTGCGGCCTGCAGCGTTAGTTCCCGAAAGCGCGAGAGCCAGGGCGCTACTTTTGTTTCCGGCTGCAAGGGCCGGACAAAAAACTCCGTCTTGTTATCTCGGCGGATAATTTCCGCCAGCCGGCCGGCCCGGGTTGCCAGGTGTTGTTCCCGGATACTGCGGTCGTAATTGGTCTGATTGTAGGTAAACGGTCTTTTTTTGAACACCGGATAGGTGCGGATACTGTCGATCATGCTGGTATCCACATTTTGCAACACCGTGTCGAGGGGCGCTACATAATACAGGGCTTGTTCGATGGGCCACTCCCCCGATTGCTGCATATTCAAGGCCTTGATCTCCACTCCGTCGTTGAGATACACGATATCCTGATAATAAGCAGTGTAGGTTTCAAGATAGCCGGCATGCCGGTTGGTCACACCGCTTTCATCACTCAGAAAGGTGAAATAAGTGCTGTCGATCCCGAGAGGCTGGCGCTCGTCGGCCAACGGGGTGTTGGTAACACGGACCAGTTCATTACTACGGGTATCCAGATTATAGTAAAAAATATCAAACTGCCCCAGGGGGAGAATGGTGTCGAGTTTTTGGGCCGACAGGGTGTCGGTCACCCGGTTGCTGGCGAATAAAATGCCTTTGTGTCCGTCGATAACGGCAACGCTGGCATCCAGGTCGTCCCAGAAATCCTGGGTCAGGCGTTCGGTATTCCGGTTCACCGTATGGTAAACAAACAGGTCGGAATATCCTTTGACACAGGCCGAGAAAACGAGATCAATAGGGTTGATGTAATCCATGCTGTACACCCGCTGGTATTCGGGTGAAAGCATGTCCACTTCTTTTTTTCCGGTTTCCAGATCGATGAGGCTGAGTTGGCCAACATCGCGGCGTTCGTACAACACAGCAAGGCGCCGGTTGTCGGGGTGCCAGGCCAGCAAGGGGTAGTTATAGTCGGTGGCTTGCATGGCGTTGCGGACGCCACCTTTGAGCACCCGTTTGCGGGCGCCTGTTTCGAGGTCCTGCACCCATATTTTCCACTTGCCGATATCGTTGCTCACCCAGGCGATGCGTTTCCCATCGGGGCTAATCTTGAGTTGGGTAATCGGGAGATCTCGTTTGTTCTTGAACTTGACGATGCCTTTTCCGTCCGGTTTCCGGGTACCCTGGGCCTCATCGCGATACCGTTGCCGGAAATAATCCATAAGGGCGTCCGTTGTACGTCGGTAGCCGCCGCCAAGCACGTACAGAAACCCCGCGTCCACGCTTCGATTGATGCGCGTGAGGTAAAGGAGGTTGCTGATGGTGCCTTTGCCAAAGTGCAGGGAAATATAGTACCAGAACACATGCCCGGCGAGCCTGGGGTGTTCCCGGGCCAGTTTGTCAAAATTCTCGTATTTGCCCGATAACAACAGGTCACGGAGTTCGTTGTCAATCTTCGTGTTCCATTCCTCGCCGCAATAAGCCGTCAGACCCACGGTGTACCACCCGGGCAGGTTGAGGAGCACCGCATTTTGCACGATTTCCTGAAGATTTGCCCCAAAGAGCATGGAGTTGATCAGCACCCCGGCCGCTCCTTCCCGGATCTGGGTCCGCAGCGTACGGTGATCGCCGTCAAAATATACAAAGACCTTGTTGCCCACGACCTTTGTT
>CAYVDV010000359.1:0-2059 GCA_964450465.1 uncultured Saprospiraceae bacterium
ACCGGGGCGCCGCCTTTTTTTAGTTTACCTTCCTGGAAGCGCCCGTTCTTTTCCAGCAGTTCCTGCAAAATACCGGTTTGGCTCCGGCGGGCCAAGTAAAATACATTAAAGGGACCGAGGTCGGTTACAATCAGGAAAAGGATCAGCGAGATCGGAATAAACTTGATATTATCTGTTTTTGACCACAGAAAATAGACGCACATCACCAGCAGCCATACTCCCGTATGCGCCACATAGAACCGGTTTTCTGTGATGCCGTAATCGGCAATCCGCCGCCCGATGGCTACGAACAGCAAAACGGTCATAGGCAACAATACCCACCAGAACCATTTGCGGTAGGCAAGTACCAGCTTATTGTCCGACGATTCAGGCAGCAGATAATTGATCAGGTAGGTAAAAATACCGGCTACTGAGAAGCCAAGCACCAGCGAGGAGACCCAACCTCTCGGCAGATTCCAGGTGACCAGAATCTTGGCGGAATAGGCATACAGGATCAAAAAATACAGCCCGACAATGGGTATGAGGATATACTGGCAGAGATTCCGGAACACTACGTTGTACGCCCGGTCGCGGTCCTCAAATGCAAAGCCTGCCGGGAGGTGATACAGGAAAAACGCAGTCTGGAACAATCCGGCAAGCAGGATAAACAGGTGAGCGTACATTTTTTCACTGATGCCCAGATTAAACAGTTCGTTGACCGCCAGCAGGGCCAGGGCCAGTCCACTGTACAAAATTGTGGTGTACACTGCCCCGACCACAAAATTGGCGAACAGGCGTTTGTTGTATTCCCAGAAATCGGCAACCGGCCGGCGGTTCAGATACGGAGCTACAGCAACCAGCAAATGCGCGATGATCAGGAATCCCAGATACCGGGGCAAGTCAATTGAAGCCATGGTGGGGGAATCCATATCCAGTAAGAAATAATAGAGCACCAGCAGTGCCAGGCCAAGCAATTGCAGGCTCCAACTCCGAATGCGGTTCCAGCCCAGGGATTCGGCCAGCACCGTCAGGCCCGTACACAGCGCCAGTCCCAGTTGTGCCATGAGCCAGAGTTTGATCATATTGTCATTGCCATTCGACTCGATAGCCGACATAACGGCGCCTACCCCTGTAAAGGCACACAGCATGGTGGAGGGGAAACGCAGGGCTACATCGAAAAAAGCCTGGAGCAGGAAGGATAGGGAAGGAAGTTTCATTGCTATCGGATATTTAGAATTGGGAAATTGGGAATGGTGCGGCTATTTTTACGGCTTAAAATTGCAGCAATATGCGGATATTATGGTTTATATGCGTGTTTTTCATTGGCCAACAAACACTTTTATCCGGCCAGGCGACGGATTCGCTGGCATTTCCGGCTTCCTGGTCGGGCAGCTGGCACGGTACGCTTGAAATATTTAATGCCCGGGGAAAAGTGCAGTCGGTGCCGATGTGGGTAGAGATCCATCCGATTGATAGTTCCACCACCGGGCGCTATACCTTCGGGCTGGTGTACGGTTCCAAAGAACAAGACTGGCGGCCCTACGAACTTGTACCTGTTGCCCCTGAAAAAGGGCTTTGGCAGGTCGATGAAAAAAACAGCATTGTCATGGAAAGTTATCTTTTCGGACCCAAACTCCTGTGCTGGTTTGTCGTACAAGGCAGCCGGGTATTGTGCACCTACGAAAAGCGCGGGAAGGAGATGCTGTTCGAGGTGTATTCCGGTCAGGAAACGCCCGTGAGCAGCACCGGCAATACCAAACAGAACGATGAAGAGATCCCGGAAGTGAAGACTTTTCCGTTTTCTGTTTTTCAAAGGGCTACCCTCACCCTCGAATGACCTCAATGACTCCTAATGCCCTTCCTCCCAATGACCATAATAGCCACCTAATGACCATAATAACCTCCTAATGACCTCAATCATAATGACCATAATAACCTCCTAATGACCTCAATCCCCCCCAATGCCCACAACAACACATGGATTCACTCACACAAATAGTACTCGGTGCTGCCTGTGGCGAAGCCGTTGCAGGTCGCAAACTCGGCAACCGCGCCATGCTGTGGGGCGCCATTGGCGGCA
>CAYVDV010000359.1:2159-5815 GCA_964450465.1 uncultured Saprospiraceae bacterium
GTTGCAGGTCGCAAACTCGGCAACCGCGCCATGCTGTGGGGCGCCATTGGCGGCACGATCCCCGACCTGGATGTCATGGCGGAGTTTTTCACCAATCGCATGGACGCGATGGCCTTCCACCGGGGCTTCATGCACTCAATGGTGTTTGCCGCAATCATGCCCTGGATACTGGCGCATCTGGCGCTTTGGTTCTATAGCCAGGGGGTGTACCGCTTGCGAGGCTACAAGCTGGCGGCAGGCCTGATCTGGGTGATCTTTTTCCTCGGCGCTGCCGCGGGCATCAATGCGATTCCTGTTTTGCTGGGCGAGGGCTTGAGCTGGTATATCTTTGTCCCAACCCTGTTCCTGGGCGCCTGGTTTACCTGGCGGTTGTGGAAAGACTACTGGAAGCGCGACCTCAGCGAGGTCCAGGCACCTTATTGGATGTGGGTAATGCTTTTTTTCGCGAGCATCGTCACTCACCCGATCCTCGATTGTTTCACCAACTTCGGCACCCAGATCTGGCAACCGTTTTCCGATTTGCGGGTACAATGGACCACCGTATCGGTTGTGGATCCTTTGTACACAGTGCCGTTCGGGCTCTGCCTGCTTCTGGCCGCCCGTTTTGAGCGCACCCAAAAGATCCGGCTGTACCTGACCTGGGTCGGCATTCTCTGGAGTTGCGGCTACCTGGCCTATACCTACTGGCACAAACAACAGGCCAATGCACTGTTTGAACAGGCATTGCAGGCAAAAGAGATCCGGTACCAACGCTACATGTCCGGGCCCAGTATCATGAATAATATTGTCTGGTATGGCCTGGCCGAAGGCGATACCGCCTATTATTACGGCATGGTCGGGCTGAACGACTGCCGGCCGGAATTCCGGAAAATATCCACCCTGCCCAAAAACCACCAACTTCTTGCGCATATTCCACAGGACGACAAGGCCTACCGGTTCCTGCGCTGGTTCACTAATGGGTACTATGATGTCCTGCCGTACGGCAAGGATACCCTGCAGGTCAACGATCTCCGTTTCGGGTTGCTGGGCGATACCCTGCAGAACCGGAATTACATATTTCCCTTTCTGCTGTTTAAAAATAAACACGGCGAATGGGATATTTACCAGCATAACCGCAACACCCAGGGTCGCGAAGGATTCAAGCGATCGATCGGCGAACTTTGGCACAAGGTACAAGGCGAACCCTGCGAGTAACATAAAACACAGACCATGAAACAACGCGCGATAACCGCCTTCTTTTTTGCTGCAATCATGATCGGCGGAATTTACTGGAACCGGTATTCCTTCGAACTGCTGTTCATCTTCATTGCGGCAGGAGCCTTGTGGGAATTTTTCGGCCTGGTTTTTCCGGAAGATTACGCCCATAGAAGGTTTCGCAGGGCAGCTGGCACAGCCCTGGGCATTTTACCTGTGGCTCTGATGGGTCTGATGATCATCCACTCCGCCTTTTGCGGCTGGAGTACGCCGGCAGAAATGGCGGACGGACATTGGCAAAAACAGCAGGAATGGGCAGGCATACTTTTTGCCGCCACCGGGCTGCTGACCATGCTGGCGCTGGCGCTGGAACTCTTCCTGCACGACAAGGCGCCCGCCTCGGCCATCGGTCATTACCTGCTGGGGTTTTTCTACATCGGGCTGCCCGTCATCCTGTTGTTCTCGCTGGCCACTCCGGCTGCGAACTATGCGCCCAACCGGGTATTCGGCCTGTTGTGGCTGATCTGGACCAATGATACCATTGCCTATCTCGTTGGCTCTCAAATCGGCAAAAACAAACTGTTTGAACGGATTTCACCCAAAAAAACCTGGGAAGGAACAGTAGGCGGAGTGATTGGCGCCGTGGGAATGGCCTGGGCTCTGGCGCAATCAGTCCCGGATTATACTTTGGAACAATGGCTGGCGCTCGGGTTGATTGCCGGTGTCCTGGGCACCATCGGTGACTTGGTCGAAAGTCTGCTGAAGCGCACAGCTGGCGTAAAGGATTCCGGTGCGCTGATGCCCGGGCACGGCGGCCTGCTCGATCGCTTCGACTCCTTTATATTCATACTGCCCTTCGCCTGGCTGGCGCTGGCACTTCTGTCCGGTTTGTAACGGAAAACCGGAAACCCCTTCCTTTCATCTGCTATTTTTTTTCATTGATATAAAAAATGTCGAGGCTACGCAGGGCTATCGTAACCTTGCACAGATTTGGTTTGGAAGCAAAAACAACAATATTCAACACATGAAACACTTCGTCAAAACCATCCTTGTCGCATTAATCCTGACTGCTGCAATGGGTGCCCGGGGCCAGCAGGCCTGGTCGCTTGAGCGTTGCATTACCTATGCGCAGGATGCCAATTTTACGGTACAACAAGCCCGCGCCAACATCAAAGTGGCGGTACTTTCTGAAAAACAGGCCAAGGCAAGCCGGCTACCCAATGTGAGCGTAAATGTCAATGGCGGTGAACAATTCGGGCGCACGATCGACCCCACCACCAACCAGTTCAACACCACCGCAATCAGTTACAACAGCCTGAGTCTCAACGCCGGGATGCCACTCTTCAGCGGCGGCCGGATCTACCACGGCGTCAAACAGGCCCAATACGAGGTGCAGGCCGCCGAAGCCGATGCCCAGCAGACCGCCAATAACCTGGCGCTGCAGGTGGCGCAGGCCTATCTGAACGTATTATTGACGGAAGAGCAACAGGAAAGCGCCGCGCGCCGGGTCGAACAAAGCCGCCGGCAGCTGGATGTCACCCAAAAACTGATCGACGCCGGTACAGCACCTGCTGCAGACCGGTTTAATGTGCAGGCTCAGATCGCCCGCGACGAGCAACTGGCTGTGCAGGCACAAAACAGCGTGGAACTCGCCTACCTGGCTCTCAAGCAACTCATGCAGCTGGAACCGGATTTCAACCTCAGCATCGAACGGCCCGTCTTCACCATACCGGTGGATGTAAATCCGGAAAACTACACGCTGCTCCCCATTTATTCCACAGCCCTTGAAAATCAGCCTAATGTTAAAGCGGCCACCTTCCGCATCAAAAGCGCAGAGGAAGGTATCCCTTTCGCCAAGGCGGACTACTTCCCTACCCTCTCCCTGTTTGGAAGCCTGAGCAGCAATTATTCCTCCCGGTTCCTCGATTACGCCAACGGCATATCCCTGGGTACGCGCCTAACCGATCCGGTTACGGTCGTCATCAACGGAAGCCCGGTAACTATTCAACAAGAGGTCGAACTGTTTGACTACCCGAAAGTCCCCTATTTCACACAATTGGACCAAAACTTCGGACAGGGCGTAGGCCTGCAACTCAGCATTCCGTTGTACCAGAACGGGCGTACCCGCCTGAATGTCGAACGCGCTCGCCTGGGTCTGGTCAATGCGCAATTACAGGAAAACCAGACCCGCCAGCAGCTAAAGAACGACATCCAGACCGCCATTGCCAATGCCCGCTCGGCGCGCAAACAACTGGATGCCGCCCAACGCACCTTTGAAGCCATGCAGGCGGCTTTTAACAACACCGATAAACGCCATACGCTCGGCGCCGTCAATTCCCTCGAACTCACCACCGCAAAAACCAACCTGGACAATGCGGAAAACGACCTGATCGTAGCCCGCTACGATTTCCTGTTCAAACTCAAGATCCTCGATTTTTACCAGGGCAAAGAGTTGCGGCTCT
>CAYVDV010000360.1:0-5809 GCA_964450465.1 uncultured Saprospiraceae bacterium
CAGGCCGCGGTATTGCTGGAAGAGGCACTGCAAATGATTGTGCGCAACGCAAATGGGGCTGGGGAGCGCATGCCGGTGGTTCTGGTCAAAGACCTTGTGCCGGCGCAACGAAACCAGGGGCAACATCTGGTTCGGAAAGGATATGTTGAGTTTGAGATTCAACCCAGTATGATCCTGCCTCTGCCGTTCCGGGATTTCGAGGAATACCTGGCTGCCATGTCCACCAAATATCGTACCCGGGCTAAGCGCGCCTTTAAAAAAGCGCAGTCTCTCGTGAAAAAGGAACTGTCCCTGGCTGAAATTCAACAGGAGCTCCCCCGTATGTATGCACTATACAAGGACATTGCCAATAACGCGGGCTTTAATATGGTGGACCTGAATGTTTCGTATTTGCCGGCCCTTAAGCGCGATATGCCCGGGCATTTCCGGCTGTTTGGATACTATCAGGAAGACCGGCTCCTTGCATTTTACACCGTTATTCAGAATGGCGAAGAGTTGGAAGCCCATTTCCTGGGCTATGACAAACATGTCAACCACGAAGTCCAGCTGTATCTCAATATCCTGTACGATATAGTCCGGCTTGGTATTGAAGCAGGTTGCCAGCGCGTGGTTTTTGCCCGGACTGCATTGGAGATCAAGAGTTCAGTGGGCGCAGTGCCGCACGATTTGTACTGCTATTTGCGGCATCAAAATCCACTGACGAATAAATTTACCGGCACATTGCTGGATTACCTGAAGCCGGTGGAAGAGTGGCAACCCCGGCACCCTTTTAAAAGCGGGGTGGAATTGGAAGAAGAACAAACAGCGTCCTGACTTATCGTACAATCGCAAACTCCTGTACCTGCAGACGCTTGTCGTCTTTTACCCAGAGCAAATACAACCCCGGCGCCGGTCGTTCCAACCAAACCTGCGTACTTGCGGCAGCCATGTCTTTTGCATGCCCATCCCATACCACCTTACCACTGATGTCAGTGATCCACCACTCGGCAGGTGGCGTATCCGGATCTGCGGCTACTGCAGACGTAGAACGAACCTCAAAGTTCCCATAGTTCGGGTTAGGGACAATCTGAAAGGAAATCCCTCGTCCGGGCTCATCGACATCGGCATTCGCATCGATCCAGAGAATGGCATTATTGGTACATTCGCTGGTGGTTTGATTAAACGTTGCGCAGGAACGGTTCAGGATGGTCTGGCCAGGGGCAAGAAAAGGCTTAGGTCGAATGGTAAACAGAATAAACCCAATGGAATTTGTTTCGCTATTGGCGCTATTCGGCAAAAAAATATCGTCAAAGTACCAGCGGAGGATATTGCTGCCGTCCTGAACCAGCTCAAAGGAGTGACTTGCACCGAGCATGCTGAATGTGGAGGCGTCCAGACGAAGGTCAAGAGTATCCCGAATGACAATCTGGTAGGCGGTATCCGGTCCGGTATTCTGAAAGCGGATGAGATAAGTCACTGCAGCCCCTTCGGCGATTTCGGCCGGTGTTAACACGGCATCGCCTAATACCTGAATATCATTCTGTGCCTGGAGCAGCGGAATGAAGCAAAGCACCGCCACGTGCAGGATGAATAGACGGAGGCAGTTCATGGAAAGCATAATTAGTCTGGCGAATTGGCAAAATAACCAATTTTACAGAACCCGAAGGTAGTGAAATTATCTTTGCTCGTATCAATATTAACATCTTAACAATGCAGCTGCGATGGCGTATCGCCCAATTTTTCGAACTGTTTTGGTGGAAGTTTTACCTGGCTGGAAAGGGTAAAACGGATTATCTCCAATGGAAAAAGGCTTATTGGAAAGATTTTTTGGAAAAATCGGGCCTGGTTTTACCACTTGGCGCTACCGTATTGGATGCAGGGTGTGGCCCTGCGGGAATATTTGCGGTTTTACAGGATTTTCAAGTCGATGCGCTGGACCCTCTGCTGGATGATTACGAAAAGCAATTGCCACACTTCTCCCGGGTGGATTACCCCGGGGTGCGATTTTTTAACCAAACGCTGGAGTCCTTCGAACCCGGCATGCAATACGACGCCGTGTTTGCACTCAATGCGATCAATCATGTTTCGGACCTTCATCTGTGCCTCGACCGGCTGGCCGGATTGACCAAGTCCGGCGGGTTGCTAATAGTGTCGGTGGATGCGCATAATTACACCTGCCTGCAAGCGCTGTTTCGCCTTATCCCCGGCGATATTTTGCACCCGCACCAGCATACGCTCCCAGGGTATGAGCGAATGCTCCGGGAACGCGGATTCACATTGACTCGCACGGTCCTGATCCGGAAACAGCCGATCTTCGCGTATTATCTGCTGGTAAACGAATTAAAGGGCAACCCGGCAAATGTTACGGAACCGCCCGGATAAATCGCGCAGTCCGGGTTTGACTGGCGCCGGTCAGTGTGATTGTATAAATTCCCGGAGTTAACGACGTGATTTCCACTTGGGCGCTTCCATCCTGAAAAAACACCTGTCCGGTCAACCGGATACGACCGCCCGGATCGGTGATGCTCCATCTGGCCTCAGCCTGATCTGTCGCCCATTCGATATACAGATTATCCCCGCCGAGCGGGTTGGGATAAAGATGCAGGGGGGGCGATGCCCCGGCGGGTTCATGTACCGCTGTGGAGATACAAAACGAACTATCCAGCAGCCCGGCGCGTACAGTGTTCAGGGCTGCCCAGATCCGGTTCTTTTGCCCCAGGGTGAACAACGACATGCAGGCGTCGTCAGTATAGTCCATATAATTCATGAACATGGCGGAATTCCCGCAGCTGAATTGCGGATAAACCGGGCACCCGAGAAATGCAGAGCGTTGTACAGGCGTGTCTGCTACATCGTCATCGTCCGTGCAAATGTTTTCATCGCCGCCCCAGATGTGCAACAGGTTGAAATAATGCCCGATTTCGTGCGTGGCGGTGCGTCCCAGATGGTGCGGCGGGTAAAAAACAGCCAGGCCGGTGGTGCCGAAATAGCGCGGGTCGATGACCACACCATCTTCCGCAGGCGGCGCAGTCCCGGGGTAAGTGCCATAACCCAAAATACCGCCGCCTATGCTGCACACCCAGATATTCAGGTAATGTTCCGGCAACCAGGCGTCTTCGCCACCCAGTTCGGTGTAACATATTCGCGGACGCCCATCGGGCGCCTTCAATTGACCGATATTGTTCCAGACCGTTTCCCGCCGGGTGATGCCCTTGGTAGGGTTGCCGGAAGGGTCTGTGCTTGCCAGGCAAAATTCCAGCTCCACATCGGCAGCCAACGGGGCGAAAAAGGGTGGGGTAGTACCGGCATTTGGATTCAGCCGGCGATAGTCCTGGTTGAGCACGGCAATCTGACTGTGTATCTGGTCATCGGAAATGTTTTCCAGATTTCCTTTATACACGACATGCACGACTACCGGGATATGGGCTACATTCCGGTAACCTGCCTTCAGCGGGTGTTTGTCCTGGCCGGGTGGAATTCCCTGCGGAAATCGTTGCTGGTTTTCCCTAAGGACGGTTTCTGCAGCACAGGGAGCCTGCGCCTGCAGTCGGACGGCAACTGGCAAAAACACCCCGGCGCAGCCGGCGAACAGTATTCGGATGATGGTCCGGAAATATATGGGTCGCCTCATGGCAATTTTTTTTCAGCAGGGGGCAGCGTTTTGCACCAACATCCCGTTTTGGATATATACTTGTTTCGAAAAAAATCCGGTTGCGGATTAAGATAAAGCAGAAAGTAGGTTTTTTTAGTTGGTTTTGTTTGTTGCAGAAGGCGCGCTGATAGTGCGCCTTTTGTTTTTGTACTACATTTGGCAGTACAATAAACGGAACAATTGCCCTTATGATGCGCTTTTACAATCAAATTCTCCTGCTCTTTCTGTTTCCTGTCCTGCTTTCCGCCCAAAATCAGCCTCCGGTTATCCAAAACCTGAGTGCCGAAGTGGACTGGAATACCAACACCCTGACCATTCGCTACGATGCCCTGGATGCAGAAAACGACAACCTGGATGTCAAGGCGGAATTTTCAACAGATGGCGGCAAATCCTATTTAAAAGCCGGGCAGGTACCGATGGCCGGCGACGTTGGCTATATTGTTCTTCCGGGCACCGGCCGGGCCATCACCTGCAATGTGAGTCAGTTTGCCGGCGCCGGCGCGCTTTTTCTTGTCCGCCTTTCCGTACAGGACGGGAATCCCGTTTATCTGGATGAGCTGGTTGCGCAGGTTGACAGTAACCGCTTGCGCGCCGATCTGGAGTTTATTGAAGGCATTCGCCACCGCACTACGGGGCTGAGTCACCTAAACGCAGTGCGGGATTCTATCGAACAGCGCTTTTTGGCGATGGGCCTGTACGCGGAGGAGCAGACCTTTCCCTACGGGGGCTACACCGGCCGGAATATACTCGGCACCCATCGCGGTAACTCTTTCCCCGACAAAACGGTAATCGTTGATGCCCACTATGATACGGTTTCCGATGCGCCCGGTGCAGATGACAACGGCAGCGGTGTTGCCGGTGTACTGGAAATCGCGCGCATTCTGAGCCGCTATCCTGTGATGCGCAATGTTCGCTTTATCGGCTTTGATCTGGAGGAAACGGGAGTGACCGGAAGCACCCGGTATGTTACATCGGGTATTCCGGCAGATGAAACGGTTGCCGGAGTGTTCAATTTTGAAATGATCGGGTATTTCTCCGAGCAACCCAACTCACAGACCCTGCCGACCGGTTTTAACTTGCTGTTTCCGGCAGCGTCCGCCGCTGTGGCGGCAAATCAATATCGCGGTGACTTTATTACGAATGTCGGCAACGATCAGTTCCCCGAAATAACCAACCTGTTCAAAACCAGTGCCCAGCAATTTGTTCCGGATCTGAAAGTGATCACGGTTTCCGAACCCATCGGATTGCCGGTGCCTGATCTCCGGCGCAGCGACCATGCCCCATTCTGGTTGGCGGGTCTGCCGGCGATCATGATTACCGACGGCGCTAATTTTCGCAACGAATGCTACCATACGCCATCCGATACGCTGGACGGCAAACTTAATTTCACCTTTATGTCCAGAGTAGTGAAAGCAACACTGGCGGCCGCAGCCCAATTGGCACAAATTCAGCATGGCGACTGGGCGCTCGTAAGCTTTCCGGGAACAGTACCGGTGGAAGAGCCGCTTCACAGCTGCCGGATATCCGCCGGAGCATACCCGGGCGCACCCCGGCATGCCGGGGTGTATTTTGGCGAATGCCCCTTGTCCGGACTAACCCTCCGGCTTTATGACCCCAATGGCCGGCTTCTGCACCGGGACTACCTGGATGCCCCTTCCGGACAAGGCTGGTATCAGCTCGGTACACAGGAACTCAACCCCGGCATATATTTTCTGGATATTCGGAATGCGCACAGCCGCCGCATGATAAAAATGGCAATATTTTAGCAGGATCCTCTGCGCGTACAAATTGTCTTGCTACTCTTTTCTGTTTCTATCTTTGCCCTGAAATGCGGGTATTTACTGATTTGCAACATTTGCCGTCGTTCCGGAACACGGTATTGACGATAGGGTCCTTTGACGGCGTACATGCCGGCCATCGCCGGATTTTGGAACAGGTCCAGGCATTGGCCCGGGCCCGGGGGGGCGAGAGTATTGTGCTTACTTTCGAACCTCATCCGCGGATAGTCCTTCAGCCGGACAATCCCTGGTTCAAGTTGATCACCTTGTCCTACGAAAAGATCCTTTTGCTCGAACAATGCGGGGTGGATTGCGTCGTACTGGTTCCGTTTACCCCGGAATTTGCCCGGCAAAGCGCCCGGCAATACGTCGAGGATTTTATTATCCGTCTTTTTCACCC
>CAYVDV010000361.1:0-1886 GCA_964450465.1 uncultured Saprospiraceae bacterium
TTGGTGGCCACCAGGATCTGGCCGAAATAGGAGGGGTCGGTAAAAATTTCCTGGTAACCGGTCATCCCGGTATTGAAACAGATCTCGCCTGTGGTAGTGCCTGTCTTGCCGGCGGCCCGGCCGTAAAATACCGTGCCGTCTTCAAGCAGGAGAATCGCTTTACTCATGTCGGTTCAGATTGGGCGCAAAGGTCGTTTATGCGGCAGGCTTTTCCAAATCGGGTTTGCTCCGGATCGCAATTTTTATGCCTCCGGCAAAAAAATCGCCGAAATAAGGCGCTTGCCGTGTCGTCGAGCGAAAAACTTCAGCCCGGAACACTTTTTAAACTTAATATTACATCCCGGTAAATTTTTTAAGCTTTGCCGGCCGATACCAACACTACTGTTATCCTGCATGAAGAAAAAACTGAACACCCTGCTCGAAAAAGGACAGGTCGCAAAAAACGCCCGCTTCAATGCGCTGTACCACGAATACCAGGCAGCCTGCGATGCCCTGCAAAAAGCCCGGACCGAGCGGGAATCGGCCCGGAAAGCCTACCGGAAAGCACTCAAGGAACGCGGCTCCGGCACCGATAATCTCTTTGAGGTCCTGATCGAACTGCGCAAGACCAAATACCTGCGCCAGTATCAGCGCGCCGTTTATCAGTTGGCCAAATTCCACCTGCGCCAATGGATTGACAGCTGGGAGAAAGAAAAAACCGCAAAACCGGCAAAAAGCAAAAAAGTGAAGGCCGCCGCGACAAAACCGGCCAAGCCCAAAACACAGCGAAAAAAATAGGCGCTTATGGCGGCGTCTCCTGATCCGCCCTGCGTTTTCCGGTTCGGCCGGATTGCGTTTCTTTGCCCCTGCAATTCGCTATGCAAGCTACCGATTCCCTGAAGGCATTTCTCGACGATGCCGTCCGCCGCTACAATAACCCGGACTTTATTCCCGGCGACCCGGTCAGTATCCCGCACCGCTTCAGCCGGCTGCAGGACCGCGAGATCACCGGCTTTTGGGCCGCCACCCTGGCCTGGGGGCAGCGCAAGACGATCATCCAAAATGCCCAACGCCTGGTGGACCTCATGGACGGCGTTCCCTATGATTTTATCGTACAGCACGAAGAACAGGATCGCGCGCGCTTTCTGGAGTTCAAACACCGCACCTTTCAGGCCACCGACACACTCTTTTTTCTGGAGTTTCTGCAAAATTTTTACCGCAACAGCGACTCCCTGGAACACGCATTTGCCCGGCATCTGCAACCCGGCGACACAACGGTCGAAAATGCCCTGGCGGGTTTCCACCGCGACTTTTTCAACCACCCTTACGCACCCGCACGCACGCACAAACACGTGGCCACCCCTGAACGCGGCTCCACCTGCAAACGGCTCAACATGTTCCTGCGCTGGATGGTGCGCCGCGACAAAGCCGGCGTCGATTTCGGCGTTTGGACGCACATCCGCCCCAACCAGCTGCTTATTCCCCTGGATGTACACGTGGACCGCGTGGCACGCCGGCTGGGGCTTCTGCAGCGCACGCAAACCGATTGGAAAGCCGTGCTTGAGCTTACAGAAGCCCTCCGCCGTCTCGATCCGAATGATCCGGTGAAGTACGACTTCGCCCTGTTCGGGCTGGGCGTGCTGGAAAAATTCTGACGCCTACCAGGCCAGCAATTTCCCCGACCCTACGCGCCGGCCGTTTGTTTCAACAGTATAAAAAAGTACACCAGCCGGCAGGCCTTGCCGCTCCACTAAAAATCCCGGATCGGCCGAACGCTGCTCCCGGATCAGTCGCCCCGGCGCATCGAATAACCGGAGGGTATATTCCCCATCGCCCGATTGTTTTTGCACCCGCAGATAGGTTTGATACCGGAACGGGTTGGGCGCAGCAAACACCGCAGGCGCATT
>CAYVDV010000361.1:1986-5793 GCA_964450465.1 uncultured Saprospiraceae bacterium
GCGGCCCTCCTGCTCCAGGCGATAGGGATGACTGGCGGCTTCCACGCGCAGCGTATTGATGTCGAGCCAGGGGCTGATCCGGTCTTCCACAACCACCCGGAACGCCGTATCGGTTCCGGTGTTCTGGAAGCGGATCAGGTATTCGAGCGGGGTGCCGGGTTCGATAAACTCCGATTCCTCCCGGCCTCCGACGAAGGCCTGTTTGTCGTTGGGATCAAAGGATCCCCGGTTTCGCTGGCATTCCGTGTATTCGAAAAGCGAATCCAGCCCAGGGATGCACAAGGCGTCCGGATAGATATGCGCCGTCACGCAATGCTCGCGGCCGAGTTCAGCCATGCACGACACCTTTACCTGCACGGTAAAATCGACACACTGCTCCGGTGCAAGGTCACCAAGCTGGAAGGTGTACACATTCCCGGCCGCCTGATCGTAGGGAAGGCTCGTAGCGAGCACATTCAGCAGCGAGTCAAATGCGATCGTCACGTACGCACCTTTGGCGACTACCGTGCCCTGGTTGCAACAGGATACCGAATATGTGTTATCAAAACAGCGGCGTAAAAACGGCGTGGAAAAAGCCACCGTCATGTACGGGCAGTACGCTTTTATACGCAAGGGAAGATCGGCATGGCCGGTGTCGGCCGATGCCGGCAGTGAAAAGGGCAGGTCTGTTGTACAGGGTTCGTGCAAGGCATTTTGCGGTTGTACATTCAGTTTGTAATCACCCGGCAGCGCGGTGAGGATGTACTTGCCGTCGTAGCCCGAATAGCCCCTCAGGTCCAGACTGCTGCTTTGGGCGGAAATCCGCGCTGAAGGGATCGCCGGTTCGCCGGGATCCCGGGTACAGTTGCCGTTTTCATCCAGCCAAACGGAACCGGTGATCAGCCTGCTGTATGCAGTGGGTTCCTCGCTGCGATAGGGGAGCCCGCCCTGAAAACCCACGTACAGGTACTGATCCGGGGAAATATGCAGACTCCGGATCGCCGGCTGATCGCTGGTCCGGTGCAGCAGCAGTTCCCAGGAAGCCCCTTCGTTCCGGCTGCGGTACAGGTCCCGTTCGGTGGCAACAAACAGGTCGCCGTTCAGGTTGGAGGCCATGGACCAGATGTAGGCTGTAAAGGGCAGGGAAAACGACTTTACCGTGTTCCCCAGATCCCTTGATATAAACCCTGTGCTGCTGTTGTTTGCCGAAATAAAATACAGGTACCCTTTGTTGTCGATATGCCCCAGGCGATAAGGCCAGGACACTGTGTTTAATACGCGTGCCGAGTCCTTGCCGGCCATATAATGGAGGATTTGTCCGGAGCTGTCCGTCGGAAAAAACAGATCGCCGTTGGGATGGAACGAAAGCACCCACCAGTATGCCAACGTGCCGGCAGGAATGTTCAGCGGTTGCCAGCTTTGTCCCTCATCTACCGAAGTCCAGGCGTTGAGGAGTGCTTTGCTGGCAGCATAGTCGTAGTAAAAACAATAGAATGTGCCGTCCGGCGCCAATTGCATATTATATGCGCCACCGGGGACGGAGCCTGTGGGAAAGTCTCCGTCCAGCCAGCTTGTTCCGCCATCAAGGGAATAGCGAAACGCATTCTGCCCAAAAGAAAGTACAGTGCCTTTAGAGCAGACGTGTTGAATGCCGGAAATAGAAACCAGATCCTGACCTGGCACATTCAGTTTTTCCCAGTTCTGCCCCTGATCGGTCGAAACAGACCAGCCGGAGTCCGTGCAACCGGCCATGTACAGGCGGCCCTGCCGGTCTTGCACGATTTTCTGTACTTCCGGGTTCCGGAATCCCGGTTGCAAATCTTTCCAGCTGACGCCCAGATCGTCGGAACGGGAAAGCGATTGTTTGGAACAGTAGTAACCGTAATAGTACAGCTGATTTGCTTTATTCAAAAAGGCGTATTGTGGGACACCGATACTTTTATATTGTCCCGGTTGAGCGTTCCAGCTGGCTCCGTTGTCCTTGCTGAAATAGATTTTATTGTCATAGGCATAGATATACGCCCCGTCATTTGCGTCAAAAATCAGGGCGGCGATTTTGCCGCTGGCGCCGTTTACGCTTACCTCAAGCCAATTGATACCCCCATCGACCGAGCGGAACAGGTCGCCGCTCCAATACAGGCACCAGGCCACACCGGTAGCAGGGTGGTATTCGAGTTTGGCAATTGGGCTGCTGACACTGTTGGGGAAGGTTACGGGAGTCAGTTGGCCCGCGCGGTTGAAATGGTACACGCCTTTCAGCCAGATATCCATCAGGCCGTGATCATCGTTCCAAACACAAAAGTGGTCGATCGCCGAACCCGGCACCTGCATGTCGGTGAGTACCTGGGTGAAGTTTGCCCCGGCGTCTTCCGATATCCAGGTGGCGCCGCTGCCTGCGTTGGCCCATAAGCGGTTCTGGCTATCCGCCGCCATTCTGGAGAACGGTGGCGAGGGTAGGAGTTTCCATGCAGCGATGTTGGGGTCGTAGCGATACAAGGCATCCGATTGTAAAAACAGCGTGCCGTCGGTTAGTTTGGCAAAGGAGCCTGATCCATAGAATCCGGCATTGCTCAGGCCTGTGGAAGCGGGCACCCAGGTGTCCCCGCCGTCGGCCGAACGGAACACCCCTGCACTGCTGCTGAGGAATAATGCGCCATCCGGGCGTTCGGCCATGTCGAAAATACGCCCCCCAAAGGGGCCGTTGAGCGGCGTGAAGGCCATTTGGCCAAAAGAAAACAAGGGGGTAAGCAGGCAGGCCAGGCAAAGAAGCCCGGTCGGGAGAAGGTTACATTTCATAATAAATAACAGGTTTTGGTATTAATGAATGCACAAAACTAGCGCTTTTATTACTGCCAATATGCTACAGTTCTATTATTTGCCGGTCATGGCATAATATTCACGACTATTTTTGAAGCAAAAAACATGAAATATTTCCACCTGATGACAATGCTCTTTCTGGCCGGGAGCCTCACCCTGCCTGCCCAGAACTGGATGCCGGTAAACGCCGGCGAAACCCACCACTTCCGCCTGGACAATGCCGGACATATCACGCACACCATCCGGATCGACTCTTCAAAACAGATTGGACTGGATTCGGTGTTTTATCTCAACCGCATCGTCGAGCCGTACGTCCTGCCGGGGAATCCCGACACCATACGGACGCCGCTGCGCAGGCAAGGGCAGTTCCTGGGCCAAACCATGACCCGCCGACCGGACGGGCGGCTTGCCCTCCACGCCGGACACGAATTTTATGATTGGGCACTTTACCTTTACCCGCAAGCAGATTCCGGCACCTACTGGCTGGCCGATGCCTCCGACCAGTTAATCGCCACCGTGGCCGGAGTCTCCGAAGGCCTGGTACTCGGCGAGCCCGACTCGCTCAAGGTGATCCAGTTCAACAACGGCGCCGAATGGGTCCTGTCTAAAAACCACGGCCTGCTGCGCTGCACGGACCCCAAAACCGGGGGCACGCTGGAGTTGTCCGGTCTGGAAGCCCGGAAACTGGGCGACCGCCTGTACCGCTTCGAGGACTTTTTCGATTTTGAGCTGGGCGATGTATTTCAACACAAATCCTACCATATAGGCCTGGCTGGCTGGACCGACCTGTTGGAAGAGCGCACTGTCCTGGAAAAAACCGTTCAACCCGGCTATACCGTTTACAAAGTCCTGCACAAATACCGCCAAACGCAATCCGGGTTTTTCAACGGCACCAAAACCGGAGCGGATACCAGCCTTTGGTATTTCAACCGCTATGACTACCGCAACGTATCGGCCTACCCCAACGAGTTATTCGGTATTACCAACGCGCTTTTTTCTCCCGATTACCAT
>CAYVDV010000362.1:0-5751 GCA_964450465.1 uncultured Saprospiraceae bacterium
AGGCGCACGGTAAGCACCCATTGCGTGTGGGATTCCATGGAAAAGGTAAGGATATCCACAGCTCCGGCGGCCTCTGAAAAGAGGAGTCCTTCCTGATTCAGGATCAGCATGCCTGGCTGCCCTTCGCGGATACAGCCGGCTATTTGTGCTATCACCGGCAGGTCGGCTGCCTCCAGTTTACAAAATGCGATGGTTTGTTCGCCGGAACAGATCATGCCGGACTGTTCCTTTCCGGTATCGCTCCGGTGGATCTGTCTTTGGAGGAACGGCCGGAAGGATTTGCTCAGGAGCCCGGCCCTGCACCATTCCACAAATTTGTGTTCCATGATGCCGCCCCCGATGGAACCGTGCAGAAAGCCCGATTCGCCGACCAGCATTCTAAAGCCCTGACGGCCGGGACTGCTGCCCAGGCTTTGCACCACATACAGCAGCACCAGGGGACGTCCCCTGTCGAGTTCCTCTTTTGCGTGTAGCCAAAAATCCATGTCAGTCGAACCAGATTGCACTCAGGGCGTAGTAAACGGCCATCAGGGCGGAAAAGACGGCGCTGGCCACAAAACGCCACCGGAGCGGTATTTTGTTTTGTATGGTATAGTTGGCGGCCAGTGAAACGGGGATGTTGACCAGAAATGATTTCGTTCCCACCGCCAGCAGCGACCAGCCGATTGCATCGAACCGGGCCGTGCACAGGTACAGGAACAACAGGTGCCGGGCTATCCAGACCGGGTTGAAATAGAGCATCGCCAGGAGGGTCCGCCAAAGGGCTGCCCGCAGGCCTTCGGGCAGGCGCACCTGCCTGTCGATCCAGCGGAAATAATTCGGGATCTCGAAAGCATATACCGTACAGCCCACCAACAGAATACCCGCCACCCGCGGCCAACTGAAGCCGTCGGATAACAGGGCTGCCACCGTATCGCCGGTCGCGTAGATCAGTCCGCCCCGGATGACGTTGGAGAGTTTGTATTCCATTCAAGATTCCCGTACAAGGCCATTAAAACTTTTTCATGGGTAAAGGGCGCATCAAACACCAGGGGGCGCTGGCCGTTGAAGGCCTTTATCGCCTCCTGAATGGCGAAATACGCGCCGATCCCGTACATCAGCGGCGGCTCGCCGACGGCTTTGGATTTGAAGATCGCCAAGTCTGAGCCGGAGGAGTCCAGCGCCTCGATTTGCACCTCCGCCGGCGCCGAATAAAGATCCGGCACCTTGTAGGTCGATAAACTGCCGGAAAGCAGGCGCCCGGCCGCGTCGTAACGCAGTTCTTCTATTGTCATCCAGCCGATCCCCTGGAGGAGGCCGCCCTCTACCTGTCCGCGATCGATCAGCATGTTCATGCTTTGGCCGAAGTCGTGTACAATTTTTACGGAGTCAAACGTATATGTCCCGCGGATACAATCCAGTTCAACCACCGTCAGCGCCAGCCCGCAAACGTGGTAGGCAAAGGGGTGGCCTTTTTCAATGGTTTTGTCGAAACGGATGACCGGCGTGGCGTAGTGGCTGTGTTCCGAGAGGTTGATCCGTTCGAGGAAGGCAGTTTCGATCAGACGGGGCCAATCGAGGGAAGTAGGCTGCCCGCACAGCAAGACCTGCTCATTTGCGAGAGTAATGTCACTGGCCGATGCGTCGAGTTGTTTGGCTGCGCAGGCTTTCAGGCGTTCGAGCAGGGTTGTGCAGGCCTGTTCGAGGGCTTTGCCGTTGAGGTCGGCCGTAGCGCTGGCGGCGCTGGGCGAGGTGTTGGCGATCCGGGTGGTGTTGGTGGACTCGAGTTTGACGCGCGCCGGTGAAACAGAGAAGACCCGGGCGGCCACCTGCAGCATTTTCGGATTGACGCCCTGCCCCATTTCCACGGCCCCCGTGCTCACGCCAATGCTGCCGTCGCTGTAAATATGCACCAGGGCGCGGGCCTGGTTCATGGGCGTTTTGGTAAATGAAATGCCGAAACACACCGGCATCAGCGACAGGCCTTTTTTGCGGTGCGTGTGGGTCCGGTTGAATTGCTCTGCGGCTGCTGCCGCTTGCCCGATGTCGAACTTCGAATCGGCTGTTTGCCAGATCCGGGGCAGATCCAGGCCATCGGCGATCTGTCCGTAGGGGAATTCGTCGCCGTTTTGGAGCAGGTTTTTTTCCTGTAAAACGCGTTTGGGCACCCCCATCGCTTCGGCTGCATGGGCCAGGGCCGCCTCTATGACAAACATGCCCTGCGGCCCTCCGAAACCCCGAAAGGCCGTATTGGGCGGCAGGTTGGTGCGGCAACTGTAGGCTGTGGCCAGGACATTGGGAATAAAATAGGCATTGGTACAGTGGAACAGCGTGCGTTCGAGTACAGCCGGCGAGAGGTCGGCCGCCGCACCGGCATTTTGGTAAAAAGTGACCTCGTAGGCCAGGATCTTCAGGTCGGCGGAAAGTCCGATCTTGTAGTCGGCGGAGTACGGGTGCCGTTTGCCCGTCAGGTGCATATCATCGGTGCGGCTAAGCACCACCTTCACGGGGCGGTTCAGATGCCGGGCGGCCAAAGCGGCCATTACACCCCAGGCCGTGGCCTGGTCTTCCTTGCCGCCGAACCCGCCGCCGAGGCGCGTTACATCTACCTCAATCCGGTGCATGGGCACGCCCAGCACCCGGGCGGCGGTGCGTTGCACGGCCGTAGGCCCCTGCGTGGACGAATGGATGCGGATATGCCCGTTTTCCATGGGCACGGCATAGGCGCCCTGGGTTTCGATGTAGAGGTGCTCCTGTCCGTTGGTATCGGCCCGGCCTTCGAACACCCGGGCGCAGCCGGTCCAAGCGGCAGCCGTATTGCCCAGCCGGAAGGTGCGCGGCGGCTGGATCAGCTCGCCTTTCTGCTGTGCTTCGCGCGGATCGGTGATCACGGGTTTTTCCGCGTAGCGGAGTTCAATCAGGTTGCAGGCCTTGCGCGCGATCAGGTCCGATTCGGCAATCACAAGGGCAATGGGCTGCCCGCAGTAATGCAGCTCGCTTTCGGCAAACAGCGGCTCGTCCGGGATAATCCCTCCGATCTGGTTCTGGCCCGGAATATCGCGGCAGGTCAGAATGCCGAGCACACCCGGAACGGCGGCGGCCCGGGTGTAATCGATGGATACAATCGCCCCATGTGCACAGGGTGAGGCGAACACCTGCCCGTAAGCCGTCCCGCGGATAGTGGGAATATCGTCGAGGTACACCGAGGCGCCGCGCACATGTCCGATGGAATCAGCATTCTTCATGGCAGCATGTCGGGTTTAAGGATATCGGGGAACAAGGTGAGGAAATGCGCGCGAAACAGCTGCCGTAACAGCAGGCGTTTGTATGCGGCCGACCCGCGTATGTCGCTGATAGGGCTGATCTCGCCCTGCAGCACCGGGGTTGCAGCCTCCAGGGTTTCCGGGTTAAGAGGGCGGCCGCGCAGGAAAGCGCAGGTATTGGCCAGGTAGGCGGGTACCGGCCCGATGCCGCCGGCCGAGAGGTGGATGTCCGCGATTTGCTGGTTTTCTACGGTCACCAGCATTGCGCTGTTTACGCTTGCGATGTCCAGATGCGTGCGTTTGCTGACTTTTTCAAAATTAAACCGGCTGTTTGCCGCTGGCAAATCAAAGCGCAGGGCGGTGACGATCTCCCCGGGTTGGAGGTCCAGTGTCTTATAGCCGCGGTACAGGTCTTTCAGGAGAATAGTCCGCGCCGCGCCATTTTGTTCGATGCGGATCTGCGCATTCAGGGCGATAAAAAAGATCGTCATGTCGCCGATGGGGGAGGCATTGACGAAATTCCCGCCCAGCGTGGCCATCTGCCGGATCGGGGTGGAGGACACGAGTTTGACCTGCGCTCCCAGTCGGGGAAAGATCGCCTGCAACTCCGCGGACGCAAGAAGTTCGGCCACAGTGACGCCGGCGCCAATGGTGCAGCTTCCGGCGTCGATACGAATACCTTTTAGCCCCGGCAACCTGTCCAGCGGAGCAATTTCCTTTTCCACCAGGGCTTCGGGTTTTTGCACGTACAGGTCGGTGCCGCCGCCGACCTGTGTTCCTGCGAGGCCGGCGGGAGGCTGAAGCGACTGGAGTTTTTCCGGTATTTGCCGGAAGTAATCCGGGAGGAAGCCGTTGGCAACGAGCCAGTCCACGGGTTCGGAGCTGTCTTTACCTGCCAGGGCTTCGGTCAGCCGGCGGGCGGCGCGTTCGAGCGATTTGTAGCCGGTGCAGCGGCAGATGTTGCCGTCGATGGCGGCCAGGGCATCCGGGTAGCTGGCTGGCTTCGGCTCCAGGCAAAAGCCGGTTAGCGAAACGACGAAGCCCGGTGTGCAAAAGCCGCATTGGGTGGCGCCTTCCTCAATGATGGCCTCCTGTGCCGGACTCAGATGGGCCATGTTCAACCCTTCGATGGTCACCACGTGTTTACCGGCCACATTGGCGATCGGGGTAAGGCAGGAGCTCGCGCTATGATAGCGGATCCGCTTGCCGGCTGGCGTGCCGATCAACACGGTGCAGGCCCCGCAATCGCCTTCGCGACAACCGATCTTGGTGCCAAAATGCTGCTGCTCGTAGCGGATAAAGTCCAGCAGGAGCGAACCGCCGGGTTTTCCGGTGCGAACCACCGTATCGTTCAGGATGAATTCCAGCATTCAATATTCAATTTTGAACGGGCTGACGCGCCATTTTTCAAAAGCTTCCAGCGCTTCTTCCCGCAGCAGTTGTTCGGTCGGTAGCTGGCGTTGTTCCACGGGGAGCTCGATTTCCCGGTAAATAAACTGATCGTCAAACCGGATAGCGGCGGCGTCTTCCTTGGTGTTGGCGAAGTAGATTTTGGCCGGTCTGGCCCAGTAGATCGCGCCCAGACACATAGGGCAGGGCTCGCAACTGCAATAGATCTCGCAGCCCTCGAGTTGAAAACTGCCCAGAGCCTGACAGGCGCGGCGAATGGCCACCACTTCCGCATGTGCAGTGGGGTCATTGCTTAGGGTGACCTCGTTGGTGCCGCGGGCGATGATCTCGCCGTTTTTGACGATCACGACGCCGAAGGGTCCGCCCCTGCCCGAGGTCACATTTTCAATGGACAACCGGATGGCTTCGCGCATGAACGTTTGTTTGTTCGTTGCCTCCATGGGTGAAACAAAATAACTTACCGGGTGCAAGTTAATTCAAACGTGCAAAAATCACTAGGCCTTCTGCAGCACCAGCACCGTCATGCAGCGCAGGTCGTTTACGTTCACAATTTTAAGCGGTTCGAGCCAGGACAGGCCGTGCGTGTGCGGGAGTTGTTCCAGCAGCGGGCGGGTCAACAGGAAACGGTCGGTGCCGTCGGGCATGCGAAAGCGGCCGTTGCCGAGCGGCTCCATTTTTTCGGCGATGCCGATATCGGTAGCTACCCGGATGAAGATGGATCCGCCGGGCCGGAGCACGCGCATCAGCCCGGCGAACATTTGTTCGAAATGGGCGGGGCTTTCGGCAAAATGCAGTACGGCACAGCAAATGATATGATGGAAAAACGCATCGGGAAAGGGACATTCTTCTATTCCGGCCACCTGGAAATGCGTTTCGGGGACCTGGGGATAACGCCTGCGCAATTCCGCCACGGCAGCCGGATCGCTGTCGATGCCGTAAACCGGGAGTCCGTTTTGCACAAACCAGTGCAGGTTGCGGCCCGAACCGGCGCCGGCGTCGAGGATGGAGTCGGTAGCGGCATAGCGGCCTTTAAGGATCTGGTCGAGCAGGTAGATATCGGTGTTGCCGATGAGTGTGTGCAGGGCGGACAGGTTCATAG
>CAYVDV010000363.1:0-5735 GCA_964450465.1 uncultured Saprospiraceae bacterium
CGGTGAGCCGCGCTTCATTATGGAAGCTGCCCCGGTAGATGCCAATGGCAATGCCTCCGGCCAAAAACGGACGGAAACGTTCGTGACCATGGGGATTGACCGCTTCAACCGGGTTCGGGAATCGGAAACGATCCTGCTCAAATCCTTTTTCACCACGGCAAATGATGGAACCGTGCCCGTAAAATTACTGGCCACACAAAATGCTGCGGTCAAACTGGGCATCAAGGTTAAAACGCGTTACTAACATGAAACTTTCCTGTTCCCTTTCCTATATCCTGTTGCCGGCACTCCTCGCAACAGCCGGCAGCGCCTTTGCCCAACAGGAGCTGATCCTGTACCAGCAACAGGCGAACGTCTGGCAAGCCAATGCCCTCAACCCGGCCTTGTTTCCCAAGGACAAACGGATGGTACTCGGCCTGCCGTCCTTCGGACTGGACGCTGCCCACTCCGGAGACATTACCTACAACGACTTGCTTCGTCGCGACGGTAACCGCACGATTCTTGACCTGAGCAAGGGGCTTGACAAACTGGAGCCGGAGAACGAAGGCCACTACGATCAACGTTTCGAAACGGTATCGCTGGGCCTGCGTCTGCCCGGTAACTGGTTTCTCCAGGCCAGCCATGCCGTGCGCATCAGTGCGGTACTTAATTACCCTAAAACCCTGGCCGAATTATTCTGGTACGGCAATGCCCCTTATATTGGCCAAACCCTCGATGTCGGGTTTGCCACCACCACCTTCGACTGGAACGAACTCAGCCTGGGCCTGGGGCGCCGTTTTGGCGAAAAATTCAGTATCGGCGCCCGCGCCAAATTCCTGTCGGGCATCAGCTCACTGCAAACCGACGATGCGCACCGGAAGGTGAGCGTGTACACCAATCCCGATATTTATCAGCTGACCTTGCAAACCGACTACGCCTTTCATTCGTCCAGCATCGTTTCAGCCATTGACACGGCGGGGCTAGGTTTCGACCTTGCTCTGAACGAGTTGAAAAACGGTTTCTCTGCCAATACCGGCTGGGCCTTCGACCTGGGCATGCACTGGCAGCTGAATGAGCGGTTAAGCCTGAGTGCCAGCGCGCTGGACCTGGGCGGCAGTATCGCCTGGAAGAAAAATGCCAATTATTTCCACAGTCAGGGCTCCTTCACCTATGAAGGTGTGGAGATACCCGGAGCTGATATCATCAACGGCACTGCCGACAGCCTCGACTTTACTGCCGCGCTGGATACCCTGAACGATGCCTTGCAATTCCAGAAAATACCGGAGGAATTCAACTCCACGCTGCCCACCCGTATCTATGTGGGCGGCACCTTCAAATTGACGGAACGCTGGTCGCTCGGCGCCGTGCTGCACTACCAGAAAAGCGAACGCAGAACGGCCACCTCAGTGGGGGTAAACGCCCAGTGGGCTGTATTCAACTGGCTTTCGATAGGAGGTATGTATAGCGTGAACGACCGCTCCGCGGCGAACCTCGGCCTGAGCCTGGTGGCCAAACCCGGTCCGGTGCAGCTTTTTATCCTGTCAGACAATGCCCTGAACGCCGTGACGCCATACGGCTCTGCGGCGGTGAATTTCCGGTTTGGAGGGGCAGTGGTGTTTTGACAACCACGGCGATGCGGTGCATCGCGTCGCTACTCTGTGAAACCTTCTCCTGCCGGTTGCAGAAACTGTTTTTCGTATAGTTCCCGGTACCGGCCGCCTTCGATGGCCATGAGTTCTTCGGGCGGACCGAATTCCCGGACCTCCCCTTTTTCCAGTACCAGCACGTTGGAGGCATGGCGGATGGTGGACAAGCGGTGGGCAATAATAATGCTGGTGCGCCGGGCGATCAACCGTTCGATGGCATACTGGATCACGCCTTCCGTTTCCGGATCAATGGATGAGGTGGCTTCGTCGAGGATGAGCACGTCGGGGTTGAATACCAGGGCGCGCACAAATGAGATCAGCTGGCGCTGGCCCATGGAGAGTGTGGCGCCGCGTTCCTGCACCTGATATTGGTAAGCTCCCGGAAGTTTGGCGATAAACTGATGTGCGCCGATCATTTTTGCTGCTTCAATGACTTCCGCTTCGCTGATGTTCGGATCGCGCAGCGTGATGTTTTCCAACACTGTTCCGGAGAATAAAAATACATCCTGCAGCACCACGGCGATGCGCCGCCGCAAGGCATAGACATCGTATTCATGCACATCCTGACCGTCGATTTTGATACTACCGGACTGGATCTCGTAGAAGCGGTTGAGCAGGCTGATAATGGTGGTTTTCCCGCTGCCGGTGCTGCCTACGATGGCGAGGGTGTTGCCGGGCGGGATATGAAAGGATACGTTTTTAAGTACTGATTCGTCTGCATTGCCGCTGTACGAAAACCAGACCTGCTCGAAGGCGACGTCGCCCTGGAATTTTGCCGGCGCCAGGGTTCCTTCATTTCGCACGACTTCATTATTTTCCAGTAGTTTGAAAACCCGTTCGGCTGCGATGAGACCCATTTGCAGGGTGTTGAACTTGTCGGCCAGCATCCGGATCGGGCGGTACAGCATGGAAATGTACAGCGGAAAGGCGACCATGGTACCGATGGTGACCTCGTCGGACAATACGCCGCGGGCGCCATACCAAACCATCAGGCCCAGGGAAAGGGCAGAAATAATATCGACCACCGGAAAAAAGATTGCATACGCCAGGATCGATTTGAGGTTGGCGGCCGTGTAGTCGCGGTTGATCTGCCGGAATTTTTCCGCTTCCTGCGCCTCGGCGTTGAAGATCTGCACGATACGCATCCCGGTAATGCGCTCCTGCAGGAAGGAGTTCATGGTGGAAATGTGGTTGCGCACCTTCTCGTAACTCTTGCGCACGCTTTCCTTAAATTTATAGCTGCCCCAGATCAGGAGGGGGAATACACTGAGGACCACCAGGGTCAGTTTCCAGGAGGTGTAAAACATCATGGCCATGACGGCCAGCAGCGTGAGCAGGTCAGCCAGGATAGTGACGCTGCCTTCGGCAAAAATAGTGTTGATGGCCTCAATATCGTTGATGGTGCGGGTGGTGCTCTGGCCGATGGGCGTTTTGTCAAAATAGGACAGCCGCAGCCGGGTGATATGGTTGAAAACCCGTACCCGCAGGTCGCGTATGGTGGCCTGCCCGAGCCAATCGGCGTGATACAGGAATAAATACCGCAGCACGACTTCCACGAGCAGCACCCCAACGATGGCCAGGGCAAGCATGGTCATGCCGTGTACATCGCCCTGAAACACATAGTCGTCCACCATCACCTGCAATAGTTTAGGCCGGGCAATGGCCAGGGGCGCCAGTACTACAGTGAGGAAAGCCGTGAGCATAAAGGTCACCCGGTAGGGTTTGACCATAGCAATGACACGGCGGAAAAGCGAAAAACTGAGCGTATTAGTAGATTCGGACATGTTAAATAGAGCTGGCAGCGCAGAGGCCGGGCAAGAAGATGAGGACGTTTCCGCAGGCAATACAACTGAAAATCTGCGGCAAAGTTCGGGGAAAAGCCCAATGCCCGGATATTTTTCCGGATAAATCGGTCGTCTATTTTCTCACCTTGGTCGGGTGAAAATTTTTGGGCCAGACTTTTAAACGTATTTTTGACTGTCAAAACTATTTCACACGTTCCTAAACCATACTTCCTATGTCAGTACTGGATACTACAGCTACCCCGAATGCGCCTGCACCTTTTTGGAATACCGTTCTCCGCTATGGCGGGTTTTGTGGCCTGGCACTGGTGGTTGTGTCGCTCATTTCTTATTTGATAGGAGCCAACATCATGTCGATCAGCGGCATGTTGATCAATTTCGTCGTCGCTCTGGCCATTACGATTGGCTTTTCGGCCATGGCGATCAAATTCCAGCGCGATAACCTGGACGGCGGCTTTATCGGCTTTGGCAGGGCGCTGCTGATCGGTTTGCTTAGCACCGCCATTGGCACGTTTATCTCCAGCATCTGGAATTATGTGTTGATCAACTTCATCGATCCAGGTTATATTGACAATATGAAAGAACAGTTCATGAGCACCTGGGGGGAGAATATGCCCGCAGAGGCACTGGAACAGGCGATGGAAAAATTCGATAAATCAGGCGATATTGGCACCATACTGACCAATGGCGTTACCGCCGCGCTGGTCCTCGGTTTGATCGCCGGCCTGATTGCTGCGGCTATCATGCGGCGCAATCCGCCAATTGAATAAGAAATACAGCAGACTTTCGCCCGGCTGACCTACTTTTGTCCCAACAATCCGAACGGTTATGATGAAAAGTATCGGTCTGCGCAATGGCCTGCTCGGCGGGGCGGTGGTGGTATTTTATTTTGCGCTGTTGTACACGGCAAAAAAAGAAGCATTTCTGAATCCCTGGCTACAGTGGGCATCCATGGTAGTTTACCTGCTGTTCATGTACCGGGCGGGTCAGGAGGATTGTGCACTGCGGGGCACCAAGCGCGATTTTCGGGAGATCCTTCGCACACCTTTTGTGGTGTTCATCCTGATCAACATGTTTTACTGGCTGTTTTATTACGGTCTTCACCTGGCCGATGTGGATCTGGTGCGCATGGAGTTGCTGGCTGAAAAGCAGATGTACCAAAGCCATCTTATACAGGGTACCGGCGATCCGCAGCAAGCTAACCAGTTGCGCGAACGGATCGCCGACGTGGACAAAGCGCTGCTCGATCCCGTACAACCATTGGGGCCGGTACTCACCCGCATGGCAGTAGGCGCCCTGGGTGGCTTTGCACTTTCGGCCGGGGTTGCAGCCCTGCTTCGCTCAAAAAACTAAGCGCATGGAAGAGTACCTCGGCAACCCTATCCCGGAACCTTCGGTCTCCGAACCGGTCCACCAGGGATTTAAAAGATGGAGGGGCATGTTGCGCCCCTTCCGGCTTATTCGTTGGGGGCTCGTCCTTGGAGTTGGGGGCGTTCTTTTTGTCAACTGGCATAGCGATATTCCCGTACATGAACTGGCATTGCGCTATGGTTACCCTGATTCCCGATTCGTTGAAGTGAATGGGCAGACGGTACACTACCGGATATCCGGAAAAGGCGAGCCTCTGGTATTGCTGCATGATGCGAACAGTTCGCTGCATACCTGGGCAGGCTGGACGGACGCCCTGTCGAAGCGTTATCAGGTCATCAGCCTCGACCTTCCCGGGTTTGGGCTTACGGGGCCGCATCCCAAAGGCAGTTACAGTGCCTTCATGTATGCCAGTTTTTTTGACCAGTTTATCCGGGAGTTGCAATTGCAACGGTTCCATCTGGCCGGCAATGGCCTGGGCGCCCAAATTGCCTGGTTTTACGCCACCGAACACCCCGAGCGTTTGCGCAAACTCATCCTGATCGATGCGCCGGGCTTTGAAGACAAAACGACGCCGGCTATCCAGTGGCTGGCCCGTATGCCTGTGCTCAACCGGGTGCTTTGGAAGGAGACTCCGCGGTCTATTATCCGGATCATGCTGGAAGATGTGTTTGCCGACGACCAGAAGGTGACGGACTCTCTGGTGCAGCGCCATTTTGACCTCTTGCTCCGCCCCGGCAACCGCAAGGCTTTTACCGACCGCGCGCAGGTCAGTGAAAACCGCCCGCCGGTTGATCTCATTGAAAATATCACCACCCCCACATTGATCCTCTGGGGGGCGGAAGACACGCGCATTTCACCCGAATATGCGTATGAGTTTCACCGGAAGATCCGCAGGGCACTGCTCAAGATCTATCAAAATACCGGGCACTGGCCACAG
>CAYVDV010000364.1:0-5734 GCA_964450465.1 uncultured Saprospiraceae bacterium
CTGTACTATGGGCTGGCCAATACCATTCGCATGTATCTCCGGCAATTGCAGTAACAGATATGGTACAAATTTTACAGGCCTGGCTATTTTTATAGTGCACTTTAGGCAACTGTGCTATCTTTGATGTCGTGCTATTGGTCTTTGGCTACAACTCTTTCCAATAATCCTTCACGAGTTTCCAACCAATTCAAACTTTTGAAGTTCGACAGGCTTGCAGTGGTAATGGCGTCCTGCGCCATTAAGCCTGTCTTTATGCCGCAAAAAAATCGCAACCCAATTCTGACTTAAAGCAGACACTTGACGCCATGCGCGGGTATTTTAACCCCGCACAATAACAACGGATAATCAAGCGGTTGGTGCGGGGCAAAAGACCCGCGCACGGAATTTTGGGAAAATCCAAAATATCGGTGACACAGTTTGGTGAACACGCTCGAAACATGCGGCATCAGCATCCAGAACAAGCGTCCGGCATCTACATAACAGCATATCCGTGATATCAATCACAGGTCCTAAATTTTGGCAACGGTATTGGCACGCTTGAACCCACAGAAAAAAGAGAAAATTCGCTGATTTTCAAGCGGTTTGCCGGAGTGCTGCTTTGCCATATCAAATTTTAACAATGTCGGATTTGTACTTTAATAAATTTCACTTGGTTCCTTTCTCATCAAATTTTCAATACCTTTGCAAGTGGCCTGAATGGAAAACAGCATTATTGCAATCATTTTCAGGCTATTAGCTGTCCGTTTGCGCAGCCACATAATCCCCCATTCTTTTGCTTATAATCTGTCAACATAATTAGTTAACCAAATCTAACATTCGTATGAAGCGATTATTAACAACCATTTGGTTGGTGCTTGCTGTCGTAGGGTTCACACTCGCACAGCGTACCGTAGTAGGTACCGTGAAAGGTGATGACGGTGAGGCGTTAATTGGCGCCACAATCTCCGTTAAAGGAACCACAGGCGGTGCACGCACCGACGTTGAAGGTAAGTATTCGGTAAGCGTTCCGGCCGGCTCCAATGTATTGGTATTCTCCTACACGGGATACCAGTCGCAGGAAATCACCCTGGGCGCATCCAATGTAGTTGACGTCGTCCTGGCAGGCGGCTTGCAACTGCAGGAAACTGTTGTAACGGCTCTTGGCGTTTCCCGCTACAAAAACGAGTTGCCCTATTCTGCCCAAAAGGTGGACGGCAACGACGTGGCGAACGTGCGGAACTCCAACGTCGTCAACTCTCTTTCGGGTAAGGTTGCCGGCCTCGAAGTACGCCGGAACAACACCCTGGGCGGTTCGACCAACGTCATTCTCCGTGGCTCGAAGTCGCTGACCGGCGACAACCAGGCCCTGTTTGTTGTGGACGGAATCCCGTTTGACAACTCCAACAACAATACCTCCACCCAACGTCGCGGTGGCGCAGGCTACGACTACGGTAGTGCTGCCGGCGACATCAACCCGGACGACATCGAGTCTGTAACGGTGCTCAAAGGCGCCGCTGCAACCGCTCTGTACGGTTCGCGCGCTTCCAACGGCGTGGTGATGATCACGACCAAAAAAGGAACGAAGAAAAAAGGGATCGGCGTTTCGGCCAACCTCGGTATGAACTTCGGCAAGATCGACAAAACCACCTTCCCGAAATATCAGACCAAGTACGGCGGCGGTTATGGCGCATACTACGAAGATCCGAGCGGCTTCTTCCTGTATCGCGACGTAAATGGCGACGGCATTGATGATCTCGTAATGCCGACCAGTGAAGACGCCTCTTGGGGAGGGAAATTTGACCCGAACCTGATGGTGTACCAGTGGGATGCCTTCGTTCCGTCTTCTCCGTATTATCAAAAAGCCAAGCCCTGGGTAGCTGCCGCTAATGGCCCGGAAACGTTCTTTGAAACGGCTGTCGGCAACAGCACCAGTGTCATGATTGATGGCGCCAGCGACAAAGGATATTTCAAACTTGGCTACACCAACAACACAGATAAGGGTATCCTTCCCAACAGTAATCTCGACAAGAACACCATCAACTTTGGCGCATCTTTCGATGTTACGGACAAACTCAACTTCTTCTCCTCTGTAAACTATACCTCCAACGACGGCCTGGGCCGTTACACAACAGGTTATAGCGACAACATTATGAGTAGTTTCCGCCAATGGTGGCAGATGAACGTGGATGTTAAGGAGCAACTGGAAGTGTACCAGAATACCAGACAGAATGTGACCTGGAACTGGGCCGACCCGACCGATCTTGTACCAATCTACTGGGACAACATTTACTGGGCCCGTTTTGAAAACTACACCACCGACCATCGCAACCGTTACTTCGGTTATGCCGGCCTGAACTACAAACTGGCCAGCTGGCTGAATGTCACCGGACGTGTATCGCTGGACCAATACGACGAAATTCAGGAAGAGCGGATCAACGTAGGCAGCCAGCCTACGCCGAAATACTCCCGCTTTAACCGCAATTTCCGGGAACTGAACTATGACCTCATGCTCGAGGTTCCGCAAATGAACATCACGGATGCCTTGAAATTCGACGCTTTGTTGGGTACCAACATCCGCCGGCAGGATATCTCTTCGATCAGCGCTTCCACCAACGGCGGTCTTGTTATCCCGCGCGTGTTCTCGCTGTCGAACTCTATCAACCCCATCCAGGCGCCGAGTGAATCACTCCGTCAACTGGAAGTGGACGGTATCTTCGGCAAAGTCGGCTTCGTGTACAACCGCTGGGCTATTCTCGACCTGACCATGCGCCGGGATAAAGCATCTTCCCTGCCCGAAGGTAACAACGAATACTACTACCCCTCCGCATCGCTGGGTCTGGTACTTTCCGAGTTCCTGGGTGAGAACTCCTTTATCTCTTTTGCCAAACTCCGCGGTAACTACGCAGAGGTGGGCAACACCGCTCCGCCGCTCAGCGTCAATGACGTGTACAACCTGAACACGGCCTTTGGCGATGCAACGCTGGCTTCCGTACCGACGACGAAAAACAACCCGGACCTGAAGCCGGAGCGCACCAAGAGCCTTGAAGGCGGTCTGGAAATGCGCTTTGCCCGCGACCGCTTTGGTTTTGACGTGACGGTGTACAAGCAAAATACGAAAGACCAGATCCTCCCGGCTGCCGTTTCCCGCGCTACCGGCTATAGCTCCCTGTATATCAACGCAGGCGACGTAGAAAACAAAGGTGTGGAATTGCAATTCTTTCTACGTCCGATCTCTACCCGCGACTGGAACTGGCGCATCGAGCTGAACTGGGCCCGGAACCGCAACAAGGTGCTTGACCTGGGCGGTATCGACAACCTGCAACTCGCTTCCTTCCAGGGAGGCGTAAGTGTGAATGCAGCCCTGGGCGAGCCGTATGGCACGATCCGCGGTAAAGACTTTGTTTACCTGAATGGTCAAAAAGTGGTGAATTCCGCTGGTTACTATGTGAGTTCCACGGCTTCCAATGAAATCATCGGTAACGTAAACCCGGACTGGATTGGAGGTCTCTCCAACAGCCTCCGCTACAAAAACTTGACGCTGGGCTTCCTGATCGACGTCAAAAAAGGCGGCGACCTGTTCTCCCTCGACTTGAGCTATGGCCTGGCTACCGGCCTGTATGAAGAAACAGCCGGCCTGAACGATCTGGGCAACGAAGTTCGCGCTGCTGTTGGCGATGGCGGCGGTATCATCCTCCCGGGCGTAAAAGCAGACGGCACACCGAACGACAAACGCTACGATGCCACCAACTTCGGTATCTATGGCTATCGCCGCAACCCGAACGCTGCGTTCATTTATGACGCCGGCTACGTTAAACTCAGAGAGGTGAACCTGACCTGGGATCTGCCGCAAAGCATCCTTGGCAGCGGCCGCATCTTCAAGGGGATTGCACTGGGTGTCTATGCCCGTAACCCGTGGATCATTCACAAGAACCTGCCCCACGCCGATCCGGAAGAAACCTACGGATCCGGTAACATCCAGGGTCACCAAGGCGGTAGCTATCCGACGGTAAAAACCTTCGGTGCAAACCTTAACCTTAAATTCTAAAACAAATACGCATGAAAAAGATATTATTGCTTCTCTTTATAACGGGGTTTGCCTTCTCCTGTAGTAAGGATTTCGCCGATCTGAATACGGACAAGAAGAGTCCCTCGGCAGTTCCGCCCGGAACCCTGTTCAGCAATTCGCAAAAGTCCCTGATCGATGTGATGACCAGCTCTAACGTCAACACGAACATCTTCCGCATGCTCGGCCAATACTGGACAGAAACCACCTACACGGACGAGTCCCGTTATGATCTGGCTACACGCAACATTCCGCAGAACTTCTGGAATACGATGTACCTGAGTGTGTTGAAAAACCTGAATGAGTGTCAGACGCTCATTCCGGCACAGGGCGCCGGTGTGCCTGCCGCCGTTCAGACCAACCAGAACGCCTGTGTGGAGATCCTGAACGTATATGCCTACATGTGCCTGGTTAACACTTTCGGCGACATCCCGTACACGGAAGCGCTGGACTACCGCAATGTGTATCCAAAATACGACGGTGCTGCAGCGGTATATGCCGACCTGGCTACCCGCCTGGACAAAGCGATCAGCGATATCAGCACTGGCGACGGTGGATTCGGCTCGAACGACCTGCTTTATGGCGGTGATATGGCCGGCTGGAAAACGTTTGCCAACTCGCTCAAACTCAAAATGGGCATGACGCTTGCCGATGCAGATGCTGCCAAAGCAAAAAGCATGGTAGAATCCGCTGCTGCAGGCGCTATCGCTTCCAACGACGACAACGTGGTGTTCCACTACCTGTCCGCTCCGCCGAACACCAACCCGATCTGGGTTGACCTCGTGAACAGCGGCCGGAAAGACTTCGTGGCTGCCAATACCATCGTTGACGTAATGAACGGCCTGAACGACCCGCGCGTACCGCTGTACTTCTCGACAGATGCCAACGGCGGCTACTCCGGCGGTATCTACGGAACCAGCAACAACTATGCTACTTTCTCGAAGCCGGCAGACGCAATTCTGGCTCCGGATTTCGAAGCCATGTTCATCGACTATGCCGAGGTGGAATTCCTGAAGGCCGAAGCAGTTGAGCGCGGCTGGAACGTAGGTGGCGGCACTGCTGCCGATCACTACAACAACGCCATCACCGCTTCGATCGAATACTGGGGCGGCAGCGCTGCTGATGCTACGAATTATCTGGCCAACCCCTCCGTTGCGTATGCAACGGCTACCGGCGACTGGAAGCAGAAAATCGGCATCCAGAAGTGGCTGGCTCTGTACAACCGCGGTTTTGATGCCTGGACAGAATGGCGCCGCTTTGACTATCCGGTTCTGAATGTTCCGCCAGGTGGCGACATCACCTACGACGACATCCCGCGCCGGTATACCTATCCGGTACAAGAGCAAAACCTGAATACCGCCAACTACAATGCCGCTTCCTCGGCCATTGGCGGCGATAATGTGAAGACGAAAATTTTCTGGGATAAATTCTAAGGATATTTTCTGATTTGTTTCAGAGGGGTTGTTTGGGTTTACTCAAACAACCCCTCCTTTTTTGCCTGCGATCTACATTGCCGATAACCCTTTTCACCCAAAAAACATACGCTTTTACACAATCGCAGGGCCCTCACCCACCATTTTTCCGGAAATCAGCATCCATTTCCTAAAGGGCTTGTTTATTCTTACAGACGCCCCACTCAATCACTCAATCACTCAATCACTCAATAGCATGTCCACGCAAGATCGCCTCCGC
>CAYVDV010000365.1:0-2402 GCA_964450465.1 uncultured Saprospiraceae bacterium
ATTCACTACAGATGTGTTTAAACGAAATACCAACAACCTGCTTTTCAGGCTCAATATTGAAGGTAAGGACTATCTCTATAACGCCGGGGAACTCGAAAATAAAGGAGTTGAATTTTCCCTGAACACGCAAAATTTCAGGGGAGATGTTTTTAACTGGAATACCAATTTCAATATTTCTTTTTTAAAAAACAAGGTTATTGAATTTGGCAAGAATAAATATGAAGCGTATGGCTATCAGAGCGTCAATTTAATAGAAGAAGGCCAACCATTGGGTAATTTCTTTGGCTATCAAGTTGCACAAGTTAATCCTTTAACCGGGAATATTGAATACTATGATAATGATGGCGGTGGTTTTTTGAATGCGGCTGACAGGGCAATTATTGGCAACGCCCTGCCTGATTATACTTTTGGCTTTAGCAACACCTTGTCGTATAAAGGGATTTCACTGGAAGCCTTGATCACAGGCAGCCAGGGAAATGATATTTTTAATGCCTCAAGGGTAGATTTGGAAGGCATGCAAGACCCTAAAAACCAATCGGTTGCCGTATTGAAAAGGTGGCAAAAAGCGGGAGATATTACTAACATTCCACGGGCCAACGACCACAATGCGGTACTTGCATCAGACCGATTTGTGGAAGATGGATCTTATGTGCGTTTAAAATCGGTAACGCTTGCTTATAATTTTCCAAAATTATTTTCACGTTTAAGTGCCTTAAAAATATATGTTACCGGCCAGAACTTGGCAACCCGCACAAACTATTCAGGCTTTGACCCGGAAGTCGGTTCAAACAACGAATCAACCGGTGTCGCCAGAGGAATTGATTATGGTACTTACCCACAAGTAAGAACGTATATTTTGGGCGTAAAAGCTCAATTTTAACTAAGCATCAAACATTGGAAATACCATGAAAAATAGATCATTTTCAATCAAAGTATTTATCCTTTCTGTTGGGATTGTTTTTTCAACGTCTTGTAATAAACTATTAGATACCGAACCCATAACGGACAAAGTAGTTCCGCCGCAAGATGAACAAATATTGAAAACGGTGGCAGATGCTGAGGGGGCAATGAATTCCATATATTCCATTTTCGGAAATGAATTCTGGCAATTTGATTATTTTTTCCTGGGGGATGCAGGATCGGACGTTGCCTATGCCGGGGCCGATGTCCAGGAATTTTTCCAGATTGATGAATACCGTATTAATGCAACTAATTATGTGATTGCGAGGGACTGGAACCATCTGAGTGATTTTGTAAAACGCTGCAATCTTTTAATCAATTTTATAGATGGAGTGCCCGATCTGTCACAAGAAAAAAAGGATGAAATGAAAGGGCAAGCCGCTCTTTTCAGGGCCTTGACAAGATTTATGGGCGTTCAAATCTGGGGCGATTTTCCAATTATTAATTCAACAATTACTTCTGTAAACGCAAATAATTTTGACTCCCTGTACATTGATTTATACCCTTCCAGAAAACCCGTTTCGGAAGTCTATGATGCAATCATCGCGGATTGTGAAACGGCAATAGCCAAAGCACCGGATGCCACAGCTGCCCCTGAAAGTAAATACAAACCGAGCAAAAGTGCTGCCCATGCATTATTGGCAAAAGTATATGCCACAAAACCGGATCCGGATTGGGCTAAAGTAATTCAGCATTGCGACGATGTAATCAACGGCGGGTTCAGTCTTTTGAGCACATACGATCATTTATTCGACAATATGCACGAAGGAAATGCAGAATCTATCTGGGAAGTCAATGGAGAAGGGCAAAGTACTTTGATCAACTCATGGTGCACCAATGTATTTTTGGGCACCAACTGGAAAAAATTTAATACCCCCTCCCATACCATAAGCAATGCGTTGGATACGAAGAGAAAAGCATCCAGTATTAAAAAATTTCCGACTACCTTTTCCGACCCCTACTGGACGAGTTTTACCCAATTCCCACATCCCTGGAAAATGCGGGCAACGGATGGCACCCAAAACTTTTATATTTTCCGTTTAGCAGATATTATCCTCCTTAAAGCAGAGGCCCTGGCAAGGACAGAGAACCTGTCAGGTGCAATGACACTGGTCAATCAAATCCGTACACGGGTTTCTTTGCCAAATGTGAGTCCAGCTACATCTGAGGAGGATGCAATTAATAAAATCCTCCAGGAACGTTTTTTAGAATTGGCTTTTGAAGGCCAAAGGTGGTTTGATTTGAAAAGGACCGGCAAGTCTATTGAAATATTATCGAAGCAGACCTATTCGGTTTATGACCCAAATACCCAGACCTTTTTAGAGGTCCCTATGCCCTATTTGGATAATTTGTCTGTCAATGATTTGGTGTGGCCAATTCCGCAAGATGTTTTGGACAATAATCAAAATCTAACTCAAAACCCTGGCTATTAAAAAGTATTT
>CAYVDV010000365.1:2502-5717 GCA_964450465.1 uncultured Saprospiraceae bacterium
ACATTTTGCATAGCAACGTGCAGAATGGACAAAGAGCCTGATCCGCCAATAGTTATTGAAGAAGGTACGCCAATCACTGTTTGGGTAACCAAAGGGGATCAAACACGACTTTTGGAAAAACAACCTGGAACGCTGTTACTTGACACATTAAGCAATGCCAATCAAAATATTGAGGTGGACGAATCCCAGGTGTTTCAAACCGTTGATGGTTTTGGCTATACCTTAACCGGTGGTAGTGTGGAGGTGATCAATTCATTGGATCCAACAAAAAAACAAGAATTATTGCAGAACCTTTTCGGAAAAACGGATGATGCTATTAGTATAAGTTATTTAAGGATCAGTATTGGCGCTTCCGACCTGAACGCTTCGGTTTTTTCTTATAATGATTTGCCCCAGGGGCAAACGGATATTCCCCAAATGAATTTCAGTATTGCACCGGATACGGCCTTGGTACTTTTGTTACAGGAAATATTAAAGATCAACCCGGACATAAAAATAATGGCTGTGCCCTGGTCTGCGCCATTATGGATGAAATCAACGTATAGTTCTATTGGAAGCAGCTTGTTCCCCACTTATTACAGTTCTTATGCCACCTATTTTGTGAAATACATACAGGCAATGGCAGCACAAGGGATAATTATTGATGCGGTTTGCCCGCAAAATGAACCCTTGCACGGTGGAAACAACCCCAGTATGCTAATGACGCCTAGCCAACAAATTAGTTTTATAAAAAAACTTGGGGCCGCTTTTCAGGCGAATGGAATAACAACCAAAATAGTATGTTACGACCACAACTGCGATAATCCGGAATACCCGATCCAGGTTTTAAATGATATTGACGCAAATCCATACGTTGATGGGTCCGCATTTCATTTATATAGTGGTGATATTAGTGCATTGTCCAAAGTGCATGATACCCACCCAAATAAAAAATTGTATTTTACAGAACAGTGGACCGCTTCGAATGGTGATTTTGGTGGAGATTTAAAATGGCACCTCAAAAATGTAATTATTGGCTCCATGCGAAATTGGAGTGTAAATGCACTTGAATGGAACCTTGCGAACAACGCCAGTTTTGGCCCCCATACACCGGGAGGCTGCACCATGTGCAAAGGCGCAATTACTGTTGAGAATAGCACAAGTTATTCAAAGAATGTTGCCTATTACATCATTGCCCATGCTTCTAAATTTGTTCCAACAGGTTCTGTGCGAATCGCGAGCAATATTTCGGGCAACCTAATTAATGTTGCATTCAAAACACCGGCAGGGAAAAAGGTACTCATCGTTGAAAATGATAGTAACACGACTTCGGTTTTCAACATAAAATACAACGGGAAGTGGGCCGCTTCTTCGCTTGAAGCCGGTTCAGTGGCTACCTATATCTGGTAATGACAGCCGGGTGCGCATCGTTATGGATCAAGGCGATGAGGAAATGTCCTTAACCTTTTGTGGGTAAACGCTCAGGGCGCCCCGGCATTGCCCCTGCCCACTCGATCAATACCCCGGATATTTTAAAGCCTGCAACCCTGTGCGGAAGGCGCGATAAATCGTAGTTTTGCCCTCCGCAGCAGCATATACCCATGTACCAGGCGCTCTTTAAAATTCGCCAAAACGGCTTTTTCGGCTTCATGAATGCCACCGGCGAGGTGGTCATCGAACCACAATACCTGGATGTCGGCGACTTCCACAACGGATTCGCACGGGCACGCCTCAACGATCAATGGGTCCCACTGGACGCTCAGGGCCGGCTGCTTCTCAAACGCATGTACCGCCATGTCGGCCCTTTCGAAGACGGCCTGGCCCGGGTGCAGGTCGTACGCGCCTGGGGCTTTATCGACGAACGCGGCAACGAGGTCATTCCCGCCCGTTTTGAAACCGCTGACGATTTCTCTGAAGGGCTGGCGGCCGTGCAGTTCAACGGCCGCACGGGCTACCTCAACCGTGAGGGCACATTTACCCTCAAACCCGCCTACAGCTCCGGCGGCGCCTTCCGCGATGGCCTGGCCCCGGCAGGCGCCGGCAAACAATGCGGGTTTATCGGGAAAGACGGCGAGTTCGTCATCACCCCTGCCTGGGACGAGTGCCGCCCTTTCGAAGGCGAGGTGGCGTTGGTACTCCGCGGCAATTGCTGGGGGCTGGTGGATCGCAGCGGTGTTGAACGGGTCGCGCCACAGTTTGAATTTGTAAAGGGACACAGCCACGGCGAATTCTTCGACGGTATGGCCCTGGCTTTCCGCGACGGCAAATACGGTTTCGTCAATCAGGAAGGAGAAATTGCCGTGGAACCCATGTTCGACCTGGCCGGCGACTACGGGGAAGGGCTTGCCCTCGTGGAGATCAACGGCGCTTACGGATACATCGACAAGCAGGGCAAACTGGTCATCATGCCCAAATTCGAAGACGCCGGAGTGTTTTCCGACGGCCTCGCCCAGGTGCGCAGCAATGGCCGCTGGGGCTATATCGACACCGAGGGCAAATTTGCCATTCCACCCGGCTATGACGCCGCCACCCCTTTCCGCGATGGCCTTGCCCTGACCATTCAGGATGGAAAATGGCAATATATCGACCGCTTCGGCGGCGTGATCTGGCGGGAAAGTTGATCCTTATTCGTTTTTCACATTCAAATCCAGTCCGGCGTAAAAGCCCAGGTCCTTATCCTTGAGGAGTTTGGTCCAGAAGGCGATCTGTCCGGTGTGGTAGGAATAGTGCTCCACAACGTGCAGGATAATACCGATGCCTGTAAACTGAAATCCCTGCACCGAACGGAGGCGGCCCATACTTTCGGCGTCCTGCGCCAGGATGGTTGTTTTGGCCCGTTCTACCGTATCCATCAGTTGGACGAGCAGTTCTGCTTTCGTGTGGCCCTCGCGGGCGGCAAACTCGGCATCGCGCTGTCGCCGGTCTTGCGTTCCACCCAGCGATGCGATGGCGTATTGGGTAATGTTGCCGCAGAGGTGCAGGATCAGGTTGCCGATGCTGTTGGAGGCGGCATTGGGGCGTTTCCAGATGTCTACTTCGGCTAGTTCTTCAAAGGCCTTGCGCACCATGCGGCTGCTTTCGTCGAGCCGGTAAATGGCCTGTTCGGTAAAATCGCGGATAAAGTCAGTCATACAAATGCTGTTCTGTGAATTGGCTTGCGGTTCGTGCCCACAAAATTCGCGCAGATGGCACACAGAAAAAAAATGCGCAGATGCTACGCAGAAAAATTTCTGTGT
>CAYVDV010000366.1:0-5679 GCA_964450465.1 uncultured Saprospiraceae bacterium
TACCATCCCTTCCAGTCTTCGCGCAGTTTCTGCCGCACGCGCTCTTCGCCCGGGTTGGCGGCAGGTTCGTAGAGTATTTTGCCGTGCAGCGTTTCCGGCAGGAATTCCTGCCGGACAAAATGGCCCGGGAAGTCGTGCGCATATTTATAACCGGCGCCGTAGTCGAGTTCTTTCATGAGTTTGGTAGGGGCATTGCGCAGAGGTAGCGGCACGGGTTGTCCGCCGCTGTTGCGCACCAGATCCAGGGCTTTGTCGATGGCGAGGTAGGCAGAGTTGCTTTTTGGGGAGGTGGCCAAATAAATGGCGCACTGCGAGAGAATGATGCGGGCCTCGGGCATGCCGATCATGCGTATGGCGTCCATGGTGGTGGTGGCCAGCAACAGGCCGTTGGGGTTAGCCAGCCCAATGTCTTCGGCAGCCAGGATGACCAGGCGCCGGGCGATGAACTCGATATCCTCGCCGCCGTCGAGCATGCGTGCCAGCCAATAAACGGCTGCGTTGGGATCGCTTCCCCGGATGCTCTTTATAAATGCGGAAATAATGTCGTAGTGTTGTTCGCCGCCTTTGTCGTACAGGGCAATATTTTGCTGGATGCGTTGCTGTACGAGTTCATTGGTAATGCGCAGGGTTTCGCCGGGTTGGCGGTAATTGGACACCAGTTCCAGCGCATTGAGCAGCCGGCGGGCATCGCCACCGGAGTAAAGCAACATGGCGTCCGTTTCCGCCAATTCGATATCCAAGGATTTCAGCGTTTCATCCTGTTCCAGCGCCCGGTGCAGCAGGCCTTCCAGTTCCTCCTTGCCGAGGTGCTGTAACACATACACCTGACAGCGCGACAAGAGGGCCGGGATCACTTCAAAAGAAGGGTTTTCAGTGGTAGCGCCGATGAGCGTGACGACGCCCTTCTCCACGGCGCCTAAAAGGGCGTCCTGCTGGCTTTTGGAAAAACGGTGAATTTCATCGATAAACAAAATGGCGCCCCTGGCCTGGAACAGGGTGGTTTTTTCGGCGTTTTCAATGGCATCGCGGATATCTTTAACCCCGGAATTGATGGCGGATAACTGGTAAAACGGCTTTTTCAGCAACTTGGCAATCAATTGCGCCAGGGTTGTTTTGCCCACGCCCGGCGGGCCCCAAAGAATAAAAGACGGAATCGTGCCGGCATCGATGGCCTGGCGCAAAACCGCTCCCTCGCCGACCAGGTGTTGCTGTCCGACATATTCCTCCAGGCTTTTCGGGCGCATGCGTTCGGCTAGTGGTGGCACGGTTTAAAGTTTTGAGTTTTGAGTTTTGAGTTTTGAGTTTTGAGTTTTGAGTTTTGAGTTGCGAGTTGCGAGTTTTGAGTTGGACGCGCAACTTACTCATTTTTATAGATCATGATTTTCCGCTCGCCGGGTCGGGCAAAGCCCCGGTACATGCCTTCGGAATTGAAGGGCAGGGCGACATTTCCATCCTTATCCACGGCAATCAGGCCACCCTCGCCGCCTTTTTCCACCAGTTTTTTCATGATGATGGCATCGGCGGCATCCTGCAGCGACAGTCCGGCATATACCATGCGCGCCCACACATCGTACGCCACGGCATAGCGGATGAAAAATTCGCCATGACCGGTGCAGGATACTGCGCAGGCCTCGTTGCCGGCATAGGTACCGGCGCCGATAATTGGCGAGTCGCCCAGGCGGTTCCAGCGCTTGTTAGTCATGCCTCCGGTTGAGGTGGCGGCGGCGAGGTTGCCCTTCTGGTCCAGTGCCACACATCCAACGGTGCCAAATTTATTGTCCGGGAACACCACGGAAGGTGTCTGCTGTTGGATCCGGCCTTGCGGGCCTGTCTTTTTTTCCTCAGCCAAAATTTTCTCAAGAGATTTCCATCTTTTTTCCGTGAAAAACCAGGAAGGAGCCACGGTATCGATGCCCTGCTCGATCGCGAATTGTTCGGCGCCGGCGCCGGTAAGCAGCACATGGGGGGATTTTTCCATGACGGCGCGGGCCAAACGGATGGGATTTTTCACGATGGTAACACCGCCGATCGCGCCGGCGGCCTGCGTGCTGCCGTCCATGATACTGGCGTCGAGTTCGTTCCTGCCTTCATGAGTGAATACCGCGCCACGGCCAGCATTGAAGAGCGGACAGTCTTCGAGCCAGGCCACCGTGGCGGTCACAGCGTCAAGCGCCGAGCCACCATCCGCCAGGATCTTTTCACCAATGGTCAGTGCGGAATCAAGCGCATGCCGGTATTCGGCATCTTGTTCCGGCGTCATGTTGCTTTTTCGGATAGTGCCTGCCCCGCCATGAATGGCAAGGGCATAGGCCGGTCGCTCCCGGTTGTTCTCAGACATGTTGGGTTTTGTTTGGCAGAAGACAAAGACAAGGGGAAGAAACAGGAATAAGATTCGAAAAGTCATGGTTGCACTATTTAACCCCAAATGTATCAGAAATTTGGAACAGTATATCTTTCTTACTTTTGCGCTCCTAAACAGTTTTTGTACATGAAACGCGTCTTTTTCTTGGGCGGACTGGCAGCCGTTATGGGCCTTTTTTCTTTTTGCAAATCGTCTAAATACACCAACGCACCGAACCCGGGCGAGCAGTACAACCGGATGGAGGAGGCGCCTTTGATCTCGACGCTTACGATCCCGGTTAATATCGATGTCAATGACCTGGTGAACAGCCTCAACGCCCGGCTTCAGGGAGTGGTGTATGAAGATAACTCCTACACCGACAACGGCAACGACGATTTGATGCTCAAGCTCACCAAGGTACAGCCTGTGACCATGTTTTTGAGCGGCAACACGTTCAAGTACCGGATCCCGCTGAAAATATGGGCGAAACAAAAGCTTTTCCTCGGCGCTGCTGAAGTAGAGGGCGACCTGGCCCTTAACCTCAAAACGACGTTCGGCATCAACCCGGACTGGTCGCTCAATACCCAAACGGTAGTGGAATACCACGAGTGGTTGTCAAAACCCGTCCTGAAAACCGGACTGGGAAATCTCAATATCGAGTCGCTGGCCAACATCATGCTCAACCGCAGCAAAAGCACGCTCAGCCAGTCGCTTGATCGTATGGTGAGCCAGCAATTCAGTTTGAAGCCGTATGTACAGGATGCGTGGACCGCCCTGCAGGAGCCTGTTTTACTCGATCCGGATTACCGTATGTGGATCAAAACCACCCCGTTGTCTATTGGAATGACCCCCTTGCTGACCGATTCCCGGTTTATCCGGGCCAAAATTGCCGTGGAGTGTATGAACGATGTCACTTTTGGCGAAAAGCCGGCGTTTCGGGAAAATTCCAACCTGCCCAATCTGAAAAACATCGCGGATGCTCCCGATGAATTCCAGATCCGGATTGCTACGGATGTACCCTTTGCCGAAGCGCAACGGCTGGCCCGTACTGTTATGGTCGGGCAGGTGTTTGAGTCGGGGAAAAAGAAGGTGACGGTAGAAGACATCCAGTTATGGGGCAATAACGACCGCGTAGTGGTCAAATCCCAACTTTCCGGATCTTTCAACGGCAGCATCTATTTTGTCGGCCGCCCGGTATTGAATCTGGAAAAGAACCGGATCGAGGTTGCCGATCTCGATTTTCACACGGATACGCGCAATGTGTTGCTCAAGTCGGCAGCCTGGTTGTTTTCCGGGCCAATTAAAAAGCGCATGGCGGACTCCATGACCTTTCCGTTGGATGAGAATGTTACCGAACTGAAGAAGTCGGTGCAGGAATCCCTCAACTATTATGAGGTGCAACCCGGCGTGGTGCTCACCGGAACGGTGGACAGTATCGCCGTGGAACGAACCCGTGTTACGCCCTCCGGCATCCGGGTTGACCTATTTTCCAAAGGCAGGGTGCAGCTGGATGTGCGGGGCTTATGACCCGGCTTTTACGTTTGTTTTCCGGAAAAATTTGTAGATTTCAAACCACCCGACGCTTAACAAAGCGGTAAGGAGGCAGAGGCCTATTTCATGCCAGTCCAGGGGAGCCATCTTAAACAGGCCATTCAGCCAGGGAATGAAAAGAATGGCAGCCGTAATCGCCGTGGCAATGCCGATGATGACTGGAATAGCGCGGTTGGCGTAAAACAGGGTTTGCCCAATAGTGTGCTCAAAGGAGCGATTGGCAAGCGTCAGGAAAATATTGGCAAACATCAGGGTGGTGAATACGAAAGCCCTGGTTTTCTCCTCACTGGCGCCCTGAACAAGGGCATAGTGGTACATGACGAAAATCCCCCCGGTGATGGCGAGCCCCTGAAAGACACTGAGCGCCAGTTCACTCCCGGTAAACAGCGGGGCGTTCGGGTGCCTGGGCGGTTTTTGCAGCAATTGGGGTTCCGTCGGTTCGTTTTCAAATGCGACGGCACAGGTGGGGTCCATTATCAGTTCCATAAAGATCACATGGATGGGCGCCAGCATGTGCAGATAAGTCCACCCGAAAACAAGCGGCAACAACACGACCAGCACGATCGGCACGTGGATGCTGATGACATAGCGGATCGCTTTGCGCAGGTTGTTGTAGATCTTGCGGCCCAGTTCAATGGCAGTGACCATGCGCTCCAGATTGTCGTCGAGCAGCACCATGGAAGCGGCGCCCTTGGCGATCTCCGTGCCGCGTTTACCCATGGCTACCCCAATCTGGGCGGCTTTCAGGGCTGGACCGTCGTTGACGCCGTCGCCGGTCATCGCCACCACTTCGCCGCGGGCCTTGAGCGCTTCCACAACGCGCAACTTGGCATCCGGGAACATCCGGGCGAAAATATCGGTCTGGCTGACAGCTGCCTGAAGCGCATGCTCTTCCATGCTCATGATCTGCTCGCCGGTGAGCAGGGCCCCATCGTGTTTCAGCCCGCTTTGCCGGGCAATATTCAGCGCCGTTTCAGGGTAATCGCCGGTAATCATTTTTACCCGTACGCCGGCTTCATAAAAACGGTCGAATACCTCGCGGATATTTGGCTTGGGCGGATCGTATAAAGCAATCAGTCCTTCAAACTGCCAGGGGAACTGATCCTGATCATCGGGGAAATCATTGCCCGGCCAATCCGCACTGGCTACCCCAAGCACGCGATAGCCCTCGGAGGCCAGCTGATGGGTTTTTTGCAAGGCGGCGGTGCGGATCTCGTCGCTCAGCCCGCTGCATACCAGCAATATACGCTCTACAGCCCCTTTGGTTGCGACTACGCGTTCTCCGGCGGCATTTTGCTGAATATGCGTCATCATGGGCGGGATTCCCCCGAGCGGATATTCATGGATCATGGAAAATGCGGGTCGCCGGTCTTCCGGCGCCGATGCAGCGTAGGCGCTGTGGATAGCCGTTTCCATAGCATCAAACGGTTGCGGCTCGCTGGCCCACATGGCGTATTCCAGGCAGCGTTTCTGCCCGCTGAAATCCACCACCTCCGCAACCGACATCCGGTTTTCGGTGATCGTGCCGGTTTTGTCCAGGCAAATAACCGTCGCGGAGCCCAGGCTTTCCACGGTTTTGGGCTGTTTTACCAGAATACTGAACCGTGTCATGCGGTAGGCGCCCAACGCCATGAATGACGTGAACGCCACCGGTATTTCTTCCGGAACCAATGCAAGTGCAAAGGCGAGCGAAAACAACAGCGCCGCAATGATTGCCCCTACATAAAAGTAGTTGATCCCGAAGACGATCAGGAAGGCCACCAGACCGATGAGCATCATTTGCCGGA
>CAYVDV010000367.1:0-5665 GCA_964450465.1 uncultured Saprospiraceae bacterium
GATGAAAATGGGCGCATGACTAAAGTCCGGTATTGATTCAGTACCTGTTCTCGGTTGTTCCGCCGGAGGCAAAACACTTCTTTTGCCTCCGGCGGAACAACACAAACAAACCTAGGATTCGGGCTCCGGGTCAATTCTGTGTTTTTCGTTGTTGGTAATATTTTCCAGCGTCCAATCCAGGCGTTTGTCCATAGGGCTTTGCCGAACCGGGCAATTGGTCAGCGGACAAACGCGGCAAGAGTCGGGAGGGACGCAGCCGTCCGTATGGACAAACATTTCCAGTGATTGGGGAAAGTGCTTTTGGATCAGTCCTTCCAATATATCCACTTCGGCGTGTGCTTCATTGACATTAAAATACCAGGGCACGCTCAGGTGGCAGTCAAGGTGCAGTATGGCGCCATATTTAATGATCCGCAGGTTATGCAGATCGATCCAGTTGTCGGATTTATTTTGATTCAGGATCCCGATCATTTGGTGGAGCAGTTCCTTGTCCGCTTCATCCATGATTCCCGCTATTGTTTGGCGGATAATTTTCGATCCCTCAACGATGATCAGGATGCCGAATAGCATAGCTACTGCGCTATCGATCCACGCCAGATGGGTAAACCGGATGAGCATAAGGCCTGCTACGATGCCGATCGTGCTCCAGGTATCGGTTTGCAGGTGTTTGCCACTTGCCTGCAGGGCTACGGAGTGGTTTTTTAGACCGGTTTTGATGCAATACCAGCCTAGAACATAGTTTACGATAGCGGTGCTCATCACCAGGGCAATGCCGAAATCCAGATCCTGAAGGGCGTGTGGATGCAGGAGGTTGACAATGGACTCGTAAATGATCACGATACCGGCTACCAGGATTAGTATCGCTTCGAAGGAGGCGGAGATCAGTTCGACTTTTCCATGGCCATAGGGATGGTTCTCATCGCGGGGCCTTGCAGCGATCCTCAGGCTGTATAATCCGGTAAAACCGGTGACCACATTTACCGTGCTTTCCAGCGCATCGGTCAGGATGGCAACTGATTCGGTGAAATAGTATGCAAGAAGTTTGAATACAAACAACAGGCAAGATGTGGCGACCACCGCCGTTTGAACGCGGATATTTACCCGGGCAGATTGGGTTGGCATAAGTTAGTGTGGCTTGAAATTCCATTCTTTTACGCCGGAAAGGCGTCGTTTCCGCAACAATTGCATGGCTTTTTCGATTTCCCGGGGTTGTGCATCTGCGAGATTCGTCATCTCTTCCGGATCATTTTCCAGATTATAGAGTGCTAGCGGAGCTTCCGGGTTTTCATGCACCCCGAATCGAAGGGCTTTCCAGGGGCCCCAACGCACAGCCTGAATGCCTTTGCCGTAGCCATGAACTTCCCAATACAGGAAGGGGTGCATTTGCGTGCCTTTTTTACCCAACAGCACTGGTAGCAGGGAAATACTTCCTTCCGGCGGATCATACCTGTCTATGCCTGCGGCCGCACAAAAAGTGGGCAACATATCCCATAATGCGCTTAAATGATCGCTTGCCGAACCTGCCTTGATCTTTCCGGGCCAGCGGGCAATCATGGGCACCCGGATGCCGCCTTCGTATAATGCGCCTTTCCAGCCGCGGTATGGCCCATTGGAGTGAAAAAATTCGGTATCTGCACCACCTGTACCGGGCACAGTAGCGCCATTGTCGCTGGTAAAAACCACGAGAGTATTGTCATCCAGCCCTTGTTCTTTCAACGTTTGAAGTACCTGTCCGACGTAATTATCCAGCAGGGAAATCATGCCGGCATACGTCGCCCTTGGATGGGCACATGGGAGATATCCTTTCTGGCCGTAATAAGGCGTGTCTGTGAATTCCCCCCGGTACGGGGCAACTGCCCGGTCCGGAGCCTGTAAAGCCAGGTGGGGCAGGGTATATGCCAGGTACAGGAAGAATGGCCGGTTCCGGTTTGTCCGGATAAACTTCAGGGCTTCCGCCGTCATCGTATCACCGGAATAGAGCGAGCCGGCAAATCGCGTGGAGAAGGCTTGCGCATCCGATAAACTATCTGCTTTTTGGCTGAAATTCTGATGCGGCATAAACCAGGGGTTAGGAAGTGCTTCCGCCTGTTCATTGCGCCACAAATGGGAAGGGTAATAATTATGAGCCTGTTTCTGGTCCAGATAGCCGTAGAACAGGTCAAACCCCTGCCGGTTCGGCACGCCGGTGCTGCCCGGGCCGCCAAGGCCCCATTTCCCGATACAGGCAGTTGCATAACCGGCGCTTTGGAGGACGCTTGCCACGGTTTGCGTTTGAGTAGCCAGCGGCATTTGCCCAAGCTCATCGTCATCGCGGTAGCCGCCATACTCATAGTTGTCGCGCACCTGACTTTCGAGGGTGGAAAGGCCGGTCAGGAAGGAACAACGGCTTGGTGCACACAAGGTATTGGCATAGAACTGTGTGAGTCGCATACCTTCCGCGGCCATCTGGTCCAGATGCGGTGTGTGGATCTTCGTCTGGCCGAAACACCCCAGTTCGCCATACCCCAAATCATCGGCGAGAATAAAGATGATATTCGGCGGCTGCTTCTTTCCCTTTATCTCACTTCCGGTGTGGAAGGCGGAAAGCAGATAAATCGACAAAAGCAACAGGGAGGAAAGGAACAGTCTTCTCATTATTTTAAATTTAGAATCCGGACAAGCAGTTTTGCCATTCCCAGGTATATTTTTCCCGTTTACTGAACTTTTGATACAACCTTTTTAGCGGAAGGGAGGTGATTTTCAGGATAGCCTGTTACCTTGGCAGTCTTTTGACCGGTGTAATTTATTTTTTGGCAAAAATAGGAATAGAATCGACATGAAATCGAGAAGGACATTTCTCCAAAACTCTTTTTTGGGCGCTCTGGCAGCCGGAACAGCTGATTTCTGGGCCAAGGCCACCGAACCCTTTGAACTGCCGCAAAAAGATGCTTTTCCGGTGGTAATTGCGACCTGGGACAATCGGGGCGCTACCAAGGCAGCCTGGGAGGTTTTATCTGCGGGGGGACGCGCCCTGGATGCCGTTGAGGCGGGCGCCCGGGTGCCGGAAGGGGATCCTGACGATACCAGCGTCGGTTATGGCGGATTCCCGGATCGCGATGGGCACGTGACCCTGGATGCCTGTATCATGGACGAGTTTGGCAATGCCGGCTCCGTCAATTTTCTTGAACACATCAAGCATCCGATCAGTGTGGCCCGGTTGGTAATGGAAAAAACCCCGCATGTCATCCTTTCCGGCGACGGGGCACTGCAGTTCGCACTCAGCCAGGGTTTTCAAAAGGAGGATTTGCTGACCGACAAGGCGCGCGCCGCCTGGGAACAATGGAAGATAAAATCGGAATACAAGCCCGTGATCAATTCCGAACGGCACGATACGATAGGCATTGTCGCCCTGGATGCACAACGACGGGTGGCAGGCGCCTGCACCACGAGCGGTATGGCTTTTAAGATCCATGGCCGTGTTGGCGACAGCCCCGTCATTGGGGCCGGCATGTTTGCCGACAATGAAGCGGGCGCCGCTGCCGCAACGGGGCTTGGCGAACTGGTTTTAAAAACCCTGGGTACTTTTCTCATCGTGGAAGAAATGCGCCGGGGCAAACACCCCCAGGCCGCCGCAGAAATAGTCATTCGCCGGCTGGCGCAAAAATATCCGGAACAGGCGGAGCACAATCAAATTGGCTATGTTGTGCTGGACAAAAAAGGACGGCATGGCGCCTACAGCCTTCACCCGGGCTTTAATTGCGCGTTGTACCAGCGGGGAGAGAATATCGTGGTGGAAGCAGACAGCCTGTTTAAAAAACGGATGGATTAAGCACATTTTCCATTGGAGCGGGCAGCCATCTCCCGGGTAGTTTCAGGCAACCTGTCCGGTGCCATCACTGTTTAACGCTTCTTTTGAATTCCTGCTCTTTATCGTACTGAACCGCCCTTTTAAGCGCAAAAACGGCTTTTCCAGATATTCATAGGAGAGGTGGGCCGTAATAATGGTCAGGCCAAGTACTCCCGCGTAAGCGAGGATATAATTGAGCCAAAGAACAGGAGGCCGCAGCGCATCTACGGCCATGGGAAGCAAATAGATCACCAGGGGATGGATGACGTAAATACCATAGGATATCTTCCCAAGGAAGTCGAAGGGTGTGCTGTTCAGATTCAGAAGACCGGTACTGCGGCATTGCCCGATGATCAGGAGTACAGTAACGCCACTCATGATCTCGTGATCGAGGAATGTTGCGATATGGAAACGATTTGCTGCGGACAGGAAAATTGCCGCCCACGCGAAAACCTGGACCAGTTTGTTGCTGGAAAGCCGGATAAATAACACGTGTCCCTGGAACAATAAAGTGGCCCCCATGGCTCCGATGAGCATGCAGTCAAAGCGGTTTACATAAATGGCTGTTTCAAAAAGCGAGCCCGGAAAGCCGAAATGCGCAATCCCTTTTAGTCCGACTAAAAGGACGAACAGGATCATCGTGACCTGCAACAGTTTCCCTTTGCTTTTCTTTACCAACAGCGGCCAGAACAGGTAAAACTGCTCTTCCACACCCAGCGACCAATAGTGCCCCAGCAACTCGGATTTGGACTGGAAAACCTTGGGCACATTTGCCGTGAAAAAGATGTAGAAAAAATTGAAACGCGTGTCGTGTGGTTCATGCCAGTAATTGATCGCCAACACGGCCAGCAGAAAAAAAGCGTAGTATAGGGGCCAGATTCGCAGGATGCGCCGGATATAGAAGTTCCGTACATTGATTTCCGACCTTCGCCCTTCTTCCAGTAAAAGATAGGTGATCAAAAAACCGCTCAACGCGAAGAAGATGCTAACCCCAAAGTCAGACAGGTCTATCCCCTTGGGGTTGCCGTTGGGCAGTGTGCCAAGCAGATGATTGTTTAAATTAAAACGGTCGAGGCCTACAGTGATATGGGAGCATACCACCGCAAGTGCGGCAATAGCGCGCAAGCCGTTCAGTCCAGGGAAAAAAACAGTGTAATTGCCACCCTTCATGGAAGACATCCGAGATAATACGAGAAATCGTCCTCTGGGGCTATACCGCTTTATCAAGAGGGTAGAGAAAGGGGGAGATTACTACGATTATGTGCGCAAATTACAGGCCAAATTTCATATTCCGTACCTCGTTGCTGAACTTTGTCGCACCTGGGCAAACCGGGGCTAATTTATGGCAGTAAACTACAATGGACAACATTTCAGGGAACTACCGGAACACCTTGTTCCGGTAAGCCGGGCGATTTTTTATGGCGACATGCTTTTTGAAACCATCCGGGTTTTTGATGACCGCCTGCCATTCCTCGACCGCCATTGGTCGCGCCTGGAGGCCGGACTGCGCGCAATGGGTTTTGTGCTGCCGGCGCATTGGAATGCAGCTTATTTTGAACGGCAAATACGGACAGTTGCTACATCCAATGCGCGGGTGCGGCTCAGCGTTTGGCGTGCACCCGGCGGATTGTACCTGCCCGAAAACAATGATCCGCAGTTTCTGATCTCATCCCTGCCTCTGGAGCAGAACCAATATGCCTGGCCGGAAACGGGACTGGTCCTGGGGGTTTCAGACAGGGTCCGGTTGCCCGTGGATACTTTTTCCAATTTCAAAACGCTCAATGCACCCCGCTATGTTGTAGCTGCCCGCGAAGCCCGTGATTGCGGATGGGATGATGC
>CAYVDV010000368.1:0-5652 GCA_964450465.1 uncultured Saprospiraceae bacterium
TACGCGCAGGCCGCCCATGCCCTGCACGAAGAGCCGGTCCTCGGCGGGCTGGTTCAGGTAGGGCTCCACCGTTGCGCCGGTGTAGTCGTGGGTAAAATGGTTAAATTTATTGCCGCCGATAAAGGAGAAATCATACACTCTGGAGACGGTATCCTGCGGTTGTTTGTAGTACAGGCGGATACGGCTGAAGGTCGTATTGTTCAGGTCGAAAGCCATCATGGCGCCGGGGCTGCCGGCTGATTCTGCCGTAATGCGCAGACCACGCATCTTGATCCAGAAGGCTGTATCGGAGACGAGGTTGAGGCTGTCAAAGCCAAGGATTTCCTGCCCGAAAGCATTATCGAGCGGGATACGGATATAGGGGCCCCGGGTGAGCGTATCGCCGAACAGGTCGGCCGAAATATTGGGTTTCGGCAGGAAGTTCTCGAGTTTGCCGATTTCCGGCCCAACTGGGAGGGACTGGTTGGAGTAGTAATCCGCATCCCAGCGCAGTACGGTATTATCGGCCAGGCGATGCACGTGCAAGGTTTGCGATTGCGTGGTATCGCCGTAAAACCCGGGGGCATCGTAACGGAGGAACATGGCAATGGAATCCACGGTAGCATTCTTAAACCCTGGGTTGAGGGTGCTGAGCCGGAAGAGCGTAAAGATTTCCGATCCGGATCGCCCGAAGGCCGGGTCATTGAGTTGACCGCAGAGCATATAATCGGCGGTGGAAGACCGGTCGGAGGTGATGAGGCTGTCCTCCGGCACTATGGTGCATCGCAGGGTAAGCGTATCGGTGTAATCGTATTCTGCCAGTTGGTCGTCGAGCAGATCAGCGCCAAACGGCGTGGGTTTGGTACACTGATTTGTCAGGAAAAATCCAATCAACGCAAAGAACAGGATGGCGAAACGGTAATGCTTGATGTGTTTCATGTGTTTGGAAATGACCGGCTATGTTTTTTACTGCCAGACGCTATTCGGGTAATTGGAGTTGTACGAGGACCCCAACTTGTTAGACAAGTATAGCGGGCGAAGGTAAGCTCGCCCGCTATAGATGGAGGTATAATTTTAAAAATCCTTGTTCAGCAGTAGTTCGCCATTGCATTTACGATACTTCGGCTTCCGTAAGCTGCTTGAAAAACTCCAGGTTCGCATTCAGATATTCCGCTTCGTTTTTCCACGGAAGGATGGGCTTGTCTTGAGCTACCGACAGGTAATCAACGTTTGCATCGATCGATTCGCTGCCCAGGATAACGGCATCGGCATACGTACAGGCGCCTTTGTGCATCGAGAGCCCGTCGCCGTCGCGGTAGGCTTCCATATCGGCTTTTGTCAGGTTGTTGATTGCTGCTTTTTCAAAGAAGCGGTCGCCGCCCTGCTGTTCGTGTTCGTCTTCGTACACGTTGTAGATCACCGAAGCGTTGGCAAAAAGCGGTTCGGTTTTGTAGGCTACTTTCAGATAGAAGGGCAGCAGGCTGGTAAGCCAGCCGTGGCACATGATGATATCGGGCGCCCAACCGAATTTTTTCACCGTCTCGATGGCACCCTTGCAGAAGAACGCAGCGCGGTCGGGGTTGTCTTCGAAGGGTTTGCCGTCGGCATCGTCGAAAACGAATTTACGCTTAAAGAAATCTTCATTATCGAGGAAATAAACCTGGAGACGGGAGTTCGGCATGGAAGCCACTTTAATTATAAGCGGGTAATCATCGTCATCCACAATGATATTCATTCCGGAAAGACGTACTACCTCGTGCAAGCGGTGGCGCCGTTCATTCACTACGCCGTAACGCGGCATCAAAATCCGCAATTCATAACCGTTGTCCTGAAAAAATTTGGGTAATTGCGCCACCAACGCGGAGATGTTATCGCCTTCGGTATAGGGTTCCATCTCCTGAGTGACGATGAGCAAACGCTTCTTTTCCATGTATGCAACCTAACTTTTGTGTATGATCTCACCAAGGGGTCGCCACGCCTTTTACGCAGCAAATCGGGTGCAAAAGTATAAAAAAAATGCGAGATTTTTAGGTTGGATTTCCGCAAGGAAATTTCAAAGCGCTTAAAAATTCTTAAAAACGCCTGATTATCAGGCGTCTTCGGCATCTTACCCGGGCACGCGCTCCAGAAGCAGGAAGGTGTAGCCGTGCTCGTTTTTTTCGTCTGCCGGATGTTCTTCCCGCCAGGTTTCCCGCCATTCCGAAGGGTCAATTTCGGGAAAAAACACATCGCCTTCCGGCTCGATATCCACCTCGGTCAGGTATAATTTGTCCCAAAGATCCATGCTGTCGCGGTAGATCGCCCCGCCTCCGATGATGAAGACTTCCGTCTCTTCATTGTCGTATGCCATGCCGAGCGCCTCTTCAACCGAGTGCGCTACCAGCACGCCTTCTGCCGTGAAAAACGGATCGCGCGTCACCACGATATTGGTGCGTTTGGGCAAGGGACGACCGATACTCCGGAAGCTGTTGCGGCCCATGATGATATGGTGCCCCAGGGTGGTGCGTTTGAAATACGACAGATCGGCAGGCAGGTACCAGGGAATCTGGTTGTCTTTTCCGATGACGTTGTTTTTGGCAACGGCGACTATGGCGGAGATAAGCATTGTTCAATATCGCTACATTAGTTCAATAATTCCCGCACCAGTGTACTTAGCCCGGGTTCGGCGGCCTGTGCAATGGCGATGACATCCTCTACGCTGGTTTCCCGGATTACGCCGGGCGGGAACGACACATTTGTAACCATGGAGAGCATGAGCACCGGAAGGTCCATGTGCCGCGCTACCAGAACTTCGGGCACGGAAGACATGCCGGTGCAGTCGGCACCCAGGCGGCGGAGCATGATATACTCGGCGGGGGTTTCCAGGTTTGGGCCCTGCAGGGCGGAGTACACGCCCTCGAAGGCGCGGATCCCGTGTTTCCGGGCGATCGCCATGGCCCTGGCGCGCAGGTCGGCATCGTAGGGTTTGGACATGTCGGGAAACCGGGGGCCCAGGCGTTCGTCATTGGCGCCACGCAGGGGATTTTCCGGCAGGAGGTTGATATGGTCGCGCACCACCACGATATCGCCGCCTTTGAGGTGCGGATTGATCCCCCCGGAGGCATTCGTGATGATCAGCTGCTCGATGCCGAGTTGTTTCAATACCCGTACCGGAAACGTCACCTGCTGCATCGTCCAGCCCTCATAGTAGTGGAGGCGGCCGGCCATGACCACCACCGGGTGGCCGGCCAGACGGCCGAATACAAGCCTGCCTTGGTGGCTTTGTACGGTGCTGGTGGCAAAGTGGGGCAATTCTTGATAGGGGATGACGGCTTCTGCGGCGACTTCATCAGCCAGGTTGCCCAGGCCAGTGCCCAGAATGATGCCCGTACGCGGGCGAAAATCCGTGCGTTGGCGGATGGTGGAAAGAGCCTCCTGTATTTGTTCGTAAAGTTGCATTTTCTGGCTGGAAGGTTGCTGGTTAGCGGGTTGTTGATATTACGCCGGGTAAAGATACAATTCCGCACGTAGAAATTTCCCAAGCCACAACCTGTTAACCAATACTCCGCGCAGTTTGCAGTTGGCGAGGACGCCAACTGTGGCATTTCGTTGAAAATCAAGCAAATGTGCCATTCTTGGCGTCCTCGCCAACAATTTTGATTTACAAGCAGTTGCAAAAACGGCACGGAGTATTGTTAACCAGAAACCTTCTGTTTACGCCGCCACCAGGCAGCCAGGCTCATGCCGGTCACCAGATCCCAGATACCCCACCAGGCGGCAATCAGGGCCATGCCGCCCAGACCGTTGAAAAACCGAAAGATCAGGAGCAGGCCCAGGGCGGTGTTGTGCACCCCGGTTTCAAAGGCAAGGGTACGGCTGTCCTGCTCCGGCAGGCGGTTGAGCCGGCCAACCCAGTAGCCGGTACTCAGTCCGAGGGCATTGTGCACCAGTACGATCGTAAAGGCGTAGCCGAGATAGTTTACAATATTCTGTCCATTGCCGAGCAGGGCCAGCACCAGAATGGCGAAAAAGATCAGCAAGGCGACTTTCTGTACCACCGGCCGGATGCGGGCTATCCGTTCGGGAAAACGGCTGTTGAGCCACATGCCAAACAAGAGGGGCGCCAGGATCAGCTCTATAATGATCAGGGCCATTTCGCCAAAGCCGACCTCAAAGGACCTGCGCAGTTCTTCCGACTCCGGCACAAAACGGGACCAGAATAAAAAGCCCGCCGGGGTCACTACCGTAGCGCAAAGGATGATGATAGCGTTGAACGTGACCGACAGCGCCGTATTGGATTTGGAGTAGTGGACCAGAAAATTGGTCATATTGCCCGACGGGCACATGCTGACCAGCACCATGCCCAGGGCCATGCTCACCGGCGGTTGAAAGAGGCGGATCACGGCCAGCGTCAGCACCGGAAAGATCAGGTATTGCGCCACCAGCCCTACGGCTATTGACCTGGGAAACTGCATTACTTTGCGGAAATCGGAAATCCGCACATCCAGTGCAACGCTGAACATAAGGAAGGCCATGGCCACATTCAGCAGGGCAAGCTGGTCTGCGTTGAAATTGATGCGAAGGGTGTCAACAGGATGCATAGGCGGTGGACGAAGGATGAAGGAAAGGCTTTCTTTCGGGGTGAAGGTAGTGAAAGTCTCATCCTGCCGCAAGCAATCAAAATGTTGGGAGCAGGCGCCCCGGGATGACTGCCATCCGGATCGCCCGTTTTGCCCGGACGCGCCTGAACGATAGACAAATACTGCCGGCCTATTTCCGGAAAACCCGCAGCACCGGTCGAAACCCGACCATTGAGCTCGCCTTTTCCGGATGCTGGATTTTCAATACACCGATCTGCATATAGAACGGCTGGTCAACCCAGGAGCCGCCTTTGACGATCTTGTAGTCGTCGTAGGCGCCGGCGGAGAAGGCCGGCGTGTACCGTTTAACAGTTTCCGGTTCGTCCAGGTATTGCAAAATGGCATCTTCTGCTTTTTCATAGTCAACCGAGAAATTATCGCTGGTCCACTCCGCCACATTGCCCGACATCTGGTACAGGCCGTAAGCATTCGGTTCAAACGATGCAACCGGAAGAGTGTAGAGGCCCCCGTCGGAAGCATAATCAAAAAGGGTAAAGCCCTGAGGGGTTGTGGCTTTGCCGCTGTTGCAGTGCAGCCGGACGCCTTCCTTGCCGGAATGCGGAAAGAGAAAAAAAGAACCCCAGGGGAAAAGGCGCTGTTCGCCATTTGCCTTGTCGCCCCCCTCCGGTTTGGGGCCGCATGCAGCATATTGCCACTCGGCATCCGTAGGAAGGGTGAAGGCCACTGTATATGCGGTATTTTCCAGCAGCTTGTTCAGTTGGTTCGATTTCCACTGGCAGAACCGCATAGCCTGCTCCCAGGTAATGCCAACGGCAGGATAGTCGTCGAACGCAGGGTGCCAAAAATAGTTCCGGGTCATGGGCTCATTGTAGGAATACGGGAAATCCTTCGTCCAAACAGCGGAATCGTATTTATTCCGGGGATCATCTGTTTCCTGAAAAAACCGGACATATTCTCCCACCGTCACTTCATACCGGCTCATATAAAAGCTATCGACTGAAACCCGCTTGGGAAACTGGAACTGCAGACTGTCGTAACCGGTGTACAGGTTTTTGACAAACTCCCCTCCCGGGATCAGCGCGTAGTCTTTGAG
>CAYVDV010000369.1:0-5605 GCA_964450465.1 uncultured Saprospiraceae bacterium
GCGTTTTCACAAACATTAAATTTTCACACTACTATGAATTTCAAACAACGTGTGGCAGTCATTGCACTTTGCCTGCCCGCTTTTTTTGTTTCCGCACAATCCAAAGCACCGGAAAACTGGTTCACCAAAGATCAAACCACCGACGGCGTACAAGGTACCAGCGCCGATCAGGCCCTGGCTGCCCTGAAAGCAAAAGGCAAAAAAGGCCAGACGATCATCGTAGCCGTACTGGATTCCGGCGTCGACTACAAGCACGAAGACCTCAAAGACATCATGTGGACCAACCCGGGTGAAATCCCCGGCAACGGAAAGGACGACGACAACAACGGCTATGTGGACGATATCCACGGCTGGAACTTCCTCGGCGGCGCCAACGGCCAGAATGTGGACCACGAGACGCTTGAAATGACCCGCGAATACGTCCGCCTGAGCAAGAAATTTGAAGGCACCAACGGCAAAAACCTCTATGGCGATGCCAAAAAAGAGTTTGACTACTACCAGAAGGTCAAGGAAGCCTTCGAAGCAGCGCGAGAACAGGCATTGGGCATGAAGAAGCAGATTGAAGGCCAGTTCGTTAAGGTGGAAAATGCCTTCGCTACCATTCAAAAAGCCAGCGGCAAGGCAAATTTCACCCTGGATGACCTCGCTAAAATGGACGCCGGTGACAACAGCGAACTGAAAGATGCCATCGCTTTGGCGCAGCGCGTCATGGCTCAGGGGCTGACACCGGAGAACCTGTCCGAACAAAAAGCAGAAGCCAGCGCTTATGCCGATGGCCAGCTGAACTATAACCTGAACCCGGACTACAACCCCCGCACGGTTGTAGGCGACGACCCCAACGACCTGAGCAATCGCTTCTACGGCAACAACGACTATCAGGGTCCCGACGCCAGCCACGGCACGCACGTAGCCGGCATCATCGCCGCCGTGCGCAACAATGGCATCGGTATTGACGGCATCGCCGACAACGTGCGCATCATGAGCGTACGCTGCGTACCCGACGGCGACGAGCGCGACAAAGACGTGGCCAACGCCATCCGTTATGCCGTGGACAACGGCGCCAGCATCATTAACATGTCCTTCGGCAAAGCTTTCAGCCCCGACAAAAAGTATGTGGACGAAGCGGTGAAATATGCCGCCGAACACGATGTACTACTCGTACACGCCGCCGGCAACGACTCGGAAAACAACGACCAGGTCGGCAATTTCCCGAACGACAACTATTCCCAGCCGGTGAAAAAAGGCCTGTTTAAAAAAGAAAAAGAAGCGCCCAACTGGCTGGAGATCGGCGCGCTTTCCTGGCGCACCGGTGAAAAACGCGTAGCCAACTTCTCCAACTACGGCAAGAAGAATGTGGACCTGTTCTCACCCGGGTATCAACTGAATTCCACCGTACCGGACAACAAGTACGCCTCCTTCAGCGGCACCTCCATGGCTTCCCCGGCTGCTGCCGGCGTAGCTGCCATCATCCGCTCCTACTACCCGGACCTCTCCGCTAAACAGGTGCGGCAGGTCATGATCCAGTCGGTAGTCAAGCAGGACGGCGAAGTGTACAAGCCCGGCACCACGGAAAAGGTTCCGTTCAGCGAACTCTGCGCCAGCGGCGGTACCGTCAGTGCCACCAATGCGGTTGCAGTAGCCGATAAAACCGCTCCGAAAGGCAAAAAAGTGAAAAAAGCCATCTGGCGCGAAGCCGGCATGGGCAAAATGCCGAAGCGCGAAAAGGTGGTAACCCCCTAAGGCAGGATCAGTCTTCACCGTACCAGGGTGAAGATGTTTTCAGCGATGAGCCCTGAAAGGGCGCACTATCAAAGACCGGTCCGGTGGCAAAATTGCCGCCGGACCGGTTTGGTTTTCAGATTGGGGATTCTAATCGTGCAACACCTCCTTTGCGAAAAAGGGGGATACAATGGAAGATCAAGGAAATGACGCAGTAAATAACCCGTCATGAACTATAAGACACCGCATACTGTTAGATTTGTATTACATTTGACCTATTCAAAAATCAGGTTTACGCATCAAATGCGCTAAAGACAATACACTGACTACCAAATCATGACAAGGGAAGAAGTAATTGACGTAATAAGAGATTACATGTCGCAGCAGCCTGTGTCGTGGGTGGGTATTTTCGGTTCTTTCGCTCGCAATGAAATGGGACAAGACAGCGATATAGATGTCGCTGTTGACTTTAAGGCCGGCGCCAATATTAGCCTCTTTGATTATGTCCAATATCAACAGGACTTGGAGGCACTACTTGGTTACAAGGTAGATTTGGTTACATTTAAGTACCTTCAACCGAGGTTAAAATCATACATAGAGAAAGATTTGCAAATTATTTATGCTGCTGCATGAAAAAGGATCCGGTTGTTTATCTAGAGCACATTTTATCTGCTATCGATGCAATTTTGCGTTTTACAGAAGGAATGGATGAAGATATTTTTTATCAAAATGACTTGGTCCAAAGTGCTGTCATTCGTAAATTTACCATCATGGGTGAAGCGGCAAAACGTATTCCTGATGATATCCGCGAAGCCAACCCTGAAATCCCTTGGCGGCAAATGGCTGGATTTCGGGATGTTCTTATCCATGACTATGATGATCTGAATTTGGAAACGATTTGGGTAACTATCCGGCAACATCTTCCATTTACAAGAAAAGTAATTGAAAGAATATTAAGCCAGTTGTCGTAATTTACCTGTGCATAGAAGCCATATACATGCAATATCCTGTTAGATTTTAGTGATTGCACCCATTGCCGTTATCCCGGAAACCGTTGAAAAATCGCTGTCACGGCCCGCCCAATCCGCGCCGGAATGTCCACCGGCGGAACTTGTTCCAGCACCCCGACCGCCGCCCCGCGCCACACCTGATTGCCCGACTGTGTGTCGATCAGGTCAATGATCAGGGTGCCTTCCCGATAATTCGTCTGGCGGATCCGGTGGCAACGGCCGTACTTGTGCCACTCCTCGTCGTCACACCACCAGTCCTGGAAATACACTTCCTGATCCTTGATCATTACGTGGTAGTGGAGCATCAGGTCGGGCTCCTCGCCACAGCGTTTGAAACCCAGGCGTTCCATCTGGCCGTCAACGGCCTGGCGGATGGCGTTTTCGGTTTCCGGACGCAATGGGAAGGGGATATCGTCTTTCTCAACGCGGACGTTGTCCAGCCACGCATAGGTGCGGTATTTGCGCAAGTGGACGCCGGGTTCCTCTTCGGAATAAACCCGGATGATGGGGCTGCAGGCAGTTATCGCAAGCACGCCAATCAGGGCGGAAATCATAAAAATCAAGGCTCGCATGGCTCCGTGTTTTTGTCGCAATGGGGAACCTAAAATTACCTTGGCAAAACCTTGATTTGGAATGACAGGGGTCAGGGCAGGGGTTGACGCTCTTCCAGTGCCGGTTTTTTACGCCCCGCGACCCCGAAAGAACGTATATTTGCCGCTACTCTGCTCTTGTAAATGCTTGCCTATGCGCTTTTATTACGTTTTGCTCCCTGTCGTTGTCCTTGTTTTGAATAATCCGGCACTTTTCGCACAATGCCCGACTGTGAATGCCGGCGAGGATATTTACCTGTGCGCCCCACCCACTCCAACCCAGTTGGACGGGTCGATCGACGGTCCGTACCTGGACTTTATGTGGTCGCCCACGACGGGCATGGTAGGTTCCTCCACACTCACTCCCATCGTGACGGTTACGCAGAATACCAAATACGTACTCAAGGCGCGCGGTGTCGATCTGGGTAACAACCTGATCAACAACGGTGATTTTGAGGCAGGGAACTCCGGTTTCTCGAGCGATTACATCGAAAGCCCGGGCAATCTGTATCCAGAAGGCGTGTACGAAGTGCTGCCCAATCCGCAGGCCTCCCACCCTAATTTCTCTCCTTGCCCGGACCACACATCGGGCACCGGCAATATGATGGCTGTAAATGGCGCCGGCATGCCGAATCTGAATGTCTGGTGTCAGACGGTTACGGTGATGCCTAATACGGAATATGCGTTCTCGGCCTGGGTGACCTCCCTGGTCAGTTCGTCCCCTGCACTCTTGCAGTTTTCCATAAACGGTTCCGTGATCGGCCCGATCTTTAGTCCGCCACCGAGCACCTGCAACTGGGTCAATTTTTACACCACCTGGAACAGCGGCAGCAGCAGCTCGGCTACCATTTGCATTGTCAACCAAAATACTACCCTGGGCGGAAACGACTTCGCCCTCGACGATATCGTGTTTTCGCCAATTTGCACGGCTACGGATACCGTGGAAGTAAAGATCGTCAATATCACGGCGATCGCCAATCCGCCAATCTCTGTTATTCCCTGCGAAGGCGCCAATGTGAGTTTGAATGGGATCGGCTCCAGTACCGGAACGGATATCAGCTACAACTGGGAAACGCCCAACGGCAACATCGTTTCCGGGCAAAATACCCTGAACCCCGTTGTCAATTCCGCCGGCACCTACACCCTGACCGTTACCTTCAACAACGGCCTGGTGGAATGCACTAAAACTGCCTCGGTCAGCGTCATCGAAAACCCCAATCCGCTGACTGCCTGGATCACGCCACCGCAACCTCTGGGCTGCGGCGCCTCCGCGGTACAACTGATCGGTCACTCTACACAGCCCGGCTTTTCCACCTATCAGTGGACGGCCGACCCCAGCGGCAATATTGTTTCCGGCGCCAATGCAGCCATCGCTACGGTGAACCAACCCGGCGAGTACACCCTTCTGGTGACCAATATCAATACCGGCTGCACCTCCGAAGCCAGCGTGACCGTTATTGCGGCTACCGACCCGCCTACGGCTGTCGCGACATCCAATATTTCTGTCGTTAATTGCTTTACACCAGTGCCCGGCGTGGTACTCGATGCCATCGGATCCAGCACCGGAAACAATATCACCTATGCCTGGACGGCCTTTAACGGCGGTACCATTGTCAATGGCGCAAATACACAGGTTGGACTGGCCAGTACGGCAGGCACCTATGTGCTCACTGTTACAAACACCAGTAATGGCTGTACGGCAGTTGATACCCTGGTCATACAGGCTGACCTTACCCCGCCGGTAGTCAGCATTCAGCCGACGGGTATTTTCACCTGTATAACGGATACATTGTCGCTCAGCGGCAGCGTGAATACCACTGCAATCTGGGCTAACTGGACCGCAGCCAACGGCGGCAGCCTTTCCGGCGATACCACCCTGCTCAATATCAACATTCTGACGCCCGGAACCTATATCCTCGGCGCCCTGGACACCACCAATTTCTGCTGGGGGGCCGATACTATTGTAGTCGGGATAGACACCCTGCCCCCGCTGGCGATTGTCTTGCCGGCCGATACCATCACCTGTCAGCATCCCAGCGTCACCCTTTCCGGTACAGGATCGTCCAGCGGCGCAAGTTTCAGTTACCAATGGACGGCCGCTCCGGGCGGCAATATTGTTTCCGGCGCTGCCGGCCTTAGCCCCGTCGTGAATGCCGCTGGAAATTATACCCTGCAGGTCACCAACACCGCCAACGGCTGCACCGCCAGCAATACCGTGCCGGTCGTTGCCGACGACGATGCGATCACCGCCGTGGCCAACGCACCGGATACGCTCACTTGCGCCGA
>CAYVDV010000370.1:0-2714 GCA_964450465.1 uncultured Saprospiraceae bacterium
CGGATCCGGGGGCACCCCACCCTACCGGTATGCATTGAATGCCGGCAACTGGAACGGTTCATCCAAGCAAATCGGTTTGGAGGCCGGGAGTTATTTGCCCCGCATTCTCGATAAAAATGGCTGTATCGCCGAGTTATCCCCCGTCACGCTCAGCCAGCGTGCGGCTATTGAAATCGATCTGGGGCCCACAATTGTAATTCCCTACGGCGCCCAAACGCAACTTCAAGCGATCGTCTGGCAAGCGATGGATCCGGTCCGGTTTTTCTGGGACCCGCAGGACAGTCACTGGCTAAGTTGCCTGGACTGCCCGGATCCATTCGTCGATTCGCTGGATTATGCCCATTGGTTTGAACTTCGGGTAGTGGACGCGCTGGGCTGTACGGGAGAGGCTCGCGTTCAGGTGGTTGTGGAAAAAATTCGGAAGGTGTTTGTGCCGACGGCATTCTCACCAAACGGGGATGGAAATAATGACCTGCTGCTGGTACACGGGCAACACGATGCCCGCGTGGTTTCGTTTCAGGTATTCGACCGTTGGGGCGAAATGGTATATAGCGGCGGCGATTTTCCTTTGAATGACGACCAAACCGGTTGGGATGGCTTCTTTAGAGGCAACCCCGTCAATCCGGGTGTGTTTGTATGGGTTTTAGAAGTGGAATTCCGCGATGGTTCGCGGGAGGTGTACCGCGGGAACACGACGCTCCTGCGCTAAATACGCACTCATTTGCCCCTGCCCTGTAACAGCACCAAAACGGTGTAAAACATGATCTTGAAGTCCAGTGCCAAAGACATGTTTTCGATATAAAGCAGGTCGAATTTGAGCCGCTGCAGCATTTCATCCACCGTGGATGCATAGCCGTATTTCACCTGCCCCCAGGAAGTGATCCCTGGCCTGACCTTCAACAGGTGCCTGTAATGCGGGTTGTGCACCACGATCTGTTCGATAAAATGTTGCCGTTCCGGCCTTGGACCTACGAGCGACATATCGCCGCGCAGGACGTTCCAAAAGTTCGGGATCTCATCCAGACGCCATTTTCGCATAACTGCGCCCCAGGGGGTGCAGCGGGGGTCGTTTTCCTGCGATAACTGCGGGCCTGTCTTTTCTGCATCGGTGAACATAGACCGGAACTTGAAGATCGTGAATGGCCGGCCATGTAGTCCCATGCGCTCCTGCCGGAAAAAGATCGGACCCGGCGAAGACAGGCGCACGCGAAGTGCTATATACAGGAGTAACGGGGAAAGCAGGACGAGAACCGTAAAACTTGCTGTCACATCCAACATGCGCTTGATGACCCGCTGCCACTTGGGCATTAGATCCTGCCGGATCTCAATCAGCACGGCCCCATATACGTGATTCATTTTTACGGTGCCCAGCAGAATATCATACATATCCGGTATGATCTTGACCAACACCTGTTCGCCAAAATCAAAGAGCGTATTGAGAATATCCCGGAGCAGGTTATGTTCCGAGGTTTCAATGGCGATGATCACCTCTTCCACCTGTTGATCGCGGACAACGGACGTCAGTACGTCCAGGGAACCGAGTTTGGGCAGGTGCCCGTCCAGGAGTTGCGCACCGCCATTGGTCTCAATGTAACCGACGAACTTGTTTCCCAGGCTTTTTTTTCTGCCCGTGATATCCAGGAAAAGATCCAGTGCATTTTGGTTTCCGCCAACCAAAAGGGTGTTAAACGAAACTTTCCCTGCTTTCAGCCGCCTGCTTGCCCGGGTGAGCAGGATCATTCTTGAAGCGGATGTCAGCAAAAAATGAAGCGAAAACAGCACCAGAAACGACTGGTAATAGGTGTGATAGTCGCGGACGACGTCATCAAGGATCAGGGTAAAAAACAGGAACAACACCCCGAGAAACGAAAGGAAGAACGTGCGTGTGAGGGTGGATAATCTTGAAAGCCGGTAAATATCGGCGTAATGGTCGAAAATAGCGTACAACAAAATCCAGCCGGAGGGTATCAACAGGCCGCCTGCAAACAATTTTGGATCCTGCAGTACCTCCCACGAAATTGGGACGCCTTCCATTTTTTTGCGGTAGAGAAAAAACAATACCCAAGCCAGCATAGCCACCAGAAAGTCGGCCATGCCGTAGTAAAAGGTATCGCGTTGACGTTGAGCGCGCGACAAGGTTGGTTTTGTTTGTTTAACCCATTCCGGAGCATGTGAGCCAGAGCATACCGCCGGTACAGGTTTCGTTAGAAAACATTAAAAATGCATCAATCGCAGGTTGTCCAGAAACACCGTTCCGCTATCCTGCACATAATTGCCATTCAGATCTTTAGGGAGGTTTACCCGGAAATAAAGCCGGTATTTGTCTTGTTGCATGGCAACCAGGAATTCCGTCAGGTTAATATAGATCTTGTTCCAGTTTTCAGACGGGACAAACTGAAAAACCGGTTGGGGCAGTTCATTGGGGATTGAGCCTTGCGTGCCCAAAAGCCAGAGTTCAAACGGCATATCATTGCGGTAGTTCAGTTCCAGCCAAACCGGTTGGGCGCCGGTGGAAGGCAGATTCTCCACCACTTCTGTAACAATTTCAATGGATGGATGATCGGTATTTACTTCCATCTTTACCGATTGCCCCTCAAAAGCCCCGGCCGTGGTAAGCACATAAGTTGTGGCAGTATCGGCATCCCTGTTTTCGAGCACAATTCCGGAGAAATTGAACGTGGTGCGTTCGATAGCCCAAGGGAATACGACAGCGG
>CAYVDV010000370.1:2814-5592 GCA_964450465.1 uncultured Saprospiraceae bacterium
ATTCCGGAGAAATTGAACGTGGTGCGTTCGATAGCCCAAGGGAATACGACAGCGGTCCCATAGCGGGTTACAGGAGTTATCGACGTGGTTTGGGCGGGAGTGAGGTTTGTTTTGGTTTCGTAACGCTCCAGAAAAGGATACACGCCAGGGGTTTGCTGCAGGCCGTTTTCCTTGACGCCGGGAAAGACAAGAATGTCATTTTGGCCTTCCGCGAGCACAGGCACATCAGCCGGCAGGGTGTAAGCGCCCAGGAATTCATTGTCCACGTACACCCAGCCCTCGGTGATCTGCTGCCAATCCTTGCCGCCCAGGGCATCCACTTCAAAGGGTTCGATATGAAGATAGGCAGGGATCTGTTCGGCTTCATCCGTACAAGCTCCCAGCAGCAAAACCGGCAGCAGCCAAATTCCAGGCAGTTTCATGTTTATTTATGTTGGTTTAATTTTTCAGGGTCGACTCGACAATTTGCTATCCCGGATAGAACGCAGCAACCCGGCATTTCGCTTCCCGGACATTAAAAAAACCATCGCCGGGCCAGGTGCATTTTATTTTGCCCGCATATATACCTCGATGGGTACTCCGGTGAAGTTATAGTGTTTTCGCAGTTGGTTTTCCAGGAATAGCCTGTAGGAATCGCGTACCCAGTTGGGATTATTAACAAAAAACGCAAACGATGGATAGTGCGTAGGTATTTGTGTGACGTATTTGAATTTCGGATACCGGCCTTTCACCGAAGGCGGAGGAGTGTTCTCGATGATCTCCAGCATGAGTTCATTCAGCTGGGAGGTCTTGATTCGCTGGGTCCGGTTGGCATAAACCTCCAGAGCGACTTCCACTGCCTGAAAGATGCGCTGTTTTTCCAGCACGGAAATGAACAGAATCGGGATGTCGTTAAAGGGAGCGAGCCGGTTTTTGATCATTGCCTCGTAATCCCGGGCGGTATTGGTTTCCTTGTTCACCAGATCCCACTTGTTGACCAGGATTACCACGCCCTTGTGCCTTTTTTGGACGAGCCGGAGAATGTTCAGATCCTGGGCTTCAAGGCCAATGGAAGCGTCGAGGACCAACATACATACATCGGCTTCTTCCACGGCGCGGATCGCCCGCATCACCGAATAAAACTCCAGGTCTTCCTCCACCTTGGTTTTTTTCCGGATGCCGGCAGTGTCGATCAGGATGAACTCTTTGCCAAATTTCTTGTAGTGCGAGTGGATAGGATCCCGGGTCGTTCCGGCTACTGGTGTTACAATGTGCCGTTCCTCCCCCAAAAGGGCATTGGTCAGCGAGGACTTGCCGACATTCGGGCGGCCGATGATGGCAATTTTCGGCAGGGTAGTTTCCAGTTCGGGTTCGTCGTAGATGTGTTCTACGACGGCATCCAGCAAATCGCCGGTACCGCTCCCACTGATGGAAGCGATAAAAAAGGTGTTTTCAAAACCCAGGCTCCAAAATTCATTGGCTTCCATCAGGCTTTTGTGGCTATCCACCTTGTTCACCACCAGAAAAACCGGTTTGGAGGAGCGGCGCAGGAGCTTGGCCAGACTTTCATCCAGATCGGTGACGCCGGTCTGGGTATCTACCATGAACAGGATCACCGCGGCTTCCTCAATGGCAATGCGGGCCTGGTCGCGGATAGCGGATTCAAACATGTCGTCGGACCCATGCACGAAGCCGCCGGTATCCACTACAGTGAACCGTTTGCCGTTCCATTCGCAAAAGCCATACTTCCGGTCGCGGGTTACGCCGGAGAAATCATCTGTAATGGCATCCCTGGACCCGACCAGGCGATTATAAAGAGTGGACTTCCCTACGTTGGGCCGGCCAACTATTGCAACAATATTTCCCATTTTTAAAGAGGTGTTTTGGCATGGGGTATGGTTTATATACCTTTGCGCATCATCTTTTCTACCACAAAGGTAGCGTTTTCCCGCCAGTTGGTTATTTTACCGACCGTTTACCAATCAAAGAGCCGCAATGAGTAAAATACTGTTCCGCGATCCGCACATTACCATCTTTCAAAGTGCGTTGTTCCAGACCAACTCCACCGTGGTCAAAACAGACGACGTCATTTTGGTGGTTGACCCGGCCTGGCTGCCGGATGAGGTTATCAAGATCCGGGAATACGTCGACTCGATCCGCACGACCCAATCGCTGTTTCTCATATTTACCCATTCCGATTACGACCATATCATTGGTTATAAAGCATTCAAGCCGGATAAAGTGTTCATGAGCGAGGCCATGGCAAGCAATCCGCAAAAAGAGGCGATCGTTGAACAGCTCATTGAATTTGACCAGCGGTTTTATATCAAACGCAATTACCCGTTGGAATACCCGGAAGGTGATTTTATGGTGTACCGCGACGGGGTGCAATACCGGCATGGCAATACCAAAATGGCTTTTTATCTCACTCCCGGTCATACAGCCGACAGCATGATGGTGGTCGTATGGCAGCTGGGGTTATGTATTGCAGGCGATTATTTGTCCAATGTAGAGTTTCCGTTTATCGACTACAGCAGTATTGCCTACGAACAGACCCTGGAAAAGCTGCCGCGGATTCACGACCGGAACTGGTTCACCCGGTTAATACCCGGCCATGGCGACCCTGCGCTTACGATTGCCGATTGGTTGCAACGCCGCACCGAAAGCCTGGCTTATATCTATGCCCTGCGGGAAAGCATTGCCACCGGAATTCCGTTTGATGCCAATTCACTGTGGAGCCGGTATCATTTCCCGCTGTACCAGTTAAAAATCCACGAAGATAACATGATCCGGATGCGC
>CAYVDV010000371.1:0-5590 GCA_964450465.1 uncultured Saprospiraceae bacterium
GCATTGGCCGCCTGCAATGCGGCGTTCAGGTCGGTGAAGGCGTCGGTCCACGACAAGCCGGTGTTCTGGCCGCCAGCAGCCGGACGTACGTACCAGGTGGTTTGGGCCGGAAGGCGGGAGGCCAGGACGATCAGGAACAGAAGTGGTAGTCGTTTTTGCATGAGAAGCGCGGTTGTGAGATTTAAAAGGGTGCTCTTAAGGCAAACCAATTGTACTCGAATTCAGCGTAAAATGCCGAAGGGTTGCAGTTCTTGATGTACACCTCGTAGGTCATTTCATCACAGCCCAACACCGGACACCCCGGTTGGGAGGGCATTTGCCCCGGCGATTTTGCTCTGATATCCACACAAAAATCCGATAACCAGCTACAGGAACCGGACTGGGCCTGGCCCAAATCCGGAAAATAAAGTGCGCCAAGGATTAAAAGCATGCAGGTAACGGCGAAACGGTTTACCTGGCGTTGCAGGGGGGGGGGCATAAAAGCGGTTTTGTGACATAATTGAAAAATTAGTGGGTGAAATAAATCAACCCCGTTTGCCGTCGCAACGCGACGGAAACAAGGCATAAAAAACCAATTATGTACAGAGGGAAATTTTTCAGGATTAAACAAAAGAACGTTTGCGCAAGGCAAATATACACACCAGGTGTGGATGGGCCAATGCCTAAGGTGTGTTTTAACAATAAAGTACCGGACGTAACCGGGGTTTCCTCACTTCCGCCGGGCCACAATTTTCAACGACACCGGCACCGCATCTTCGATGATCTTGTCTTTGGCAGTGCCGAGCAGCCCGGAGCGAAAGTTGATGCCCCATTGGGTCCGGTTCAGGATAAAGGTGGCCGATTCGGCTTTGAGCTCGTCACCGGAAATAGTCATTTTTACCGGGACATTGATCGGGTGCGGCTGATCCTTGATCGTCAGATCGCCGCGGATCACCCAATTGAAGGCAGGGAGATTGCTGGGCAGGACCTCGGTGATCTCGAACTTCGCTTCGGGGAATTTTTTTACTTCAAAAAAATCCTTGTCCTTCAGGTGCGACTCGAGGGTGGTCTTTTCACCGGCGTCGTTCATGTTCGTGACAGTGATTGAGCCCATATCGAAGCTAATCCGGCCGCTGAGCAGGCGGTCCTGGTTGACCAGGACTTCGCCGCCGGCAATATCGATCGTGCCATTGTGCGGGCTGCCAATGGCTTTTTTGGCCGACCAGAATACCGTACCTTCCGTCACTACAAACGGTGCAGCACCTTCGAGCGGCACTGGTTCCAGCTGCACCGTGTCTGCCTTGGGGCCTGCCTGAGCCTCCTGTTCCGGAGGGTTGGTATTATTTTGACATGCAAAAAAGAGAAGGCCGGCCAGCAATGCCGGGAACGAAAACAGGGAGCGTTGTTTCATATCTGTGGGAGGACGTTTGAATAGCGGCCCAAAAGTACACCGATTGAAAAAAAATGAAAGCACGGGCAGCACTTTTGCTGCTGCCGCGTTTTTCTTTCGCACCGTATAAACCGGAATTATGTCCCTTGTTACATTTCACCGCCGGATAACTTATTTTTTCCTGATCGCTTTGACCGCTTGCGCTGCGCCCCGGGAGGAGGAGCCGGAGATTATTGTGACCTTCGAGCCGGAGTTTACCGTTGACCTGTTTGAACAGCGTAGTGATACCGACGGTACGCCGGAGTTTGGCCTGTGGGTGGAGAGCATGCAGGTTTATGACTGTGGAAATTACGGTATCGTAGCCAGTGTGGATCTGGGGGCCGGTTCGATCGACATCCGCTTGGAGGAGATCCCGTTCCCCGACACTTGTCTGGGCGCGCCGGCGCCGGCGCGGGGATTTGTCCCAATCGGCGCTTTGGCAAATGGCGTTTACCGCTTCACCCTGTCGCTCAACCCCGTGATCATCAGCGAAGGCAGCTTATCGGTGCAAAACGGCCATTACGAGCTGGCGCTAAGCCGCGAACAGGGAATAGATGTTCAAAACCGCGTGCTGGAAACATTGCCCGCTAACTATGTGTGGGGATATGTCAATACACCATCCGAATCGGATCAGCCGCTGGCTGATCAGTATCTTCAACAACTCAAGCCGCTTACGGCCGAGCCTGCATTACCGCCCGGCTTTTACAGTTATTTTACCGTAGGAGGCACCGGACAATACTTTTTCCACCGGAGTATTGCCCCGCAGGGGCAGCATAAGCCTTTTTTACGCCGCCTCCCGGCAAGTACGACAGATGCGTTGCGCAATCTTTTGCAGGTTTACCGGAATGATCCGGGGCATCCCCTGGAAATCCGGTGCTTCTCGACTCAAGGCGTGTTATAGTTTATTTCTTCCGCTGCTTCCGGAAGTTTCCGTAGTTGCGTTTACCCCGGTTTTTGTTACCGTTGGTTTTGCTGTTTCGGCCGCGCTGGTTTTGCCGTTGTAATTCGCGGTCTTTTTTATTGGCGCTGAAGGCCAGGATATCGAGCGAGCTGTGCCCCTCGTGCAGTTCGAGCTGGCCGTCGGACAGGATTTCCAGATCGTCCTTGACCACGTCGTCGCTGACGTAGTGCTCGCGGTTCCAGGTTTTATACGCCAATTTCATATAGGAGGCAATTACCTCCACAAAGCCCTCTTTTTTAGAGCCTTCCGGCATCTCGATGGCTTTTTTGATCAGCGTCTGTACATTGTAGCCGTAGTGGCGCAGGCGCTGGGTGGTCGGCGGGTAGATGAGGCGGTCCGGTCGTATCTTGTCTTCCGCGCGGCGGATGGAAATGCCCTGCGGAGGCGTCACATCCAGATCGTAGCCGGCAATGGCGAACGCGTGATTCCAGAGTTTTTCCCGGTAATCTTCCAGGTTGCGATTTCCAACGGGATTGAGTTGTTGCATGAGTCCAACAATGGCTTCCACCGTTTTTTGCCGCTTGTATGCATCCGGAATGGTCTTCGCAAATTCCAGCATTTCCTGGATTGCGCGTCCATATTCGGGGTACCGGACTTCTTTTTTCTCGGTATTGTATTCGATGTCTATTTTATTCACCATGAGTGTTAGTAAAATTATTCAACCGTTACTGATTTGGCCAGGTTTCTGGGCTGGTCCACATTGCAACCGCGGAGCAGGGCAATATGGTAGGCCAGCAATTGCAAAGGTACAACAGATAATAACGGCGTGAGCGGTTCTTCTGTTGCAGGAATCTCGATCGAGTAATCGGCGAGTTTTTTTATGGTTTCATCGCCTTCGGTAATTACAGCCACCACCACCCCTTTGCGGGCTTTTACTTCCTGGATATTCGACACGATCTTGTCGTAGGCGCTGGGATTCGTAGCAATCACAAACACGGGCATATTTTCGTCGATTAGGGCGATCGGGCCGTGTTTCATTTCGGCGGCGGGGTAGCCTTCGGCATGAATATACGAAATTTCTTTCAATTTCAGGGCGCCTTCCAGCGCGACCGGGAAATTGTAGCCGCGCCCGAGATACAGGGCGTTGGTCGCATCCTTGAATTCGCCGGCGATGTACTGGACCTGATCGTGGCAGTTTTGGAGCAGATAATCTACCTTGCCGGGGATAAGGGCCAGTTCCTGCACCAGTTCCTGGTATTTCGACTTGGGCAGGTAGCCGCGCTCGTAACCGAGTAGCAGGGCCATGACCGTCAGCATGGTCACCTGACCGGTGAAGGCCTTGGTAGAAGCCACGCCAATTTCCGGGCCTACGTGGATATACGACCCGCTGTGGGTCATCCGGGCGATGGAAGAACCCACCACATTGACAATGCCGTAGGTGACGGCGCCGCGCTCTCTGGCCAGCTCAAGGGCGGCCAGGGTGTCGGCCGTTTCGCCGGATTGGGAAATCGCCAGTACGATATCCTGGTCGCGGACGACCGGGTTGCGGTAGCGGAACTCGGAGGCGTATTCCACCTCCACCGGCAGGCGCGCAAGATCTTCAAACAGATATTCGGCGATCATTCCGGCGTGCCAGGAGGTGCCGCAGCCCAGGATGATCATGCGTTGGGCATTGATCATCCGTTTTTTGTATTCTTCCATACCGCCCAGGCGAACCCAGCCTTGCTCGGCGTTCATGCGTCCGCGCATGCATTCGGCGATGGTGGCGGGTTGTTCGAATATTTCCTTGAGCATGAAATAGTCGTAGCCGCCTTTTTCCAGTTGTTCGATCTCGAGTTCGATCTCCTGGATAGTCGGGGTCATTACTTCATTGCGCAGGGTTTTGATCGCCAGCTCGCCATTGCGGGTCACGGTGGCTACTTCCTCGTCATTCAGATACACGACTTTTTTGGTGTGTTCCACGATTGGCGTGGCATCGGAAGCGACCAGAAATTCGCCCTTCCCTATTCCAATGACGAGCGGACTGGATTTGCGGGCAGCCACCAGTTTGTCCGGATCTTCGCGATCCATCACTACGATGGCATAGGCGCCGTGTACCTGCGTAAGCGCCTGCCGTACCGCTTCCTCCAGTTGGAGGTTTTCCCGTTGCTGTACCTCTTCGATCAGGTGTACCAGCACTTCGGTATCGGTTTCGCTCTGAAATTCATGCCCGTGCTTTTGCAGGGCGCTTTTCAGCACGGCGTAGTTCTCGATAATACCGTTGTGAATCAGCATCAACCGGCTGTTGCCGCTGGCATGCGGGTGCGCATTGGCGTCATCCGGCTTGCCGTGCGTCGCCCAGCGGGTGTGCCCCATCCCGGCCGAACCGGAAATGTCTTTATCCCTGGTATAGGCTTCCAGGTCGGACACTTTACCTTTTTTCTTGTAAAGGTTCAACCCGCCGTTCTGCAGGGCAATACCTGCACTGTCATACCCCCGGTATTCCAGGCGTTGCAGGCCTTTGATGATAATGGGGTAGGCTTTTTTAGAACCGATATAGGCGACGATTCCACACATTTTTAAGTTTTGAGTTTAGAGTTTTGAGTTTAGAGTTGGTGGATAGTTTTGAGTTGATTCTTTTCGCAATATTGGGTACAAGGCTTCCTTTCCGGGGAAGTTGAACCAACCAAAAACGCAATCCTCAAAGCTCAAAACTATTTAACCCGCGTGTATTTCAACGCGAGTTTAGCCGGGAACGTAGCATTTTTCGGGCCAAAAAACATCGCGCGCATGGCGGAACGGCTTTGGGGATAGACGTTGAGGTACACCGTCTGGTCTTTGATGTTCCCCGAGGTATTGTCCACCATGTCCTGGAAACGCCGGGTGAGTGTCAGGTGGTAACGTTGTATGCTTTGGCCATTATCGGTCATCGTTTGGGGGAAGCCGCCGAAACCATTGAAGCCGCCGGTAAGCGTGGAGCCAAGGGAGTACAGGACATCACTGGTGAGGGTCACGATCGTGTCGCCCACTGATTCGGTGAAGACCAGTTGTGCGGCCGGGCTGAGCAGGTCGCCGGCCTGGGAAATGGCCGTAAGCTCAAGTTCAGCTTTGTTGACGGCGATATTGTCGAGCAAATGAACGGTGGGCAATTCCACCTTTACGCGCAGGCCGCCCATGCCCTGCACGAAGAGCCGGTCCTCGGCGGGCTGGTTAAGGTAGGGCTCCACCGTTGCGCCGGTATAGTCGTGGGTAAAATGGTTAAATTTATTGTCGCCGATAAAGGAGAAATCATACACTCTGGA
>CAYVDV010000372.1:0-5587 GCA_964450465.1 uncultured Saprospiraceae bacterium
AAAAAGGATTTAAGCAGGATCGTTTCCGACTCCCGAACCCTGTTGAAGCGTTCGATCCCCATGGACACGAACGTTTCCGTCCGTTTTTGGCCGGAGGCGTTGCCATTGGCATCTACCGGGGCAGCTTCCATAATGAAGCGCGGCTCACCGGTAAACAGCGAATCAATAGCGATACCGTCAGCATCCTGGAAATACAGCTGCAGCGCGGAAGAGATCGGCGTTTGGTTTTCCGTGACGAGCTTAAACTCTACCTCTTCGATTTTAGCCGTATCGATGTCGCTGTATGTGCCGAAATTGAGATCGAGCGTTTGCTCGGCGCCAAAGTCCTTGACAGAGCCTTCCAGTACCAGTTTTACGCTTACCCGCAGTGCGATAGTGCTTTCATTGGTCAGAAAGCCCACGATCGTCGGGTCTTTTTTCGCGTTTGAAATACCCGCGACCTCGTAGATCAGCCGGGTCGGCTGCGCATTGAAAATATCGACGATATTGGAGTTGGTGGCATCCAGCACCACATCGGTGTATTTTGTTTGACCAACTTCACCGGCAGCCAGAGAGGGATATTTAAAGTCGATGCTGTCGTTGTTAAACACCGAACTCACCAGTTTGTACTCCTGTCCGTCCTGCCCGAGAAAGCTGAGGTATTTTACCACACCCCGCGTCGGGAAGCCCCAGGAGTTGGCAATGGTCATCGTCACCTGCGGATCTTTCACCTTGACATTGCCCTTCAGGCTGGTCTGGTTGATATCGATATCAATGGTGTCGCGGGTAAGGGGATACTCCGAAAAACCCCAGTAACCTTCCATGTACGACAGGGCGAAATTCTGGATGGAAACGCCGACCCCGGCAATGCCGGGCAATACTTCAGGGAATTTGACCCGCGTCCCATCGGGCGCATAGGCTTCATAGCGGAACTGCAGCGTATTGCTGTCGGAAAGCAAGGTATATCCCGCCAGGTTTTGGACGGGCGAGAAAATATTGCTGTTGGCATTCACGGTAAAGGGGTATTGGAATACCTGGCCGTTTTTCGACATCTGCGGTATGGAAAACACCCCGGTAACCGTATAGGGCAGTTTGTTAAAGATAATAACCGTGAGATCGCCCCCCAGCACTTCCACTCTGCTTACAAACACCGAATCCGGCAAATTCAGCGGATATTTATGCAGGGTGTCCGGAACCGGGATCGGCGGAGAGTTGGGTGGAAAATTGAAGAACTGGAAGATATCGGTAGCCGGTTTTTCCGCCACGTCACCGCTGTAGTACAGGGTCATGGTGTTGTCGGGATTCACCACAATGGTATCGCCGCTGAGCGAATCGTTCAACACCTCGAACATCAGATCTTTGAGGTTGAGCGTGGTGCTCATTAAAGGGAAAGCGAATTCCACCGTATGCCCGGCGATTTCAGCCGTATCCAGATTTGCCTTTTTGCAGGCCGGATATACGCTTGCGAGTGCCAATACCGGAATAAGCAAACGCAACCAATGTTTCAATGTCATGAATAATCGGGTTTGAGTTTGGACAATGAGCGGGCTAAGGATTAGCGAGGGGATGCCGCACTAAAAACTAAAACCGACAGAAGCCTGGATGACCAGGTTATGATCTTTATCGTCGCGGAAGATCAAATTGCCGTTGTCGGTTGTCGCTTTGGAAAGGTCAACCTTGTTGTTCGTAATATCAGCCAGGCCATATTGCAGCCGGACACCAATAAACAGCGAGCGACTCATGTAATACGAAAGCCCGGCCATAAGGCCGTAATCAATCCCCTGATACAGGCTGCCTTTGTCTTCCGGATAATCGTAATAGGCGCCCAGGGTTTTCGGCAACTCCAGGGTTTTCGCATCCACCTTGGCTACTATGGTCTCGGTAGAGGCGCCTTTGCCGGGTTGATCCTTTCTGAAATTGTAGTCGAGGTTAAACTCCAGGTCACCGACGGAATTTTGGAGCGGAACCGTGCGACCGTTCGTGTAAGACAGCGACCCGTCGCCGATGGATTGCACCATAATACCGGCATAAACTCCGCCCGACAATTCGAGGTCTTTCCATTTGCCATATACCAGAACGGGCAGATCTATGTATGCATTGTTGATATTGATCAGATACCGGGAGTTTCCGGTGGTCAGCGTGCTTCCGCCATCATACCGGAAAATGCGGTACGAATCGCCGTCAAAGGTATATTTAGCTCCTTTTTTCGAATACAACACTTCGCCACGCAGGCCAAAATTATCCGTCAACGGGTAAGCAAGGGAAAGGCCGATATGGAAGCCCGTAGTCGTCTTCCAGTTCTCGGCATCCGCCCCGGAAGCAGTCATTTCAGAAGGGCCGGTCATCCGGGCAAAGTTCAGCCCGGTTTTAAACCCGTACCGCAATTGTGCGTCCGCAGAAGTGCCCAGCACAAGGAAAATGGATGCAGCAATGCACCAACGAAACAGAATAGCCTGGTTTTTAGTAAAATACGCCATTTCAGTGATCAGTTTGAAGACTCAAAGTGGAAAAGCAGAACAGAATCGTCCGGGCATTCTCCCAAAACGAAAGAAGGCGGGCAAAAGTACATTTTTCTGCAACAAGTGCGCGCGCCGGCTTCGGTTCCGGCTAAAAGGCGCTATTTTTGCCCGGAAAATAACGTCCCGGCAAAACCGGAGTATTCTGTTTAACTGTATTTATACCCATCTGATATGAAAGACTGGCCGCTCTGGGAAGTATTTATCCGTTCGAAACAAGGCCTCAACCACAAACACGTCGGGAGCCTGCACGCATCCGATGCGCAAATGGCCCTGGAAAATGCCCGCGATGTGTACTGCCGCCGCAATGAGGGGATCAGCATCTGGGTAGTTGAGTCGAAATATATCCACGCCTCCACGGAAGATGCCGAGGCGTTTTTCGACCCCGCAAACGATAAAATCTACCGCCACCCCACGTTTTACGATCTGCCCGATGCAGTGAAGCACATGTAAACCGCCCATCAACTTTCATGGAGATCAACTACGTTTTACAACTGGGCGACAATGCTCTGATCCTCGCACAACGCCTGGGCGAATGGTGCGGCCACGGCCCCGTATTGGAGCAGGATATCGCTATGACCAATATAGCCCTAGATCTGCTGGGCCAGGCACGCATGCTGCTTAGCTATGCCGGCGAACTCGAAGGCCGGGGGCGTACAGAAGACGAACTGGCCTTTTTCCGCGACGCACATGAATTCCGGAATGTGCTGTTGGTGGAACAACCCAATGGCGACTGGGCACACACCATTGCCCGGCAGTTCTTTTTCGACACCTATAATTACTTCCACTGTCAAGCGCTTCTCCAAAGCCGGGACGAACGCCTGGCTGCCATTGCAGAAAAAGCCATCAAGGAAATCACTTACCACCTCCGTTATTCCAGTGAGTGGATGATCCGCCTCGGCGATGGCACGGAACTGAGCCGGCAAAAGATGCAGGATGCTGTGGACGACCTGTGGATGTACACCGGTGAACTGACAACCCCGAATGACACAGAACGCCAGGCTGCGGCCAGCGGAACGGGTGTTGACTTGCTCCGGATAAAGCCGCTTTGGGAAGAGCGGGTCGCGGAAGTCCTCCGCGAGGCTACTTTACATACTCCGGAAAACAGCTGGATGCAAAGTGGTGGGAAAGACGGCCGGCATACCGAACAGCTCGGCTATATTTTGGCAGAAATGCAATTCGTGCAACGCACCTACCCCGGACAGGAATGGTAGGTTTACTGAACCCCCGGCTCCAGAAAGGTTAATGTTTGTCCCGAGGCATCCAGTTCAGCGGGCATATTATACGGAAAAGTCGCCTGGTGCGCCACATGCCCGAATGGCATCCCGTACACAACCGGTATGCCCAAAGTGCCCAGCCGATCGCGCAGGGTTTCGGGCAAGGTCAGAGAGAACTCCGAGTTTTTGGGCCCGCAATCGGCAAAAACCCCCAGAGCGATACCCGCTGCCTGGTGCAGATCACTCGCTTGCAGAAGTTGCGTCAGCATCCGGTCAATGCGATAAGGCTGCTCGCCCACATCTTCGATAAACACAATTTTATGCCGAAAGGAAGGTGCGAAGGGCGTTCCTGCCAGGGCTGTCAACAGGGAGAGGTTTCCCCCCGTGAGTTTGCCTTTTGCACTTCCGGGAGCGATGGTAAAAGGCCGGTATTCTTCTCCCGTAAGTTCTTCCTCGGCAGCAGGCGCCCGCAACACATACCCTGCTGCAGGTTCTGTTAACATCGCCTGAAAGTGCCGGAGGGTATTTTCCGGAAAATCAGATGCACCAACCGGTCCGTGGAAGGTGACCAGGCCAGCGCGTTGGCCGATCGCCAGGTGCAGAGCCGTTACATCGCTGTACCCGATAAAAGGCTTGGGGTTTTTCCGGATCAAGGCGTAATCGATGGCCGGCAACAGGCGCGTTGTACCATACCCGCCGCGCACGCACCATACCGCATCGACTTCCGGGTTTGAAAAGGCCCAATGCAGATCGGCCAGGCGATCTGCATCCGTACCGGCAAGATAACCGTACCGTGCCCGCAGGGACTTCCCCTCCATCACCTGATAGCCCAGGCTGGCCATATTGGTCAGGGCTTTTTCAATCTTTTCTTCCGACACCGGACTTGCCGGAGCGATCAATGCCACCTTCGCACCCTTGGGCAGACGCATGGGTTTTACAGGCCTGGGCCGGAAGGCCGCCTCGTTTGTCAAACGGGACAAGCCCGATGGCAGGGAAAATGCAGATGCAAGCAAGGCCAAACTTGTTTTTTCAAAAAAATTGCGACGGACCATGGAGAGGGGGTGAGCGATGAACGGTAATTTTCGTCTGCAAAAATCGAAAAAATATCGGGGAGATACTTTTTTGCGTTTCAATTCGAGGCACAGACCACACAATGGTCATTCCCGTTAAACTAAATAGGGTAAACACGGTTACAACCTTACCTTTGGACCAAAATCATAAACCGTAAACCACGTAAATGCTTTTCGCAATTGGCACAAAAGTCCGGTTCCGGTATACCGGCGAGCGCGGCGTTATCACGGCAAGGCTGGACGATGACATGCTGCAGGTACGGCTGGAAAGTGACCCCGACCTGGAAATACCTGCTTTTGAAGAAGATCTGGTACGCGATACCGATGCGGAACCGGCATTGCCCGGTGCAAAATTTGTAAAAGGCAAACAAACGCCCGAGCCGGCGCCACCGCCGCGCCGGGAGATCAAAGGCCAGTATATTATCCTGAAACCCCAAGGCGTTCTGATCGCCTTCGAACCGATGCCCGGCCGGGACGGCAATGTTTCCCGCTACAAGGCGTGGTTGTTGAATGATACGGCATTTGAGTTTCTTTTCGACCTGGAACTGTTCACACAGGCCAAAACGCTGTTCCGGGTGGAGGATAAACTACCTGCCACCACGGCACTGGAACTTGGCGATCTGCTATACGATGATCTGAGTGATTTGCCGGAGTTAGATATGGAATTGCAGCGTATTGCAACAGATGGCGTGGAAAATCCGATGTTGAAACAGATACGCATTCGCCCCAAGCAGTTTTTCAACAACCTGCAGACAGCCCCCATCCTCAATGTGCTGGCCCACCAATTTTTGTTATTCAATTCTTT
>CAYVDV010000373.1:0-5582 GCA_964450465.1 uncultured Saprospiraceae bacterium
TTACGGTGGCCCTTCGGTACTGGGTACCATAACGCCCAACCCTCTAACCAGAAACCCTCTAACCAGAAACCTTCAAACCAGAAACCCTCTAACCAGAAACCTTCTAACCAGAAACCTTCTAACCCTCTAACCCTCCTTAGTTGCGTATAATCCGGATGCCACGACCGCTGCTGCCGCCCATGGCGCGGACGCGCTCGTCCACCATTTTTTGAAATTCTTCCTGGGTGGTCTTTTCACCTTTGGTGGGCACTTCGAGTTCGCCTTTTTTGGGCGCTTTCAGGTCAATTTTCGTTGCCGTCAGCTGTAGCTCGCCGTTGTTGATATCGACCTTCAGGATCATCCCGGGCAGCTGCCCATAGGTGACCGGCCCGGCAGATACCGGAATATCAGGGGCAAACCAGGCCACTACAGTGCGTTTGCGCTCGGCATTGCTGGTGTCTTCCCATACCGCCTGCATACAGTTGTAGCCCAGGATTTCCTGTGTTTCCATCCCTACTTTCCAGGGTGTCTGGTCAATAGCGTCCTCGATGAGGTACTGCTTGCCCATGAATTCGCGCTGTTCAATTTTTTGGCTTTTGCCAAAGTTTTTATAAAACCGCATATCCGGGCGCTGCATCCGGATCATAACCTGCCCGTCACCCATTTCTTCGTCCTCTTCTTCCTCCACATTGCGGTACAGGCTTTCCGTGGCCGTGAACAGCAATTCGCTCTGCATTACCCGGAATTCCGGGATCATGGCCCGCATATCACCGGCATCGGGCGGCAGGTTGCGATGCATATTTATTTTTTCTTCGAATTGAATGACGCCGGTAGTGTTTTGCGCCGGCAGGAGGGTGCTGAGGAACAAACTCAGCCAAAAGAGCAGTACGTTCGCTTTCATATCCATTGTTTTTTTGACAAAGGTAGAACGCAAGCCCACCGGTGCATGTTAACCGACCTTGATTTTAGGTTAATTAAGGTTAAACGCACACCCGCAGGCGGGTAGAAGCGGATACCTTTGTTGGGTATTCAACCTTCGCTATGGGGATTTCTTTTTCCGCACCATTTAAACAACGACCCTTATGGCTTATTCTGATCAGCCTGATCTCCCTTGGGGTGTTTGAAGGAATTTGGCTGCGCAAGGTTTGGCAGGAGCAATACGATAATCTGGTACAGGAAACGGATTATGTGTTTCAGCAAACCGTTTCCACCTTGCAGGACTCCATGGTCCGGCGCAGCCTGGTAAAAAGCGGCATGGCTGAAACGGCACTGGATAGCTGTTACCCGCCCCTTCCGTTTAAAAATAATGAGATGCCTTTGCCCCCGGAAGGCCAGCTTGTTCCGCGAATACCGTTGCGGGGCGACGCCCAAATGGTCATCCGGATGGGAGATAAAGCCAACTTTACCGTAAAGGAGGATTCGATCCGGTATGATCAGGTCCAGGTGTTCATCGCTACGGCAACCGATTCGTTTCCTGCTGATCTCAGCAAACGGGCAGACCGGCAACTGATCCGGCTCACCCAACAAATGAGCGGGACCGATAACTTCAACCAGATCTTTCGCCTTCAGAAAAGTACGATTTCCATTACCGAACTGGAAAATAGTTACCGGGAAAATCTCCGGAAAGCCGGCATTGCATTGCCGTTCGAAATCATCCATCGCGATTCACTCCCCTTTGTTCCCGCTGCCGGCGCTATCCTGACGCAGCCCGCTGTTGCAGGGTTACTCGTACATCGTTTCTATGCTGCCCATTTTGGCGACTATCAAATGTTCCTGCTCCGCCGTTCCTTGCCGGCCCTGTTCTTTGCCCTGCTGTTGTTTGGCATTACGTCCGTTGCCTTTTTGCTGATTTACCGCAGCCTGCGCCAGCAACAACGCCTGACCCGTTTGAAAAATGAATTCATCAGCAATATCACCCACGAGCTAAAAACGCCAATAACCACCGTCGGGGTAGCTCTGGAAGCGCTGAGCGACTTTGAAGCACTACAAAATCCCGAAAAAACCCGGGAGTACCTCTCTTTGTCCAAACTTGAACTGGACCGTTTGTCCCTGCTGGTGGAAAAAGTGCTCCGCCTGTCCATGTTCGAAGAGCAGCCACCCAGCCTGAAACCCGAAACTATCGACCTGGCCGCCCTGCTCCGCCAGGTGGTCGCCGCCATGACGCTGCAAGCCGAACGCGCCGGCGCTGTCATAACGGTCAACATCCCGGAAGATTCCGATTTCACGTTCCAGGGCGACCGCCTGCACCTGTCCAGCGTCATCTTTAACCTGCTGGACAACGCGCTGAAATACACCGAGGGCAAACCACTTATCGTTATCACGCTGGAAAAACAGCCCGGAACGATCCTGTTGTCGGTGCGCGACAACGGCATCGGCATCCCGGCCGATCTTCAGGCCCGGGTATTCGATAAATTCTTTCGCGTTCCCCGCAACAACCGACACGACGTGAAAGGACACGGCCTGGGCCTGAATTACACAGCGCACGTCGTTCGGCAACACGGCGGAACCATACGCGTGGAAAGTACAGAAGGCGAGGGCACTGTTTTTACAGTAGAATTGCCAGCCGGCTAGCAAGATGAAAGCGCGAACGACATGGATTCGCCTTTGGCAGAATAGACGGACTCCCACAGTTTATTCGCGGAAATCCGTATTGCCCCGACGCAATCGGTTATACCTATTAGGTTATACACAAGATCTCAACCAAGCCCCCCAGCCCGCCAAAAAGCAATAACAATAAACAGCAAGGCACCGGTCAGAAGAAAACCGGTTGCATAGTATGAAGCCCTTTCCTCTGCTTTGCTTAAGTACTTCGGCGTGTCGTTGAAATCCGGATCCGCCCCATTTAATATCCGCTCAAATATTCTGATCAATAGATAAATGAATATTGCCAGGCCAATAGCAATGAGCAAAAAAGAAAAATAGAATATAGGATTCATAATTCTCCTTGTTGGTAAGCCCTTATCGCTGCAATCGCCTCCCCAATTTCCTCTTCTGTATTGTAATAGTGCGGCGAGATCCGAAGCGCCCATTTGACGCCTTTGCGAGGGAAATCGATCCGGGCGACATAATTCGGAGTGATCCGCGCGTTGATGTTTCGCGCCCATAAAAATTCGAGCAGAGCGTGTTTATCCCATTTTTCAGAATGCGCCGTAACGATCCCGCACAGGTCGTCTCCCTGGTCCAATATCCGCACGTCAGGCAGCGTAGCCAATTGCTCCCGGGTCAGTGCGGCGAGCTGGCGTACGCGCGCCTCGATCCAGGCCATACCGATGCTCATGGCATACTCGGCAGCGGCCTTGCTGCCCAGCATGAGCGCCGGCGACATTTCCCAATACTCAAAGCGGCGGGCGTCTTCGGCCGAATGGAATTCATCGGGAGAGGTCCAGCGCCCGCTGCGCATATCCGGCAGCAGCATTTCCAGGCCTTCGGCCAAAACGCGGTCCGAGGCATACAGGAAACCGGCGCCGCGGGGGCCGCGCATGAATTTGCGCATGGTTCCCGACAGAAAGTCGCAACCAATGTGGCGGACATCGAGGTCCAGCTGGCCGGCCGACTGGCAGGCATCCACAAGATACCAAATGCCGTATGGCCGGCACATGGCGCCAATTTCCGCAACAGGTTGCACGATACCGCTGTTCGTAGGCACATGCGTGACGGCAACCAGTTTGGGCTCATGCTGCCGGATCAGGTATTCCATATCTTCCAGGTCAACGCCCCCCCGTTCGCCGTCCCTTGCGCGAAACAAACGGATACCAAAGCGCTTTTTAAGCGATAAAAAAGCGATTTGGTTGGATACATAATCGTTTTCCGTAGTCACGACCACATCCCCCGGAAGCCAGGGGATCGCACTAAGGGCGCGGGCATAAGCATCGGTGGCGCTGGTAGCAAACGCCATATTGCGCGCTTCGCCATGCAAGAGCCGGGCCACGGCGGAGTAAAAACCGCTCAGTTCGACAGCAACACTGTCCGCCGCCTCATATCCGCCAATACGCCCCTCCAGGCTCAGAAACTCCTGAATGGCTTTTAAGACGGTTTCAGGCGGGAGGGCAGCGCCGGCATTGTTCAAATGATTGCGATAGGCGCAGCCCGGGGTATCGGCGCGCAACTGGTCAAGTGTTTGCATATATTTTGGTATGCGCTTAAAGTTCGTATGTGGCCACCAACCCCTTCAATTCCTCCAGATATTGCTGCTTGAGCGTTTCGCGCCGGATGTTATTGGTATGGGTATGAAAATAGTGGGCCGAAAGGAAACTAACCTGCAGGCGGTTCCAGGCCTGCTCGCCGGCAATCAAATGATAGGCCATTAACTCCTGAAAGAGGGTTTCGCCGATCGGATAAAAGTCATCGCGGCCCAGGTAGTCCAAGTCAGCATCGCAAATTATTTTTTCCAGCAGGTTGGTTGGCGTTTGCGGAATTTTAGTGGCCATGATCATCCCGCAGATCGTTTCAATATCTTCGCCGGTATAGCCAAACCCCGGTAAGGCCGCCCGGGCCATCAAACAACCTTCGAACTCATGACCGGCGTGTTTATCTTTTACAAAACCGGCATCGTGAAATAAAGCAGCCGTTTTCACCAAGGTCACAGCGCGTCCATGCACCCCTTCACTGGCACACAGGTCACTTGCCACCTTCAGCACATCCAATGTGTGGTGTATGCCGTGGTAGTACAGGTGCCCGGAAAGTTCCGATTGGAGCCTATCCAGAATGTGGTGTTTGGCGGAGCGATAATCCATTTAAGCTGATCCGTGTTTCGATGAACGCTAATCCCGGGTGCATTGTTGGACTGCAGGCAGCGTAAAAATCATGATTTTCTTAAAAATAACCCGCTTAGGTAGAAATAATTTCCCAAACGAGCCAATTTTATGCCGCTTTTCTAAAAAATGAAAAACCTGTCCCCAAAAACTGTGGCTTTTGGGATACCTTGCGTCAGAAGGGCATCTTACCTTTATTCAAACATTTTTTAAACAATACAACTATCCGAAGTATGAATTTAATGGAAATACTGCAAGGTCAACTTTCCGATGATATGCTCGGCCAACTCAGCCAGCAAATCGGTGCAGACAAAGAACAGACTGCAACGGCCGCCAATGGCATTTTCGCCACGCTCCTGGGCGGGCTGGCCAACAATGCAACCAGCGAATCCGGCCTGGCTTCTCTTGCTTCCGCACTCGACCGGGACCATGACGGCAGTATCCTCGACGATCTGATGGGCATGGTGGGCGGTATGGCCCAGGACAACGCGCCTGCTGCGAGCGCCGTAAATGGCGCCGGCATTCTCGGCCACATTCTTGGCGACCGTCAGGAAACAGCAGCACAGCAGATCAGCCAGAGTTCCGGCCTGAACGTCGGTCAGATCATGAAGTTGATGCCAATCCTGGCTCCGATCGTGATGGGTGTACTGGGTCGCGCCAAAAATTCCGGCAGCCTTGATCTCGGCGGCCTTGCCAATATCCTGATGGGCTCCGCCCAACATGCACAACAAGGCGGCTTCGGCGACCTGCTGGGCTCGGTGCTCGGCGGTGTGCTCGGCGGCGGTCAGCAACAGCAGCAGCAAGGCGGCGGCTTGCTGGGGAATATCCTGGGCGGTATTTTTGGAAAATAAA
>CAYVDV010000374.1:0-5569 GCA_964450465.1 uncultured Saprospiraceae bacterium
TGTAAAATCGCCTCAATCTGTGCCAGCACTTCCGGCGTCAGCAAGGGCAGCACTTCCAGGGCATCCAGGGTTTCTTTGAGTTGCTCCGGTTTTGAAGCGCCAAGGATGGCAGTGCTGACGTTTGGATTATGAATACACCAGGCGACCGCCAGTTTGGCCAGGGAGGTGCCGATCTGCGCGGCCAAATCGTTAAGCGCATGCACTTTTTCCAAATGCCCGGGTGTGAGGTTGCGATCCCTGAGCCATTCCAGTCCTTCAATGCCAAGCCGGGTATCTTTCGGAAATTTTCCGAGGTACTTATCGGTCAGAATGCCGGAGAACAGCGGAGACCAGATGGTGGTACCCAGGCCTACGGTTTCGTACAGGCGGGCATATTCCGTCTCCACCCGTTCACGGACGAACATATTATACTGTGGTTGTTCCATGACCGGTCCGATCAGGTGCTGTTCCCGGGCCACGAGGTGGGCTTCCATAATCTCCTGCGCGCTCCATTCAGAAGTCCCCCAGTACAGAATTTTCCCCTGGGCAATAAGGTGGTTCATGGCCCATACCGTTTCGCTTACCGGAGTATTGGGATCCGGCCGGTGGCAGAAGTAAAGGTCCAGATAGTCCACCTGAAGCCGTTGTAGACTGGCGTTGCAAGCCTCGATAATATGCTTGCGGCTGAGTCCGGTCTGGTTTGGCCTTTTTCCACCATCGCCAAAGAACACTTTGGAAGACACCAGCCAGGTGCTGCGCTCCCAATTCATTTTTTTCAGGATTTGTCCCATTACCGTTTCGCTTTGTCCACGGGCGTATATTTCGGCATTGTCGAAAAAGTTGACGCCCCTGTCGTAGGCGAGCGCCATAAGTTTTTCCGCCGTTTTATCTTTGATCTGTTTGCCGAAGGTGAGCCAGGAGCCCAGCGAAAGTACACTGACCTGAAGCCCGGATTTGCCTAAATAACGATATTCCATAGTTCCACTGATTCGTTTAAAAAAATACCACGAAGGGCGTTTTAACAATTAAAAACATCATTTATGCTTGCTAACACACCTGCTCCGCCGTACTATGCCGTAATTTTCACTTCCGTGCGCACCGTCATTGATGCGGGCTATGTCCAAATGGCGGAACGCATGCTTGAACTGGCGGCGGAGCAGCCCGGATTTTTGGGGGTGGAATCGGCGCGGGAAGAAACGGGCATTACCATTTCGTATTGGAAAGATCTCGAGTCAATCCGGAACTGGAAGGCCCACGCCGAACACCGGAATGCCCAGGAACTCGGACGCCGGTATTGGTACGGAGCGTATAAGACACGCATTTGCCGGGTGGAGCGGGATTATGGGCATGAGGAGGATCAGAACAGATGAATGCCGTAACGGAGCACCCAGACAACGGCCAGGATGCTCGTAGCGATCACGACACCCCGCATGGCGAGATCCCAACGGCGGCGGCGGTAGATGTTGAGGGGAAATATGTTGAGCGCGATAGCTACGATAACCAGGGTCCGTTCGCGGAAATTGGGCGAAAATCCGGTGCCGCTGGCGGCACCATGCCCTTCCAGCATGGAAAAGAGATTGTACAGGAGCAAAAAGCCAAAGGTCGGGAGTAACAGGCCAAAGAGCAGTCCTGCCCATATTTCATTGCGATTGAACATAATTGCAGTTTTTGATAACGTGAGGGATACTTTAAAGTGTTAACTGTTCCATAGACCGCATAGCTTGCATGGCCGCGTAATCCGTCAGGTCATGCATGGAAGGCACCACGGATACGAACCCGTTTTCAAGCGCCCACACATCGGTGTCTTCGGCCCGGTCCTCGTTTACAAATTTACCGGTCAGCCAGTAATAGGGTTGCTGGTTGGGGTCACGCCCCTCCATAAACTCCTCCACCCAGCGGGCGTCTGCCTGCCGGCACATCCGGATTCCGCGGATCGACTCCAGGGGGAGGTTGGGAATATTCACATTAAGCAAATTGCAGGCGGGGAACGGCTGTTCCAGTGCATAGCGAACAATCTGTTCTACCCAAGGCTTGGCGGGCTCGAAGTCGGCATCGAAACTGTAGTCCAGCAGGGAAAATCCGATACTTTTTATCCCTTCCAGCGAGGCTTCCATAGCGGCAGAAAGGGTGCCGGAATAAATAATATTGATGGAGGCATTGCTGCCGTGGTTGATCCCGGAGAGGCAGAGGTCGATTTGACGGTCTTTCAGGACAATGTGTTTGGCCAGTTTGACGCAGTCAACCGGTGTGCCGGAACATTCCCAGGCTTCCAGGCCGGGAAAGACCCGGACATGCTTCAGGCGCAACGGATCGTGAATTGTGATTGCATGGCCTTTGCCGCTTTGGGGCGAATCGGGTGCAACTACCACCACTTCACCAAGTTTGCTGGCTACCTCAACCAGCGCCCGGATCCCCGGCGCGACGATGCCGTCGTCGTTTGTGACTAAGATCAATGGTTTGGACATGGGGCAAAGGTAGCAGTCGCCCGTAATTTACGGCGGCGCTGTCTGCAATTAATACACAAGTTTTGCGCGGGCGGGGCTTTGAACCCATTCGCCAGGTACGGTTTTCAATACAATTTGCGTTAATAAAACGATGTATAAGTACTGTTAATTTGCTTATTTGCAGTTAATTTGAAATCTTGTCCTGTTTTTAAAACGGATTTTTGAGTATTTTACCTTAATCTTGCAGGTAAATTCCCGCACTTTCAAAACAAATAAAACAAAGCCTCTATATTACCCTATCTTTCAATAAACAGCCAGTTATGAAACAAACCATTCTCACCCTGCTGAGCCTTTTTGTGGCCGGAATAGTATCTGCACAGCAAACTCCGCTGTACATAATGTACAATTCCACTTGCATGGACCAACTGGAATACCGGTATGTTTATGCCGGAACTACCGTAGTGTCTTATGCTATTTCCCCTACAGCCAATGAGCAATATATCCTCACAACAGGTTCCGGAGGGATAAACGCGCCATCTTTACCCAAGAATACCGTTAATTGCAGAGAATACGCGCTAAATGAGCAATTTCTGACGGAGGTTAATAATCTGTCCCGGCAGGTTTACATCGTTCACCAGCAATCCAAAGGCTATTTGCTGGTTCCGGTGATTTCGGCAACGCAGATAATCCGGAGCGGGACATATTACCTTTTCCGCGCGCCGAATTATTCTTTTGCCATCGATACATCCAATCTGGTGTACGAAAGCAATATTGCCACAGGAAGCTCCTCCTGGTACATTTATTTCAACGGACTGAAAATTCGCGGTTGTTTTTATGAGTATTCCTTCAAGCGCGAACCGACAAAAGCGATTCAGGAGCGTTCGGAGTTTGACTTTATTCCAGGCGTCGGGATCACGACCGAGCGAACCGGTATGACGGCTGCCGAAGCTGAAAACAACCACTACCGGCTGCTGAAAGTAAACGGGATGGCTTTAGAGGACTATATCACCTCAAAATGCCAGGGGAAAACAGGCGCGACCACCGCTCCTTTGTCCCAGTACACGCCGCAGGTGAATTACGGCGCCACTACCCTGCGCGAAGGCGATAAGGAGACGGCTTCCATGTCTACGCCACAACCCGGCGCAACCGGCGCCCCACTCCCTCCGCCTTTGGCAAACTGCCCAGAAGCACCCGGTGAAGGATATCATATCGTACAGCCCGGCGAAACGCTGAATGCCATTTCCCGGGCGTACAGTATTTCCGTGAAATCGCTGGTTACCTGGAACCAGATCAAAGACCCCGATCTGATTATGGTGTGTCAGAAAATCTGGTTGCGCAAGCCCCCGGCCAATGCAGTTTCCCTGGCAGCAAAGGGAAATGAGCAAAAGCCGGCTACTTATGCTACGGATGAACGGACAGTGATCCGGCAAGATATTTACTGGAAGCAAGGGGCCCAGGCGCCTGCGGTCTACTATGAGCCGCAACCACAACCGCAGCCGCAAGCGGCAGCCTATACCCCGCCGGCGCAGGTTTTGGTGCACACTGTTCAGAAAGGCGAAACGCTCTATGGTATCGGCCAACGCTACGGCATCACTGAAGCGGAAATGCGCCGGCTGAATAATTACCCCTCAAGCGGAGAAGTTATCCTGCGCCCTGGAATGCAGATGTTTGTAGCTGATTGTTGCCCGCAAGGTGTACCAACGACGACAACTCAACCCGCTTCCAATACCAGTGTACTTCCGGAACTGAGCAGTGGACCGGCTACCAGCACGCCGGTAACCTATGGTCAGCCAACTACCACGACGCCCACACCGGCAGCAACACAACCGGCAACTCAGCCAGCCAGCCAGCCGGCATATTTCCAGGAATACATTGTGCGGGAAGGCGATACGATCAACTCCGTTGCCATAAAGTTCAAGGTAAACGCCCAGGAACTGGCACTGGTCAACAACAAAGACCCGAACGAGAGCCTGATCGCCGGCCAGCGCCTGCTGATCCCGCGCCATTGACGGGGCTTTCAATAGAGGTAAGCAGACCCTGAACGAAACAGGGCCGACTTTTTATAGCGAAGACGCAAAGACGCGGGGAATTAATCCCCGGGCCTTTGCGTCTTCCTTGTTAGTAAGCATAATTTTCCTGCTCTACCGGTCTAAAAGGCAACAGTCAACGTCGCCATGACATTCCGGCCGGCCTGTGGAAAAAAGCCAGCCTGATGGTACACCCCATCGCTTTCCAGCCGGGTGTACGGATTATAGGGCCGGTCGTCATAACCGGCAGAAACATACCGGTAAACCCATCCGTTCGAAACATACCGGGCATCCAGCAGGTTGTTCACGGCCAGGATCAGGCGCAGGTTTTGCCCGATAACCCGGTGCAGATCGTAATTGAGGCGGAGATCGGCAAAGAAATAACCCGGCAATGCCGTAGAGGCATTTGATGTATTGTCCAGGTATTGTTTTCCCACGTATTTTCCGGCAAGGGAGACCCCGAGATATTGGCGCTTGTTGTCGGGAAGGATGTCCCAGCGGCACTCCGCACGCGCGATGATCCCCGGGGAATAAGCCAGGTCGGTCTGTTTGTATTGAAGTATTTCCTGAGAACCGGTATCCCAGTTGTCGCGGTATTCCGTAAACTCACGGACTTTATTGTTGCTCAGTGCGGCGTTACCCTGCAAGGTCAGACGCGAGTTCAGCGGACAGGAGGCCTCCAGTTCGATGCCGGCGCGGTAACTGCGTGGAATATTGGTGCGGATATAGGCGCCAACGTCATTGATACGGCCATCCAGTACCAGTTGGTTCTGGTATCCCATGTAAAACAGATTTACAGAGGCACTCCAGCCTGCTCCGGTACGCCGGAGCCCGGCTTCGAGGTCATGCATTCGCTCCGGGCGAGGGCGGCTGGAAGGGGTGGATTGGGTATAGTCGTCCCGGTTCGGCTCACGCTGGCCAACGCCGTAAAAAATATAAGTTGACCACTCGGAATGAAACTGCCAGTTCAGGCCGGCCTTTGGGTTGAAAAAATGAAGCGTTTCGGTTTGCGTGACATTGTTTTGCGCCCGGTCGTAACCCAGGAATGCGTAGCGAACCTGCCGGTATTGCAGGTCGAGGAGCATCGTCCATCCTTTACGGAACGGGAGTTCCAGTTTC
>CAYVDV010000375.1:0-5532 GCA_964450465.1 uncultured Saprospiraceae bacterium
GCAGAGGCTGTGAACCGCTCATTGGAGGCGGCAGAACAGGTTCATTTAGACGGAAAATATTACCGCCGGGATATCGGGAAAGACCTGGTGGACGGCTAACGGTTAAGAGCCGGGTTATGCCTTTTTTTCGAGCGGGATACTGTAGGAATAGGTAGTGGTGGAGGGCGCCGGGGTCGGTTCTGTTGTTTGCGCCGGCGTAGTGGTGTACACATAATTATACTGTACCTGGGCCGGCGCTTGTGGTGGGGCCGTTTGTTGCTTCGCTTGTACCGGCAGTTTGAACCGTATGTGCGCTTTTTTATGGAAAATCACTTTTACGCCCCGGTTGCGACCAACGGCAAATTTTAAAAGCCGCACGACCCGCGCGGCTTCTTCATCACAACCGTAGCCCAGACTTTGCAGGACCCGGCTTTCAATCACATTGCCTTTGAAATCAATATCATATTCAATCAGCACCGTCCCTTCGATGCGGGCTTCCAGAGCGGCCTGCGGATACCGCAGGTGTTGATAAATAAACTTTGTCAGTTCCTTCGGGCCGCCGGGAAATTCCGGCTGTTGGATAAAGTGCTTGGGCTTTTTCTCGCGCTCCATAACTTATTTTACCAGTTCCATTTTATGCACCAGACGTTGGTGTTGAAAGATCTTGTCCAGAAATCGCAAGCCAACGAGCGCAAAGATAAGCAAGAGTGCGTATTGCAATACAGGGTTATCGGCCAGGACGGTCCAGTTGACGGCTGGCAGCTCCGGCATCGGGAGGGTATAGGTTTCCGCCGGCGATAATTGCAGGGCGGCAACCACCATAATAATCACCGGCGCTACCAGAAACAGCCCAAATACCACCAGGATCAGGCGGACAATCCAATCCTTTCCATTTGCCTTCTTTGCGACCTGCTCTGTTGCCCAGGCAGCCATGACGCGATCGGCAAAGCCCCGGTCCGGCGACTCCAGGGGAATAGCCAGGAGGTCCTGCTTTTCGTCCAGGATCGCCTGGAGACGGACCTGCCATTCCGGATGCTGTTTGAGATAGGCATCTACCTGCCTGCGCTCGGAAGCCGCCAAAAAATCGTCGGCATAATCCCACAGCATATCATCGGTCATTATAAAATTATTTTCCATACTTGCGTAAGTTTCTTGTTGAAGGCTTTCCGGGTTAAATTAAGGTTCGGTCTTTTCCAACTGCTGTAACTCAAAACTCTCTTACTTCCGTGGCAAATCGCGAGTCCAGCACGTTTTTCAAGCGTTGCCGGGCGCGGCAGAGTTTGGTTTTGGCATTGCTCATGGTGAGGTCCATCACCTGACAGATCTCTTCGAGGCTTTGTTCATAAAGGTAAAAAAGGGTTATGATCCCGGCATCGTCGTGCGAAAGCATTTCGATCGCCTGATGGAGGGAGGCATTCCGGTCACTGCGTTCCAGTTCGGCAGAGGCGTCGGGGCTGCCCTCGTCCTTAATCGGGACCGGTCGCTCGTCGTCGTCCAGCGAAAGGATATCAGGTCTTTGTTTGCGCAGGTGATTCAGGGAGGTGGAATACACGATCTTGTACAGCCAGGTCGTGAATTTGCAATCGCCCCGGAAATCGGCCATGTACCGGAACATGCGCAGAAAACAGTCCTGTGCTACTTCATGCGCATCTTCCCGGTTTTTGACAAAACGCAGAGCCAGGGTAAACACATACTTCTCGTAGCGTTTCACCAGCATGGCGCAGGCGCTTTGACGCCCGGCTAATGCCTGTTGGATGAGTGTTTCGTCGCTTAAGGTTGCTGCCATTTGTGGCGCTTGTTATTTGTTTCATTCGGACACAAGGGTTTCCCTGTGGGTTACAAATTTCGACTTTTTTTTCAAATTTTAAGGTCAAATTTGGATATCCGGCATGCCGTGCCTGGCTGCATACCCCTTTGTTCAAATTTTCCCGGACAGGTTATGGCTTATCCACCGGGCTAAAACACGGGCGTCTGTCTGTTCAAACGGATGGGGGACGCCCTCGAGCAGGTCAAAACGCCCCGCCGGGATTATACTGGCTACGTTGCGGGACTCCGCCACGCTCACCATATTATCTTTGTCCCCTAAGCCAATGCAGACAGGGCAGCTGATCGCGCGAAAAGTATCCGGATCCAGGGCGGCGCCATTGCCCAGTTCGTGCAGCAGGCCTGCAGTGCGGCGAACCACTTCCTCCCAATCCGCCGGAGCATGGCGTTTGGCCAGCATTTGCGCAAAGGCGGGAACTTTCGCTGCAATCTTGCCGGGGTCCAGACGGGCGGTTTCCTGTGCCGCGCTCCCTGGCGTCCAGTCAAATTTGGTCCCGAGGGTGGCAATGGATTCGACCCGTTCGGGGTGTTGCCAGGCCAGATACAGGGCTACATAGCCCCCCATGCTGTAGCCGAAAAAGCGGGCCCGTTCAATCCCGGCCTGATCCATATAGGACAGGGTATGCCCGGCGAAATGGGCTATGGAAAATTCCGTGTCGGTGGGCAGGCCGCCATGACCCGGAAAGTGAAAAGCGAGCGCTTGTTCGCGCTCGGGGAGGTGCTGACAAAGGTCAGAAAACTGGGCGGCGCTACCCAGCGCGCCATGCAGGAGTAATAGCGGTGTGTCCATTTGAATAAGTGCTGTGTTCTTTTAACGAATATACGGCGCAAGCCTGTAGTTTTGCCTTTTTAGAGGCGCTTAATGCACAAACGTATGAAAATAACTGCCCAGCTTATTGATTTGCACCTCCGCCGTATTTATCCGGCAGAGATCACCGTCGAACAGGGGCGTATTGCCCGTATCCGGGAGGTAGATACTGCCCCCGCGGCATCCGGCTATTTGCTGCCCGGTTTTGTGGATGCGCATGTACACATTGAAAGCAGTATGCTGCCGCCGGCAGAGTTTGCCCGGATGGCCGTGGTGCACGGCACCGTGGCCACTGTGTCGGACCCGCACGAAATTGCCAATGTGCTGGGAGAGGAAGGGGTGCATTTTATGCTTGAAGATGCCCGCCGGGCGCCGGTGAAGTTTTGCTTTGGCGCGCCTTCCTGTGTACCGGCCACCGGTTTTGAAACAGCGGGCGCCGTGCTCGATGCTGCAGCAGTAGAGCGCCTGTTGCAAAATCCGGAAATCGGGTATTTGTCTGAAATGATGAATTTCCCCGGCGTGCTGAACGGCGACGCACAGGTAATGGCAAAGATTGCTGCTGCCGGGCGTCTGGGGAAACCGGTCGATGGTCATGCCCCGGGTCTTCGGGGCGACCTGGCCCGTCGTTATTTTGCCGCAGGGATCACCACGGACCATGAGTGCTTTACCTATGAAGAAGGGCGGGAAAAAGCCTTGTTGGGAATCCGGATACTCATACGTGAAGGCAGTGCCGCCCGCAACTTCGAAGCGCTTTGGCCCCTCTTGCGCGAATTTCCTGAGCAGGTTATGTTTTGCAGCGATGACAAGCACCCCGACGATCTGATGCAAGGCCATATCGACCGCCTCGTTGCCCGGGCAGTGGCCAAGGGCTGCGATCTGTTCCACACCTTGCGCGCCGCCTGCGTGCATCCGGTGGAACACTATCGCCTCCCCGTCGGACTGTTGCGGGAAGGCGATCCGGCTGATTTTATCCGCGTGGCTGATTTGAGCGAATTCAGGGTCCTGGAAACCTGGATAGACGGCCAGTGCGTGGCGGAAAACGGGGTCAGCCGTTTGCGCCATCAGGCTTCCGGTACGCCCAATCAGTTCAAGGTGTTGCCCAGGATGCCGGATGACTTCCGACTTCGTTCGAAGCATCATACGGGAATTGTACGGATCATTCGCGCCTGGGATGGCGAGATTGTAACAGGAAGTGAGGAAGGGCACGCACGGCTCCAGGACGGGCTTTTGTTGCCTTATCCGGCCCAGGACGTGCTGAAAATTGCCGTGGTGAATCGCTACACCCCTTCAGCGCCGCCTGCGGTAGGGTTTGTGCGGGGCTTTGGCTTGCAACGCGGCGCGTTGGCTTCCAGTGTAGCGCATGATTCCCATAATATTGTGGCGGTAGGCACCGACGATTCAGCCCTCTGTGCGGCGGTCAACGCCGTCATCGAAGCCAGGGGTGGTGTCAGCGCATGCGATGGCGCCGGCGATACCCGGGTGTTGCCCCTGCCGATCGCCGGTTTGATGAGCCCGGCCGACGGGTATGCCCTGGCCCAATCGTATGCGGAACTGGATCAGTGGACAAAATCGACTCTGCAATGCGCCTTGCGCGCGCCCTTTATGGCGCTTTCATTCCTTGCGCTGCCGGTTATTCCGGTGCTGAAAATGACGGATCTCGGTTTGTTCGACGTAGAAACATTTGATTTCGCCGAAGTAGAGGTGGGGTGACGCAAATTCCTGATAATTTTGCCGCTCGTTATGGAAATACGCGGCAAAGTATTGGCCGGAATTGTCGGCATGGTAATATGTGACCTCATGGGCATACCCCTTGGTGGGCTGTGGGGCTTTATTGCCGGCGTACTATTGGGGCATTTCTTTTTTGACCGGCGGCGCGATCAGGATAGCTCGGAACAGGAGTTTCGGACCTACCAGCGGCGGCAAGGGGCTTTTCTGTACCACGTTTTCAGCTTGTGCGCCAAAGTAGCCAAGTCCGATGGTCCCGTCAACCGCCACGAAGTAAACCACATGGAGCGTCTTATGCGCCAGCAGTTCCGGCTTTCCGACCGGGCCCGGCAGCAGGTGATCCGGGTATGGAACGAAGCGAAGGATTCAACGACCCCTTTTGAACACTACGCCCGGGTTTTTTACCAGGAGTTTGCCCATGAGCGTCACCAGATATTGAATATGATGGATCTGTTGTTTGCGACTGCTGCTGCAGACGGCGGGCTTCATCCGCGCGAGGAAGAATTGCTTTTGCGGGCAGCCGGCATCTTTCACGTCGGACGCCTGCAGTACGACCGGGTCAAATACCGGTACTACCAGCCGCCCCGGCAGCAACCGCGCTGGACGCCGCTCGACCCCTATTACACCATTCTGGGCGCCCAGCCATCTGAATCGCTGGATGTGATCAAACAGAAGTTTCGTAAACTCGCCATGCAATGGCATCCGGACAAATTGTCCGCCAAGGGGGCCTCCAATGAAGCGATCCGCCATGCCAAGGAGAAATTTCAGCAGATCAATGAAGCCTATGAGAAAATACTGGAGGCGCGCAAATAGGCTGGACTTTATTCAATCCCGTGCACCACAAAAAAGCCGTCGGTGCCCTGAGGCTGGTACAACGGCATCAGGATCATCCCGTCTTCGGGCGCCAATACCGGACCGGTGATATCGTCGGCCAGGTGTTCTCCTTTTTGAATGGGTTGGAAATTAACATAACCAGGCCGCATATTGAATGCGTCACCCGGCCGGATGTAGTGTACATGGCGCAAACGCGTTACTTTGGGCAGGGGGGCCGAATATCGTTTAAGCATGTCGTCATGCCGGCTGTCTACATCCTCCTGCCGGATACAGCCGGCAGCCTTCAGGCAATTGACAATGGCCGCAATGGCACAACTTACCGAGTATGGGTCGTCGTGCTGGCCGGCTTCAAAGGCGGCGCC
>CAYVDV010000376.1:0-5519 GCA_964450465.1 uncultured Saprospiraceae bacterium
TTCCTTTTTGTCATCCCGAAGGGATCTGTTCGCACTACGGGGCTCCTTGCGGAACCTTTCCGGCGTAGGGCGAACAGATTCTTACAGCATGACAAAAGGGAAGGTCTGCGCAATTGTTTGATCTCTCGCAAGCGGCATATCCAATTATCGCGTTCCAATCTCCCTCAAGCGGGGATATCGAAATGACCCCGATCATCCCCGAGCCTGCCGCAATCCCTTGCCGGAACGAAAAATCCCGGCGTACTTTCCCCCTGCAAACGCAACACCACCATACCGTGCCTGCCCAGACTAACTTTCATCTCAAAAAATGGTACTTCGACGGCGTCTCGGATGACGGCCGGGCGCTCATCGGCTATTCGGCCCGCCTGCGCTGGAACGCGCTCGAAGTACACTACGCCAGCTACCTCTACCTGCCCGCCGCCGGTCCTGCCCGTTCCGAAAGCCGGTACCGGGGCGCGGAAGATCCGCAGGCGGACGAACAGACTATCCGCTGGGGCGACAAGCGCCTGGGCGTGCAGGGCGAATGGGTGTGCGCGGCTGCGCCTCTGCGCGCGCGCCTGCACGACAGCGAAGCCGGCTGGCTCGACTGGCACTGCTGGCAGCCGGTATCCCGCTGCCGTATCGAACTGCAGGGCGAACCGCCCATCGAGGGTTGGGGCTACGCCGAATGCCTGGAAATGACGCTGCCGCCCTGGAAACTGGATTTCGACGAACTCCGCTGGGGCCGCTTCGCCCATCCGGACAATCCGCTGGTCTGGATCGAACTGAAGGGTGCGGATACCCGCCGCTGGGTGTTCGACGGCGCCGGGCTGGCAACTGATTCCAGCGTCAGCGATACCGCCATCAGCGTGGCCGGCGGGCAAAAAACACTCCTGCTGGAAACCCCGGCCGTCATCGAGGAGGAGCAGAAATTCGCCGCGGTGTTGCGCGAGCTCGTCCGCTGGCTGCCCGGATTCGACCGCATTACGCCGCTGCAGTTTCTGCGGGCCCGCGAAACCAAGTGGCGGAGCGCGGGCGTCCTGCTGGTCGATGGCGCGGTGCAGCAGCGCGGCTGGGTGATCCATGAACTGGTTAAAATCTGAGGCTATGGGCAAATTTTTATATGGTTTTCTGTTTACGGTCCTGCTGCCGGCGGGCCTGGTCCTGTGGGCCGGAAAGGCCGGGCATGCCGTTTCGCTGCCGGCGGTGCAATCCGATACCTGGGGCATGCTGCTGTTTGCTGCGGGTGTGTTGCTCCTGCTGGCCGGCATGTATGCTTTATGGCATTACGGCAAGGGTTTGCCGATGAACGCCTATCCGCCGCCCCGTTTTGTACACGAAAGCGTGTACCGGCTGGTGCCGCATCCGATCTATACGGGTTTTGGGCTGGCCAGTTTTGGTGCGGCGCTGTGGTCGGGTTCGGCGGCGGGCTTGTGGCTGGTGAGTCCGGTGGCGGTGCTGGGCTGTGCGGCGCTGGTGTGGGGCTTTGAGCGCCCCGACCTGTTGCGGCGTTTTCCGGGCGCGCGCCGGCAGTATATGCTGGCTATTCCGCCCGATGAAGCGGAAGCGCCGGCCTGGTACCACCGTCTGTCGGCGTATGTGTGCCTGTTGCTGCCCTGGGTGCTGGGCAATGCGGCGGCCATGCTGGTCTGGAGCGCCCAGACCGCTCCGCCGCCCGTTTTTTCCCTGCCGGAAAACATGACGCTGAGCGGTCCGGGCGCTCCGGCGGCGGCGGCGCTTTGGGTGTTCCTGGCGCCGCTGATGGCCCGAACCCGGCAGCAGTTGCGCCGGTTTTTTCTGGCCGGACTCCTCGGCGGCGCCACTGCGATCTGCCTCGCCTTTCTGTGGCCTGCCCTGGGTTTGGCGCATCGCACGAGCGCCGAAGCGGGCATCTGGACGCAGGCCCTGCTTTCCTTCTCCTGGTTTTGGGTCTGGGCGGCCATCCTCATCTATGAAAATGTATTTCCAACTCTGCGCTGGCCCCTGCGGATGGTAGCGTTGCTGCTCACGCTCGGGCTGCTGGCCGCTTCGTCCGATCCGCTGGCGCATGCGCTGGCGGGCAGCGCCGGTTTTTTCCTGGGCTTGTTTTATCCGCAGATCTGGGAATTCCTGCGCGAACGGGCGGAAGCGGTGGCCAACTCCTGGAAAGAATGGGTCATCGGCCCGGTGCGGATCATCAACCACGGGTTTTATGCGGGCGCCGGCGCTTTTCTCGGGATCCTTATGGGCAGTCTGCTGGCTGGTGGCGAATATGCGTTTCCCATGGTGGTATTTGCCGTCATCGGTCTGGTGTGCGCCGGGCTTTGGGGACAATTCATCGAAGGCTCGGACAAACTGAAGCGCCCCTTCGGGTACTACGGATCCGTACTGGGCATTGTTTTCGCCACCGTGGCGCTGCACTTCATGGGGCAGCCGGTATGGCTGATCCTGGCGGCGTTTTCCGTGTTCATGCCCTGGGTGCAGGCCATCGGGCGCCTGCGTTGCCTGGTCAACGGCTGCTGCCATGGCGCCCCGGCCAATGATCGCCTGGGTATCCGCTACGTGCATCCGCGTTCGCGGGTGTGTTTTATTTCCGGCCTGAAAGGCAAGCCCCTGCATCCGACGCCCTTGTATGCTATTTTGTGGCTGGGTCTGCTGGGGGCTTTCCAGTTGCGGCTTTGGCTGGGCGGCGCGGAGTTGTCGCTGATCTTTGGCTTGTACCTGATCCTGACGGGCCTTGGCCGTTTTGTCGAGGAGGAATACCGCGGCGAGCCGCAAACACCGGTCTGGCGCAAACTCCGGCTGTACCAGTGGGCGGCCGTGGTGACCGTGCTGGTGGGAATCGTGCTGACCGTCATCCCGGCGCCAATGCCCGAACTGCATCCGGTGATGGATCTGCAGGCGCTGCTGCTGGCGCTGTTGATGGGCGCTTTTGCGCAGTTTTTAATGGGGATTGATTTTCCGGGCTCGGAGCGGCGGTTTTCGCGGCTGACCTGAGCGGGGGGATGCGACGAATATGCGCGGATATCATGGAGAGGAAATGCGCACGGATGACACGGAGTCGCCTCCGGCTCCTGAACGATTGCCGCGGATCTGCTTTGTGGGAAATGTGGCTTTTGGGCTGGAAAAACAGGCACTCTGACAAGCCATAAAAGGAATGTCCTTAGCAAAATCTTGTGCCGTGCGTGGGTCTTTTGACGCAACCAACAAAAAAAATCCGCGTTCATCCGCGTCATCCGCGTTCCTATCCCTCGCAAGCGGCAGTACCGCCGAAACTTCCCTTCCCCCGATTCCGCAACCCTTCCTACATTTACCCTGAAGAAAAAAAGAAAGAAATGCCCTGCCGTCTATCCGTCTCGTTGCTCCTATTTAGCCTGATCACTCTGCGCGGGAGCGCCCAATGCCCCATCACCGTCGATGCCGGTCCCGACCAATACGCCTGCAACCCCGGGGCCACCGTCGAGCTGCAGGGAAATATCTCCGGCTCCTATATCGGCTTTCGCTGGACGCCCGCCACGGGGCTGAGCAGTCCCAATGTGCTGAACCCCACAGCTACCGTAAACGGCACGGCAACCTACACACTTTCCGGAGCGGCAGTCGACCCATCGGCGCCCAACCTCGTGGTCAACCCCGCGTTTGAGTTTGGCAACACCGGCTTTACCAGTGGTTATACCTACAACCCCACACCCGTCACGCCGGGCACCTATGTACTCACCACCTCGCCGTCGCTGGTGGTCAGTACTTTTCCGCCCTGCGATGACCACACCTACGGCAACGGCACCGGCAACATGATGCTGGTAAACGGCAACGGCTCGGCCAATTCCCAGATCTGGTGCCAGACCATCCCGGTCATGCCCAACTCCTGGTATTTCCTCAGCGCCTGGGTGATCGCCTCGCCCATCTCCCCGCCGGTCATGCAGTTTTATGTCAACGGAGCGCCGGCCGGATCTTCCTATACTGTAGATCCCGGTTTTTGCAACTGGCAGGAATTTACGGCGGCCTGGTATTCCGGGGCGGCCAGCAGCGCCACTTTTTGCATCAATGATATCAGCGGCAGCGGCAACGGTCTTTTCGGCGACGACTTTGCCCTCGACGATATTTCCGTTACCAAAGCCTGTTCAGCTTCGGACCAGGTCACCGTATCCGTCGTTTCCGTGAACGCCGTGCTGCCTAACAGCATCGTGCTGCCCTGCAATGCCGCCGTCAACGGCATCCAGCTCAACGGCAGCGCTTCATCCTCCGGACCGGGCTACACCTATTCCTGGGATGGGCCCGGCATCCTGTCCGGCGCCAACACGCCGGTCGCCACGGTCAACGAACCCGGCCAGTACACGCTTACTGTTTCCTTCGACAACGGCAACGGACTTTGCACCGATGAGGCGGTCATCAATGTGCTGCCCGATCCCAATGTGGTCACGGCCAATGCCAACAGCAACGACGACCTTACCTGCACCACGCTGACCGTACAACTTAGCGGCGCCGGATCATCCGTGGGACCCAACATCAGCTACGCCTGGCAACCGGCCTCCGGGGTGGTTTCGGGAATCAATACCCTCAACCCCGTGGTGAATCAGCCGGGTGAGTACACGCTCACCGTCACCAACACGATCAGCGGTTGCACTGAAACTGCCACGGTTAACGTTAACCAGTTCAATACCCCCGTAACGGCGGTGGCGGCAACGCCCGGACCCTTGTCCTGCAACCCCGGCACGCTCACCCTGAATGGTACCGGGAGCAGTACCGGCAGCGATATCAGCTACCAGTGGACCGGCCCGGGCATCGTGTCCGGCGCAACCACGCTCAACAACTGTGTGGTGAACAGCCCCGGATTGTACACCCTGAACGTGGTCAATGAATTCAGCGGCTGCACGGCTTCGGCTTTTGTCGTCGTAAGCGGAAACGCGGCGGTGCCCACTGCCGTTGCAGCAGTAAATGCGCCGGGCGCGCTGAATTGCCTGACCGATACCCTGACGCTGAGCAGCGCGGGCAGCAGCAGTGGCGCTGCGATCAGCTACAGCTGGAGCACGCCGAACGGCCATTTTGCCGGTCCGGCAAACGGACCATCGGTTATGGTTGATTCCGCCGGCTTATACATCCTGACTGTCACGAACACGCAAAACGGCTGCAAATCGACCGATACGGTGAGTGTTACGGCCAATCTGACGCCACCGCTGATCGCCTTTACCCTCCCGGCACCCGTCTTGAATTGCGCGGCCGATTCCGTGCAGATCCATGCCGATTCGTCTGCATCGGGTCCGGGCTTTAGCGCGCTGTGGACCACCCCGAACGGAAATATTCTTTCAGGCGACAGTACGCTTATGCCCTGGGTGGATAGTCCGGGCATCTATATCCTCTCTATGCTGAATTCTGGCAACGGCTGTACGGCGGTCGATACGGTTTTGATAAGCCTGGATACCATAGCGCCGGTAGTGTCGCTTGCGCCGCCGGGACAACTGAATTGCCTGCAGGATTCCATTACCCTGAACGGAACCGGTTCTGCAACCGGTCTCCACGCCGTGCCAGCCTGGGCCTTCACCCCGGCGAGCGGCGGCAGCGGACCG
>CAYVDV010000377.1:0-5512 GCA_964450465.1 uncultured Saprospiraceae bacterium
GCGCCGTTGGAGCGCTCCTCGGCATGGCGGACCTGATCGGTTTTGTCTTTCTGTTGCGCTTTTTCCATACGCTCGGTCTTATTGGCCGGTGAAGTGGCTTTTTGCGGTTGCGGGTCTGTGGTTTGTGCCAGGGCTACTGCGGTAGCCACCAAGGCAACGAAAGCGGTTAAAACGAGTTTCTTCGTCATCGATAAAATGATTTTGTTTTTAATTTTCCTTATTACGCTGAAACGCGGCCAAAGATACTTTTGAATCAGGGGCTTAACAGAATTTTAAGCAAAAACACCCGGCAAGTGCACAAATCGGTTTTTCTTTGAGCAAAAACAACAAGCCATGACCAACCGCCGCAGTTTTATCCGCCAAACCGCCGCCATGCTGGGCGGCCTTGCTTTGCACCAGAATGCCCGGGCTGCCTTTTTGAATGCGCCGGAGCCGGCACTTCTGGCGCCTGATCTGGAGGACGATGACTTCTGGCGCCAGATCCGTATGGCCTATGCCTGCAGCCCGAACATCATCAACCTGAACAACGGCGGCGTCAGCCCTTCTCCGCGGGCTACCATGGACGCCCTGGACTATTACAACCGGATGTGCAATGAAGCGCCTTCTTATTATATGTGGCGCATCCTCGACCAGGACCGGGAGCCGCTCCGCTACAACCTCGCTGCCCTGGCCGGCGCCGACCCGGAAGAGATCGCTCTGAACCGAAACGCCACCGAAGCGCTCAATACGGTCATATTTGGCCTTAACCTCAAGCCCGGTGACGAAGTAGTGCTGTCCAAGTACGATTACCCGAATATGATCCACGCCTGGCAACAGCGCGAAAAACGCGACGGCATCCGGCTGGTGTGGGTGGATCTGGATCTGCCCAGCGAAGACGAGGAAGCCTTGACCCGGGCATTTACGGCCAAATTCACGGAAAAAACTAAAATAGTGCACATCACGCACATGATCAACTGGTGCGGACAGGTGTTGCCGGCCCGCCGGATCGCCGATGCCGCCCATGCCCGGGGCATCGAGGTGCTGATCGACGGGGCACACTCCTTCGCCCTGCTGGATTTCAAGATCCCGGATCTGGGCGGCGATTATTTCGGCACCAGCCTGCACAAATGGCTGTGCGCTCCCTTCGGCAACGGTATGTTGTGGATCAAAAAAGAAAAGATTCCCAACGTGTGGGCCCTGCTTTCCAACGACCACCCCGACGGCGACAATATCCGCAAATTCGAAAGCCTGGGTACGCGCAACTTTGCCGTGGAAATGGCCATCGGCTACTCGCTCGACCTGCATAACCTGATCGGCTCCTCCCGTAAACAAAAACGCCTGCACTACCTGAAAAACTACTGGATGGAACAGGTGCGCGACGTGCCGGGAATCCGGATCCAAACACCGCTGCACCCCGATTGGGGCTGCGCGATCGGTACCTTCGGGATTGAAGGGAAAAAAACGTCCGATCTCACGGACGGCCTCTTTAATCAATGGAAAATACACACCACCGGGATCATTTGGGAAAAGGTGGATGGCGTGCGGGTCACCCCGAATGTGTACACCACGGAAGCGGAGCTGGATAAACTGGTGCGGGCTATTCGCGAACTGGCGAAATAACCCGGGGCTTTCAGGATGCCCGATTGCAGCAGCATAACAGATCTTGGACCTCGAATAAAGCGCCAGCGGATTGCCTGTTGAATGTCGAAAGGGGAGATATCAGTGGTTCATAACCCCTATCTTTGCGGGTAAATTGAAAATTAGCGCCTTACTATGCCTGAGCATATCCTTTTTTCTGTTGAACACAACGTTGCCCGCATCACCTTTAACCGTCCGCAGGTATTTAATTCCATGCATCATGCCATGCGCCAGGAGATCCTGCACGCGCTGGAAACCTGCAAAAACGACCCGGAGATCCGGGCGGTGTACCTGACCGGCTCCGGCAAAGCCTTTTGCGCAGGCGAAGACCTGCAAGAGGTGGTCGATCCCAATGGGCCCTCCCTGACCCAGATCATTTCGACCGGCTACAACCCCATGGTGCTGGCGATCCGGAACCTCGAAAAGCCGGTCGTTTGCGCGGTCAACGGCGTGGCAGCCGGCGCCGGCGCCAATATTGCCCTGGCCTGCGATATCACCGTGGCTGCCGCCTCCGCCTCTTTTACCCAGGCTTTCTCCAGGATCGGACTGATCCCGGACAGCGGGGGTACCTGGACCTTGCCCCGCCTCGTGGGTATGCAGCGCGCAACGGCCCTGATGATGCTTTCCGATAAAATTTCCGCCTCCGAAGCGGCAACCATGGGCATGATCTGGCGGGTATTTGCGGATGAAGATTTCGCCGCCGAAAGCCTGAAGATCGCCGAAACACTGGCGCAAATGCCAACCCGGGGGCTTGGCCTGACCAAGCAGGCGCTCAATCGCGCGTTTGCCCACGACTTCGCGGCACAACTGGCCGTGGAAGACCAACTGCAGTCCGCCGCCGGGGAAACGGAAGACTACCGGGAGGGTGTGGCTGCATTTCTGGAAAAACGCAAACCGGTATTTAAAGGTAAATAATGGCGGCGTCCAACTGGGGAGGTGGAAAACGAAGGGCAAAGCCGGATAAACGCTTTCTCCCGGCCTTGTTGATCCTGCTGGGTTTCGCGCTGTGGGCCAGTCCGGAACTGCGGTTTCGGCTGCTTAGTCTGGTCGATTATCCGTTTCACTATAAAGAATACAAAGAGTTCGGCATCCGCATTCCGGGCGGATATGCCGTGCACGGCATTGATGTGAGCAAATACCAGGACCGCGTGGACTGGGCGCGGGTAGCCGCCATGCGGGTGGGCGACATGCGGATCAGTTTTGCCTTCATCAAGGCCACCGAAGGGACCTGGTTGCAGGACCCCTGGTTTGATTATAACTGGGAAAATGCCCGCAAACAGGGGATTGTCCGGGGGGCGTACCACTATTTTTTGCCGGATCTGAGTCCAAAAGCGCAGGCCCGGCATTTTTCGCGCACGGTGCGTCTGCGCCCCGGCGACCTGCCGCCTGTGGTGGATATTGAAGAAACACGGGGTATGACGAAAGACCAGGTGCGCCGGTTCACCAAAGACTTCCTGGCTCTGCTCCAGCAGCAAACCGGCGTAAAGCCCATCGTGTACACCAACCGGGATTTTTACAAAAACTACTTTGCCGACCGGCCGGAGTTCAAGCCTTACATCTTCTGGATCGCGCATTACCATGTGCCGCAGCTCTCTATGCCTGACGACAGCAAGTGGCACTTCTGGCAACACAGCGACCGGGGCAGTGTAAACGGTATCAACGAACCGGTGGATTTCAACGTGTTTTACGGCGACAGCGCTACGTTGCGGAAGTTGTGTTTGCCGTGACTATTACCCTTCGGTCAGCCATGCCCTTTGAAACGTATATGACATCCGGTTTCATTAATAACACCAATCCTGACCCTTGTTCAGCAACTTTTGAAAAATTGCTGCGGCTGTTCTTCCAGCATGGCTTCAATTTTTTTGGCAGCATTGGTAATGGAGAGTCCGCCGAGGTTGGTGCAGCGTAAGGTATGATGAATCCGGTCTCCGACGGCTTTCATGGTTTGTATCACTTCATCCAGCGGAATCAGTTTTTCATAGTCGGACAATGCCATATTGGCGCAGGAAACAGCATTGGTGGCTGCCATTACATTTCTTCCGAGGCATGGCGCTTCTACCCGGTTGCCGATGGGATCGCAGATAATGCCCAATGAATTTTGCAAAGCCAGCGAAGCAGCGGCAATGGATTGCTCCAGGGTTCCATCTTTCATTTCAACAATAGCGGCAGCGGCCATTCCTCCGCCCGATCCGGTTTCGGCCATGCAACCACCTACTTCGGCAGCAAACGTAGCATGCGCTGCAATGAACACGCCAATCAACCCGGCAGATAGCATCGCTTTTACCAGCACATCTTCATGTAATCCCAGGGAATGCGCCGTGCCAAACAATGCTCCCGGCAATGCACCACAGCTTCCGGCGGTTGGAGCAGCCACAATTACTCCCATGGAAGATTTTACTTCCATCATGGCGCTGGTGTACAGAATGATGCGGTTATTGGCATCGCCGCCAACCAAGCGGCCTGCATCCATTCTTTCTTTGAACTGCGGCGACTGGCTTCCTAAAATGCGGTCATGATATTCCGTTCCTTTCAGTCCTGATTCAATCGCATTACCCATGATATGAACAATGCTGCGCATTTTTTCCAATACTTCTGCTGCAGAGATATTACCCCTGGCCATTTCATAATCAACCGCAAGTTCCCAGAGGGCTTTGTTCCTGCCCTTGTTGTACTCCAGCATTTCAGTGCAGGTAATAAAAGGAACCTGCAAATCTTTGCGGGCCATTACTGGCAATACCGGGTGAAGTTCTTTGATAAACAAAAAACCTTCCATTTGCTGCAGCGCTTTATAAATAGCCGCATCTAAAAAAGTCTGCGATTTGATTTCTATGAAACAAACAGCGCCTTTGTGTACTTCTATTTTATCATATACAATGGATGCTTCCAGGAATGGTAAAATAGTTTCCGGATTATCACAATAGATGAGCGTCTCAAAATAATCTCCTGCCATGGATACAGGCACTTCATCAATGGCTGTCACTTCTATCATGCCGCCACCGGTGGAAATAGCCCTGAGCTTTCTTGTTTCCTTATTATTTGATAAAGTTATCTGATAAAGATTCGGATGGCTGTTGCCAATATCCGTGATACTGATGTTTACATTGATTCCAGCCGTAACAATATGTTTGTCTGATTCGGGCAGCCGTTCATCATGCGCTTCCCATCCGAGGAAGCCGCCGAATAAACCCATATCCGACCCCTGGCTCTTGTGGGTGGTCGCCAATGAACCGTTTGGGTCAAATTCAATCAGGATGTCTTTGATGTTTTCATCCATCAGATCCCTGCAAATGCGGGCAATACGCAGCGATGCAGCACAATGCGAACTCGAAGGGCCCCGCATTACCGGGCCGATCACATCATTGAATATGCTTGGATAGGTGCTCATTTGTTTTGATAATTTTGTTAAGGTTGCCAATTTGCCGTTGCAAGGTTCAGTGCCCGGAAAACTGTCGGCATTGAACATTTGCAGGTCGTACTATTCTTTGCATAAATACAGTAAAAATTATTCAACCAGATAAACAAAACCTTTCACCGTATTAAACTCTATCAAACCGTTCGGAAGTTTTTTAAACGCCACCTTTTTTCCATTGTTGCTGATCTTCATCCCCGGTTTGTATTCCATGCGGCAAATCTCTCCGGCTTTGGATAAAATAGTGAACTGAGTCACGGCTTTGTTTTTCCAGATAAAATCGAGTTCAAAAGCGCCCCTTGTACAAACGCCTTTAAATCTTCCTTCGCTCCATTCGTCGGGTAATGCAGGTAAAAGCTGGATAAACCCGTCATGCGATTGCATCAGCATTTCCGTCACAGCGGCTGAAACTCCGAAACTGCCATCCACCTGCAATGCCCTGCCACATAAAGCAAACAGGGACGAGCAGGTCTGTTCTTTTAAATA
>CAYVDV010000378.1:0-5482 GCA_964450465.1 uncultured Saprospiraceae bacterium
CTTGAACTGTTGCTGACGGCCCATCCGGCCGAGCGTGCTTTGGCCGAAGTGACGGTATACGGGAGCCGGGATTTTCGCGGCATCGGCCGGTTGCCGGAAGCGGGGATTTTACAGGTAAACGCCGGAAAAAAAATGGAGGTAGTGCCCTTGAGTACGCTCGATGCCAATTTGGCGACCAATAATGCCCGCCAGATCTTTAGCAAGGTTCCTGGCACCCACATTTGGGAAAGCGATGCATCCGGCATTCAGGTCAGCATCGCCACGCGGGGCTTGAGTCCTAACCGGTCCTGGGAATATAATGTTCGTCAGAACGGGTATGACGTGAGCGCGGATCCGCTGGGATATCCCGAGGCGTATTACAATCCGCCCATGGAGGCTGTGGAACGGGTAGAGGTAATCCGGGGGGCGGCATCTCTGCAATGGGGACCTCAATTCGGCGGCCTGTTGAATTATAGATTGAAGTCGGCGCCGGAAGACCGGAAATTGGGTGTGGAGAGCCGGCAGACTACCGGAAGTTACGGATTGTTCAGTTCCTATAATGCAGTTGGCGGGACACGGGATAGATTCACCTATTTTGGTTCCTTCCACCATCGAAGCGGCGAAGGCTGGCGCGCAAACAGCAAATACACGGTTCGGCATGGCTTTCTGAAATTGGGATACCAGTTTACACCCAAATTCCGCGCGGAAGCGGAATATACCCGCTCAACCTATGAATCACAGCAGGCCGGCGGCCTTACCGATGCACAATTTGCCGCCGATGCCCGCCAATCCCTTCGGGCCCGCAACTGGTTTGGAGCTCCCTGGAACCTGGCGTCCGTCCGCATGCAATACGATTTCTCCGTCCAAACGCACCTGGAATTAAAACTGTTCGGGCTGTTCAGCCAGCGCAACAGCGTGGGCTTTGTACGGGCTATTACGATCCAGGATACAATTAATACCGCAACCGGCGCTTACAATCCACGGCAACTGGATCGCGACCGTTATCAAAATCTGGGCGCTGAATTGCGCTTCCTGACCAACTACCAGCTGGCAGGCCGTGAGCAAACACTGGCTGCCGGCCTTCGTTATTACGACGGCAATACCCATCGCCGTCAGCTGGGGCAAGGCGACAGCGGGGCCGGCTTTTCGCTGGACCTCGTTGGCGCGCAATACCCCCGTGATTTGCATTTTGATAATCAAAACGCGGCCGTCTTTGCCGAACATATTTTTCGGGTAGGCAAGCGCTTTGCCCTGATACCGGGCTTTCGGGTCGAATATGCAGGGAACGGAATACGGGGGCGTATCAACCTGAACAGTGCGGGTGAAGCGGAGGAAATAACGCCGGAACAACGTTCGCGGACCTTCCTGCTGGCCGGCCTGGGCGCTGAATGCCATGTTACCTCCACATCGGAACTCTATGCCAATATTACCCAGGCCTACCGGCCCGTAACCTTTTCCGACCTGACTCCGTCGGCATCAGCGGCCGTAATAGACCCGGACTTGAAGGACGCCCGGGGCTGGATTGCCGACTTGGGGTATCGCGGCCGCTGGAAAACATTCCTGAACTACGATATCAGCCTGTATTACCTCCGCTATGCCGACCGCATAGGAACCCTTACCCGCCTGGCAGACGACGGCTCCGTCTACCCATTCCGGACGAATCTCAGCGCCAGTGTACATCGCGGGGCAGAATCATACATCGAAATAGATCCGTTTGCCTGGTTTCCCGCAACACAGCAGATGGGCACCATTCACCTGTTTGCTTCCATGGCTTGGACGGATGCACGGTATACTGATTTGCCGGTTACAACTGTCAGCAACGGCATGCTCATGCAAACCAATCTTGAAGGCAAAAGAGTGGATAACGCGCCGCGTTATGTGCACCGCTTTGGCGTTACCTATGCCCGTCGGGGATTCACGGCGACCTGGCAGTACCATACCGTGAGTGAAGTATACAGCGACGCGGCCAATACGGAGGCTCCCTCGGCAAATGGCCAAACGGGGAAAATAGCCGCTTACCGCATTATGGATCTTTCCGCGAACTGGCATTTTCGTACGAATTACACCCTGTTTGCCGGTGCGAATAATCTGACCAAGACCCGTTATGCTACCCGGCGTGCAGGGGGGTACCCCGGTCCGGGGTTGCTCCCGGGCGAAGGGCGCACCTGGTATGCCGGCCTGGGACTGCGGTTCTGAACAGTCAAATGCTTAGCTCGAATGGTCGGCGACTATGACCCATTTTCCCCTGATCTTTTTCCAAAGCAGGGTATAATGGCCGCTCAGGTCGCCGGCCGTTCGGGCCAAATGCCACTTGCCGATCACAAAGGCGCTTTTCTTCGACAATTGTTCCACCGACAAAATGGTAAAGGTCAGCCGCCCCATAGCGTCGCGGTCGGGATAGCCTTTTTTGTAATTGTCCAGCGTTTGCCGCCAGCCGTAGGTCAGGCCTTTTGAGCCGATGAACCGCAGGCTGTCGGAGTGCCAGTAACCGTCCATAAACGCCTCCAGATCCCCGCGGTTCCAGGCTGCCTCCTGGGCTTGCATAATGGCTGGAATGGCTTTTTCGGCTTTTTGGGCCTTGCCCGCTATCGAAAATAACAGCAATAAAGCGAGCCCAAAAAGCATGGCCCCGGAATGCTTCCGGCGACCGCCTGAGCTTATTGGATCATTCCCGGGCGTTTGCAGAAAGTATGGTGCACCCATTGGATGGTACATTTGAACGTGTTTACCGTTGGATTACCAGTTTTCCTTGCCAAATTCTGCCTTTGAATTGGCAGGTCAGGAGGTAAAGCCCGTTATCCAGACCGGAAACATCGAGTTGCTGTTCCTCTGCTGCTATCAAAGATTCCATCTGCTGGCGACCGCTCAGGTCGAATATCCGGACCCGTGCGCCTGTGGGCAGGCCCTTTAACAGCAGGTAACTATTGGCAGGGTTGGGTTGGAAATCGAGCGGCTGGACAGCCAGTTCCCTGCTTGCTGTATATACGCCCACCACCTGATAGGTGGCGAAAAAGAACAAAGTATTGGTCAGGGCAGGCGTAACACAGCCGCCGTGGTCGGCGGTCGAATTCACGTCGGTGGCAACCAAATTGGCGGCGCCCCGGGCCAGCATGGTGTCCCGGGCCACGATACTGTTGCGGTAGGGCACCTGATCGTCGGCCATGCAGTAAAAGATGCGGGTTGGTTTGGCGGGCGCCCAGGCATACACGTTGTTGTCGCGCAAGGCGACATTAAATGGGTGGGCCGGATCCGTCATTACTTCCTGCACGAGATCCGGCTGCAGCATCCGAATTGGCCTGGACGAACCTTCATTGCTGGTGAGCAGGGCGATCAGCTGGGTGTTCAGGTTATCTAACGAAAGCGACCCGTTATAAAAATCTTCAATTTTTGACGCGTAGGGCGCTTTGAACACATCGGTGATCTGGGTAAAGAGATTTCCATAAGCGGTTTGGTACGACAAAATAGTATTGGGCAGGTATGCCGGATAATAGTAAATCGTGTCGGAGAGGATCAGATCGCGCATCACTTCGCCGATGCTGTAGGGGCCGGACAGATGCGCCGCGGCCGTCACAGTAAAAGTCTGGGCGGAGTCGGTCTCCACAGCCCGGTGCAGGGCCATGGAGGCGTGGCCGCCCTGGGAGTATCCGGTGATGAACAACTGATCGTTGGTATGTGTGGCGTACTGGCTGTTGAACTCCGGTAGCGCCTTCAGCATATCGACTGCCACCCAGGCTTCGCTGGCGGCATGGACGTAGGGGTGGAATCCCTTGGACACGCCAAGCCCCAAATAGTCGGGCATCAGGGTTACATAGCCGAGTCCGGCGAAGAGGAGGCCAATACTGCCTTCGCCGTTTTGCACCACATTATAAGAGGGGACATCCAGTTTGGAACCGGAGGTGCCGTGCTGATACACCAGGCGGGGGTAAACCTTGGAGGCATCGTCGGGCGCGACAACTAGGCCCGATACGGTATCGGGCAGTCCCTGAAGGTTGGTGGTGGTGTAGGTAATGCGGTAGTATTTAGCGCCGTATTGTATGAACGGCAGATTGAACTGACTGCTCAGTTGTGCCTTGGTCTTTGTGCCGAGCGGGGTCACAGAAACGAGGGTTTGGCTATTAAGTGCGGAGCAAAGCCACAACAGTGCCAGGATAAGGGTAGTCCGAATGTGCATGGTTGGTTATTTTTTACCAAAAATAGGAAGTGTTGGAAGAATCTGGTTTGGCCTAACGAAAAACAGAGGGGCTATGTTTCAGATTTCGGTCGTTTTGTTTGCGAATCAGAATCTGATGTAGTTCAGATTCGCATCAAATCACCTGAAACCCGTGTGCATAGGGGTCGTCTTCATCGTCGATAATGATCGTATTGTAGCCTGTGATCCGCGCCCAGCCTTCGATACTTGGAATGATCGCCTCGAAAGAGCCGCAAGTGGTCCTGCTCTCCACGCGGCCGGTAAACTGACTTCCGATGATGCTTTCATGTACAAAGGCATCTCCGGGATTCAGTTTGCCCTTTGCGGCCCATTGGGCCATGCGCGCCGAGGTGCCGGTGCCGCAGGGAGAGCGATCGATGGCTTTATCGCCGTAAAATACGGCATTGCGCGCCGTCGAGTCCGGATGCGTGGGTTTGCCCGTCCAGAGCAAGTGGCTGAGCCCCTTGATTTTGGCATCCAGGGGGTGCTGAAATGTGTATTGCTCATTCAGGCGGCGGCGAAGAACGGGGCTCCAGCGGATCAGGTCGGCGGCGGTAAAGTGTTCCAGCCCGCCGAAGTTTTCCTGGACATCCACGATGGCGTAGAAATTACCGCCATAGGCTACATCTACCCGAAGCGGCCCCAGGTCGGGGCATTCCACTTCGAGGTTTTCCTGGTATAAAAACGACGGGATATTGGTCAGTTTAACCGATCTGACCTTGTTGCCTTCCTGCCGGTATTCCACCAGGACCAGCCCCGCCGGCGTTTCCAGGCGGAGTTTTCCGGGGGTTTTAGGCAAAACAAGCCCTTCTTCGATTGCAATAGTAACCGTGCCGATGGTGCCGTGCCCGCACATGGGCAGGCAACCGCTGGTTTCGATAAAAAGGATGGCGATGTCGTTTTCCGGATCGACAGGAGGGTAGAGGATACTGCCCGACATCATGTCGTGCCCGCGCGGTTCGAACATCAGCCCCTGCCGGATCCAGTCGAATTCCCGCATAAAATGAAGCCGGCGTTCGCCCATGTTGGCGCCCTCCAGCAGGGGGCCTCCCCCGGCCACCAGACGGACCGGGTTGCCGCAGGTATGGGCGTCGATACAGAAAAATGTTTTGCGCATAAAATTAGAGGGTTAGAGGGTTAGAGGGTTTCTGGTTAGAGGGTTAGAAGGTTTCTGGTTGCGTCATTAACGTGAGTTTTGGATAGGTTTATCTTAAAATAATTCAGATGGGGACTGTTCATATTACAGTGCCCCGTGTCAAAAGAGACTGTTCATTAAAGTGTGTCTGCTTATCTTAACGCATCAGACACAATGAT
>CAYVDV010000379.1:0-5472 GCA_964450465.1 uncultured Saprospiraceae bacterium
CTTCCACACCAGCAAAGTTGCCTTGTGCGGAAAATTGGCGCACGTTGCATTCATAAAGTACGGCTTGCGGCACCCACTCCGGTTCCTGCGGCCGGTTTTTGGAGGAAGGGGGTGTAACTATTGCAGAGTCAGGCACAGCGGGGGCAGGTTGATTCTGGCAACTGAACAGGTGTAAAATGGAAAATCCGGCCGCCAGTATGATGCAAAAGCGCGATATCATATTATATCCTGTGAGCATGAACGAAATGGTCATTGGTCGGAAGGTATCTGCCCGGAGCCCACCACTCGTATCTGAATGCCGGTCACATTGAGTTCGGTATTGCCCTTCCAGATCATTACAAATCCTTTTTCTAATACCGACCAGGTATTGTTGATATAGGGGTCGTTGCACGAAAGATAAATTTCATTTTTGGTTTCATCCCAATTCCAGCGACCCGTATCCACCGGTTTTCCTTTCACGAGGATATCAAACGTTTGGTCTTCGCGAAACTTAAGCCATTTATGCTGATAATTGTGGTGTACGGTGGTGTCGCTGGGCTGAAAGGCCATGTTCAGGTGCCAGTAGCCTGTGCTCAAATATGCCCTGTGGCTGGCAGTGGCCGGTGGAAGTGCGTCCACTGGGACGTTTACATAGTCCGGCGCCTTTTGTATTTGCAGGGTACCTAAAGAGTCCGGATTATTTCCTTCGATCACATGGGATGCACGCCAACCCGATGGGCCTGCCGCAGCAGCCGGTTGGTTCTGATCCGGGCTGGCTTGTGTGGTTTGGCTGCTTTTTAAGTTTTTGCAGGTGGCCCAAAGCATTACAGCCGCCAGGATGGAAAGCAAAATGTTCAGTTTCATAAAAATCAGGATGGTACGCGCTCCATGAGCTGCGCAAGTAAACTATTAAAACTCAGGTTCTCAAAACCTTCAATTGTTGCATGTGCTTTCAGCAATAACGGTGCCGGACCTATACCAACCACGGGAAACCCACCCAGCAAAGCGGCCTCAATCCCCAGTGGGGCATCTTCAAAAACGAGGCATGCTCCAGCATCCAGCTCCAGGGCATTTGCGGCCATCAGAAAACACTGCGGGTCTGGTTTGGCTTTTTTGACGGTATTCCCGTCAAGGACAACGTCGAAAAAGGATTCAATTCCGGTTGATTTCAAGACCGCACGTGCGTTTTGTGAGGCGGAAGAAAGCGCGATTTTTATACCACTCTCCCTTACCTGCCGTAGAAACAGCAGTACTCCCGGCAGGATTTCGCCTGGTTTCATGTTGGAGATCAGGCCAATATACCAATTGTTTTTCACATCGGCCCAATGCATTTTTTCCGCTTCCGGCATGTAAATATCACCCCACTCCAGAATTTTCTCCAGGCTTGCCATCCGGCCAAGGCCTTTAAGTTCGGCATTTTGTTCCCTGGAAAAGTCAAAGCCGAGCTGATTGGCCAGCCGGCGCCATGCCTGGTAATGGTATTTGCCGGTATCAACGATAACACCATCCAAATTAAAAATACAGCCCTGAATACGTTGAACCATTTGCGCTACGTAATGAAAATGAAATTCGCGGCGAAGTTATTGTAAATTCAACGGAAAGGAAACGGGATTAGACAAATGCCGTAACGTATCAGCCCATCTGCTGCTGCATGGATCCAATAAATACGAGCCGCCCCAGACACAATCCGGGACGGCTCGCAAAGAATATGTTGCGCGATAAACCGCGTCTTACCTGCCAATCATCAGTTTGCGCACACCTACTTCATTGCCGGTGCGGAAGCGAACCACATACACACCTTCGGGCAGTTTGGAACAATCCAGCCGGATGTCGGGCTGCTGATCCGTAATTTGTGTCAGCAGTACACGTCCGGTAGCATCCACAACACTGATTTCAAGTTGCGTAGCCGGCGCCTGGCCAAATACGATGTGTGTAATACTGGAGGTCGGATTCGGACGCATGGTTACGCCACTCATCCAGCCCGGTTCAGAGGTACCCGTTGTGTTATCGACAACGATGCCTTCATGGCTTATTGTACACCCATTGGCATCTTTGATCTCCACTTGATAGATACCGGCAAACAGACCGCTGATATCTTCTGTGGTACCCACAACCACTCCGCTCTCGTTGGTCCAAACGAATCCGTACGGTTGGCCACCACCCGACACCGTGATGTCGATGGAACCCAATCCCTGGTTGTTTACATCGTTGGAGACGCTTGCTATTGCCAGGTCAATAGGCGTAGTGATGTTCACCGCGAAAGAGCAGGATCCGGCGTTGCCGCTGGCATCCGTAAAGGTGTAGGTTTGTACGGTTTCCCCGGTCGGGAACGTGGAGCCGCTGGGCAAGCCTTCCTCCAGATTCCAGGCGCCGCCGTTGGTCAGGCAGTTGTCCTGGGCCACCGGTGCGTCATACGACACCGTATTGTCGAACCAGCAGCGGGTAATATTAGCCGGGCAGGTGACCGTCGGAGCGGTGTTATCGACAACCGTAACAACCAGCGTTTTGGATGCTGTATTGCCGGCATCGTCCGTTGCCGTTATGGTTACCGTATGCTCGCCGAGTGTGGAACAATCGAAAGCATTTGGAGTGATCGTCACATCCGTTACGGTACAGTTGTCCGTGACACTGGCATTCAGTGACTGCAAGGTGGCCGATGCGCCGCCGTTGGCATTAATTGCCAGGGTGGCATTGGGTGCGGTGATCTCCGGTGCGGTATTGTCCTCGGCCGTCAAGGTATAAGCTGTAGTGCTTACACAGCCATTTCCATCTGTAAGCGTCAGCGTGTAGGTGCCAGGTGTCAGGTCGGCGAGCGAACTGGTCGAAGCGCCGGTATTCCAGGCATAAGAATAGGTCCCTGTCCCGCCGGAAACGGAGGTGACAATACTGCCACTGGGATCGCTCACGCAGGCCGGGTTGTTTGTGGTTCCGGTGATTTCAAGCGGTTGGGGCTCGGTCACCGTACCGCCGGTCACTGTTTCGCAGCCATTGGCATCGGTAATGCTCGCTGTGTAGGTTCCGGGAGCAATGTTTTCGATAGAGGACGTGGTAGCGCCATTGCTCCAGGCGTAAGTGTAAGGTTCGGCGCCACTGCTTACAGACAGGGTCACCGCACCGTTATTCTGCCCGGCGCAGCTAACGTTAACCACGGTTGCTTGTGCCGCTACCGTGCAATTGAATGCATTAACGACCACGGTCTGGGCATTAGTGCAACTATTTGCGTCCGTAACAACAACGGTATAAGTGCCCGGCGCCAGATTTGTAACCGTCTGGGTTGTCTCTCCATTGCTCCAGGCATAGCTATAAGCACCGGTGCCGCCAGTAGGAGCAGCTGTGGCAGTACCGTCGTTAGCGCCAAGTGCTGTTTCGTTCGTGGCGGATGCGTTGGCACCAACTGCGGAGGGCTCGCTGATCGTCACTTCCAATACGGAGGCACAATTGGTTGCGTCCACCACTTCAACGGTATAGGTGCCGGCAGCTAGGTTGGCCACACTGGCCGAGCTTGCGCCGTTGCTCCAGAGGTAATTCACGGGATCATTAGCGCCCATGAGATTCACTTCCGCACTGCCGTTATTTGCACCAAAGCAGGAAATGTTTGCGCTTGAAACAGCGGCAGCCATCGTGCAATTGTAGGAATTAACCGTGACCGATTGCACCGAGGTACAAGCATTGGCGTCGGCAACCGTGACGGTATAGGTGCCGGGTGCCAGACCGGATATTGCGGCAGTATTTTCACCGTTGCTCCAGGTGTAGGTATATCCGCTGGTGCCACCGGACGGATTAGCCGTCGCCGTACCATCGTTCACGCCATTAGCCGTTTGCGCGGTCACTGTAGCATTCACAGCCAGCACTGCAGGCTGAGTAATAACAACAGATGCGGAAGCCGTGCAGTTTTCGCCATCTGTTACGAGGACAGTGTATGTTCCTGCAGCAAGGTTTGCGGCAGACTCGCCGGTAGCACCGTTACTCCACGCATAGCTGTAGGATGCGTTGCCTCCGCCGGCCAGGACCGTTGCGGAACCGTTCGTTCCGCCATTGCAAGAGACATTGCCGGAGTTGCTGATCGCTGCCGTAACCGTTGTGCTTTGGTTTACAGAGACAGAAGTGGCAGCGGTGCAGCCATTACCCGCGTCGGTTACCACGAGATCATAAGTGCCGGCTGCGTCTACTACCGGTGAAGCAGAAGTTGCACCGGAGACGATATTTCCATTGGCCGTAGTCCAGGCATAGCTGAAGGCGGCGCCTTGCGACGATCCGGAGCCATTAATCTCCAACTGCGTGGTGTTGCAGTTCAGATTCCCTGGTACGGTAGCGCTGGCCGTGGGAGCTGTCGTATTTTGCGTTACGGTGGCCATTGTTTCCGAGGTGCATCCATTTGCCGGATCCGTCGTAATCAGACTATAGGTGCCCGTTTCGGAAACGCTTGGGGTTGCTACATTGCTCGTAAAGCCATTCGGACCTGCCCACTGGAAGGTAGCGCCGGTAGCTGTAGATGATCCGTTCAGCCCTACAGCGGTGTTGGTACAGGTCAGGACGCCGCCGGTGGCAGCAGCGCCAGGGGCTGTCGTGTTCGTCGAAACCATTGCAGTGGCTGTATTCGTGCAGCCGGTGATGGAATCTGTTACCGTGAGCAGGTATGCGCCTTCGGCATTTACTGTCGGATTTTGTGTCGTAGAAGCAAACCCGTTCGGGCCGGTCCATGCAAATCCCGGGTTGCCGGCATTGGTGGTGGAAGCCAGGCTGACGGAGCTGCTTGTGCAGGTCAGCGCACCGCCGGTTGCACTGGCGGTAGGGGCTGTATTGTTACCAGTGACCGCAGTAGCGGAGCTCTGGGTGCAACCATTAGCGGTATTCGTTACTACCAGGGTATAGGTGCCGGCGGCATCGACCGTGGGCGTCAGTGAATTGGCGCCGGAAGCGATATGGCCGCCATTGGAAGCCGTCCACTGGTAGGTGATATTATTGCCGGAGGAGCCGGTTCCCTGAAGCACGGTGGTCGGGCTGGCACAAGTGACCGACATTGCCGGGCCTGCATTGGCTGTCGGTGGTGTAGTATTTCCGCTTACCGTAATGGTGGCAAATCCGGAACAGGTAGTTTCAGCGTCGGAGACTTGTACGGTATAGCTACCGGTCGCATTGATCGTAGGCGTGGCGGAGTTCGCGCCTTCGGTTATATTGCCGCCATTTGTAGCGTACCACGAGTAGTTAAAGGTGCCGCTCCAACCGCCGGTTGCGGAAGCGCTGAGTTGGATTTCCGGCGTAGTGCAGGAAATTGTCCCAGGCGTTGCGATGGATGCCACAGGTATGGCGGCTGGCGCCATCACCGTTGTCAGTGTTTTGGTGCAGCCGTTATCATCAGTAACCGTACAAATATAAGAGCCTGGATTGAGGTTCAGGGCAGAGTTGCCGGTTTGCCCGTTGCTCCAGCTGTAGTTGTAGTTTGAGGACCAGCCTCCGGATGCTTCCAAAGTAATGCTTCCTAAAATGCCGTTA
>CAYVDV010000380.1:0-5461 GCA_964450465.1 uncultured Saprospiraceae bacterium
ACACCTTTAGTCCTTCAGCATTCACATGGTGGAATGATGGGGCTGCACTAAGCTATTACTACCTGAATGTTACGGACCAGGATCCCAATAGTGGTACCGGCTCATATGGCAACACTGGAATAAGTTCATTTACAGCTAACCAACCTAACCCCGATTGTTCTTCAGATGCAGATCCCTGTCCGCCTCCGTGCGAGGCCGAATCGGAAGATTGGAAAGGCCAGTTTTTCCTGGAAAAATCGGCCTGGCTGGCTAAGCGCGCGCTTTATCCTTCGATCACAGACTCCGCTGCGCAAACGGCGCTGATGGCCGAAATTCGTGCGCACCGATCAGCAATGGATATCGGAGGGGGCAAGGTAATCCGCAACTTTGCCCTGGACTCCATTGGTCCAAAGGTGGACTCGGTATTGACCTGGACAGCACATTTGGCAAGGTTTGAAACTGACCTTCGGCTGGCCCGTCATGCTTTTTTCGCCGGCAACCTGATTGAGTATGACCAGTGGCTGGCCAATATTCCAGTGCGAAATGAACTTTCAACAGCCCATGCATCTGTATTAAGTGATTTTACTCAAGTTCTCGCTGTACTTCGACCGTATGTCCAGAGTAGCCATTTGCTTCACAAACTGCCCGGAACTGCGCTCGACAGTCTCGAAAACCGGGCTTCGGACTGTACAGAACCCGGTTTTATTGCCAAAACGGTCCTGCAGCGTAATGGCCGGGAAACAGTGACCCAATGTACAGGATATGCGCCGGCACGCCCTGCCGTATCGCAAGCCGGCCCGGCTTTTTCCCCGGACATCCGGATTTATCCGAATCCGAACCGGGGGACTTTTAGAGTAGAGATGCCACCGCATGCTGGTCCCTTACGCCTGGGCTTGTATACAGCAGACGGCCGCCTGGCGCTGGATCGAACCCTTGTAAGTTCTGCAACGATAGACATACCCAATGCATTACCGGGCATTTATGTGTGCCGGATTTTCGGTGGCGCCGGCAGTTTTGCTACGAAATTAGTTGTTTCCCGCTAACATCCATTCATCTGGCAGCGCAAGCCCCACCGGACTTGCGCTGCCCATTTTCCTTACTGCCATGCGTTACCTCTTCTCTTTCTGCTGGGGGTTCATTGCCCTGTCTGCTTTTGCACAGCCGGGGTTTAACAGAACGTACAGCCCCGACTATCCAAACGGCCATTTCCGGAACCTTCTGGTCTGCAAGGATACAATTATTGGTTACGGTTTGGCGCGAATGGATACTTCACCTTACCTGCAATGCCTCTTCCTGGCCCGATTTGACTCAAGTGGTACGCCCATTGACTCAAGGCTTATATGTGATTCTTTGGGAGGGGATCTTACGATGGACATTAATTGGTCGGAGATAGTATCTACTTCCGAAGGAGGGTATGCCATTACCGCAGCTTCATTCAATCGCAATGACGGAATATTTATAAAACTTAAAAGTGATTTATCTATCGAATTTATCCAGGAATACCCCGACTCGGTAAATTTTGTAGAATTCTATAACTCAATCATTGAACTATCAGATGGATATTTACTTGGAGGACATTTACAACGCCCCAATTATTTGCAGGATGCTTTCCTCCGAAAGGTAGGTAAGTCAGGTAATTCCATCTGGTTTTCATATTATGGGCAATATGACGTATTTGATGCCCTGTCAAGTTATCAAAAATTGAATGATTCAATTGCTATCTATGTTGGGGGGTATGTTTTAAATCAAAATACTATTGAAGGACGGGGTCCTTGGGTTGTATGGATTAATACAGAAGAAGGTAATATACTTAAGGAATGGAGACCTGCAAATTCAAACCTCGAATGGTTACATTATATATATCCTGTTTCAAGCGACAAATGGCTTTTATATGGAAAAAAAGCATTTCAGCTCAACCCTACAAGGGTAAAACCTTTTTGGGCTTTAATTGATACTTCGCTTAATATTTTAGACACACGATTATTTGGACCTGGGGTCAAAATTTCTAATTTTTTCTGGGATATCGAAAAGGGTATCGATGGGGATTTCATTGCAGTTGGTCAGGTAAACGCTGCAAATCCCAATACAGAGCCGGCGCAGGTGTACGGTTGGCTGTATAAGGTATCCCCGCAACTGGACAGCCTTTGGTCCCTGCAAATTATTGCGGCAACAGATGGGTTAAAAAGTACCGGAAACTATCTCGGCGGTGTGGGTATTTTGAGCAGTGGAAACATGATTGCCGGGGGATATTCTCACGCAAATGGCGATCTCTATCCGTGGCTGGTCAAGTTCACGCCGGATGGCTGTATTGATACCTTGTGGTGCGCCACAACATCGGCCTGGGAGCCAGAACTTTTAGACTGGAATCAAGCGTCGGGCATGCGCCTGTACCCGAATCCGGCAACGGGGAACGAAGTTTTTGTTCAATTGCCTGCCGGAGTTGCGCCGGAGTTTGTGGAATTGTTTGACGCCGGCGGACGCCTGGCCCGTCGCCTGCCGCTGAAAAGCGAGGGCGTAGCAGATATATCTGGTCTTGCTGCGGGATACTATTTTTGCAGGGTGGGGGACAAAAGCGGACATGTTTTTCACGCTTCGTTGCTCATTATGCACAAAAGATAAATTATTAGTTGATCGCGGCCAGGCGAAGGAAAAAATCTTTTGTTGTCATCTGTTTATGGCGCAAAAGTACCCAATCGGGGCATATTCTTTACTTCGGCTTATCATTTCCCGGTACAGTCCCACACCCAGTCCGACAAGGGATATTCCTTGCTCTGGTACGAAAAGTGCCACCATTCGGTGCGTATGCCCTGCAAGCCGGCATTTTCCATTGTGCGGCGCAGCAGGCGGCGGTTGGCCAGCACCTTGCCTGGCAGCCGGGTGTAGGTGTAATGGGCTTCAGGGCCGAAAAAGTCGTAGGGTGTGCCCATATCCAGTTCGTTGCCCTGGGCATCCACGATCGTAAGGTCAACGGCAGCGCCGCGCGAGTGCATGGAGCCTTTATCGGGGGGGGTCACGTAGTCGGGGTTCGGTACTTTGTCCCACAGGCGCTGCTGGTAGGGTTGTGGCCGGTAGCAATCGAAGAGTTTGAGGCCCATACCCTGGCGCTGGAGCAGGCGATGTGCGCGCACAATCGCCTGGGCGGCTTCCGGGCGGAGCAGGCAACGCGGGCAGTCGTAGATCTGGCTTTGGGTAAAATTATTTGTCGTGGCATAGCGGATGTCGAGGCGGATGGAAGGCTCGAGCACTTGGATATCCACAAAGCCTTTGGCAGCCTCCGCGCCGGCAAACCCGGGCGCAGGAGAGGAGACCATCGGCGCCGTCGCTCTCGGCTTGTGCATCGCGTCCGGCCGGGGCGCCTGTTCGCTTTTTGCCGGAATTTCTTCCGGTGCGACTTCCACAGGGGTCGAATCGGGCATTATCGTATCGGGGCGGATCACATCGGGCGGTGTAACATTTTTTCGGGCAGCGGACGGCGGCAGACCGCTGGTGTCTGCCGGGCGCGCATGCTGCTGGTCGGCGCTGCAGGAAAAAAGAAACGGGAGAAGGAATGCTATAAAAAGGAGGGATCTCATATGCGAAGTTATTATGGTCTGAAGTCACGCCCTTGGGACGGCTATACCACAAATGTCCGCGATTATCTGCAAAATTGGCCTGCTTATCGAATGTTTCTAAACGAAAACGCTGCGTTTAACGTTTAGGACTGCAATTATCTACCCATGCGTATCCTTCTTTTCATGGCAGTTTTGATCTTTAAAGGCTTGTTCGCAGCCGCACAACAGGCGCCCTTCCCCGGCCAGCCGGCAACGGGCCCCGGCGGTGCTGAATACCAACACCGCTCGGTGGCGTTTTACGACGCTGCCACCCGGGCCGACGGATACTGGCTCTTCGAACCCGCCGACCCCAAGCCCGACTCTGCGGAGGTAGTGGTATTCATGCACGGCTACGGCGCCTACAACCCGATGACCTATGGCAAATGGATCAAACACTTGGTGGCCAAAGGCAATATTGTCATTTACCCCCGGTACCAGAAAAACCTGTTGATTCCCCGCCCCGATGCTTTCCCCGCCAATGCCGCCAAGGGTATCCGCGATGCCCTTGCCCTGCTGCAAACCGGCGACCACGTGCGACCCCGCACCGGCCAGGTAGCCTACTTCGGCCACTCCTACGGCGGTGTGATCACCGCTAACCTGGGTATCAACTGGAAAAAATACCAGATCCCCGAACCCAAAGCCATGCTGCTGTGCGAACCGGGCTCCGGGCCGCTCAAAGGCGCCCGGCTCGACGATTACAGCGCGCTGGCCGAAGACCTGAACCTGATCATTATCGTCGGCGAGGACGACTACGTCGTGGGGCACGAATTCGGCCAGCTGGTATTTGAAACCGCCGTGAACACAGCCAGCCGCAACCTCGTACTCCAGCGGCACGATACCGACGGCCATCGCTGGATACTGGCCACCCACTCCGAGCCGTATTGCTATGATCTGGACTTCGACACCGGCATCCGCAACTACACTACCCGCCGGGTGTTCCAAACCTCCCGCCTCAACGAAGTGGATTTCAACTGCTACTGGAAACTGGGCGACGCCCTCATCGGGTACACCCGGGAAGGCTGCTACGGCGACGTAGCGTTCGGCAATACGCCCAAGCAACGCTACCTCGGCCAATGGGCCAATGGCAAAGCCATGCGCCCGCTCGATGTGTTCTTGCCCGAGCAAATACCGGTGAAAAGCGGGGAGGCGGTTACGAGCGCCGTGGGGAAATGAGGCTGATCCACTCTTCAACAGAGCGCAAAGAGGATGGTCATGGTTCCGTTTCAGCGGTTTGGAACTTCGACTGCAGCGTTTCCATATCGAAGTAATCACGGAAAAATTCGTCGCACCAAAGGCATACATTTTGCAGCGCTTCGGTGCGGGCCTGCGCCAGCTCACGGGGGATACCCACGCTTTCGCCCATACCCAGGGGGTCGCCTTCATTGATCTTCTGAAAAACCGGCGACTGCGCCACGCGGGCCAGTACGTCCGCCACCTTTTCAGTGCGGGCATCGCCCATGGCCTTGTACGTACCCGGGCAGCAGGGGTTGATGCGCCAGAGCTGGATGGAGATCTCCTGCGGGATGCCCTCGGCGCCCGTGAGAAAGCCGATGCCGCCGCTCAGGATCCGGCAGAAATTGTGGCCGGGGTCGCGTTTCCAGTTGCCTTTTTCCAGGGCGCGGCCGCGCGCCCAGTTGCCGCCCAGCCACATATCTTCCGTAGCGCCCCAGTATCCCCAGGACAGGCGGTGCCCTTTCACGAGGTACGTTTCCTTTTCCACCAGGGGGTCCTTGTCGTCGCCGTTCACGCCGCGCGATGCGAACAATTCGGCCAGTTCCTGGAGTTTGGCCCCGGCATATTTGTGGTAGCGGTCGATGCTGGCGATATCGAAGCGGGTCACGCCTTTTTCGATCAGGGTGTCGAGGATCTTGCCGTTGAGCAGGTCGCCGTTG
>CAYVDV010000381.1:0-5458 GCA_964450465.1 uncultured Saprospiraceae bacterium
TACGGCTGCGGAGGAAAGTACCTACCTGGCCAAGATTTGCTCCAAAGTGCACCTTCTGGTGCGCCGCGACGAAATGCGCGCCTCCAAGATCATGCAGGAACGGGTGCAGAACACCCCTAACCTGGTGGTGCATTGGAACACCGAAGCCGAAGAAGTGCTCGGCGCCGATGTCGTGAATGGTGTGCGGATCGTCAACAATAAAACCGGCGAAAAAACGGACTTGCCCGTCAGTGGCTTCTTTGTTGCCATTGGCCACAAACCCAACACTGATGTGTTCAAGGACTGGCTGACCCTCGACGAAAGCGGCTATATCGTGGTAGCCACACCCGGCCGCACGATGACCAATATCCCCGGGGTGTTTGCCTGTGGCGACGCACAGGATAAGATTTACCGCCAGGCGGTTACCGCCGCTGGTACCGGTTGTATGGCTGCCCTCGATACGGAGCGTTACCTGGTAGAAGCAGGTCTGGATTAACCGGTGAATTGCGGGAATGCAAATTTAGCTGCGGAGAAATTGGCAAAGGGGGCAGGTTTTGCGATATTTGCCGGCACTCTGACCATTGTATTCCTTCTTCTCACCATCAAAAGCAATCTGAATCCGAATGGCTCGTTTTCGTCCGGGCGTCCTGCATGGCGCCGAAGTTACCGAACTCTTTAACCACGCGCTGGAACACCATTACGCCTTGCCGGCTGTCAATGTGATCGGCACGGACTCTGTAAACGCTGTGCTGGAAACGGCGGCGGCTGTCAACAGCCCCGTGATCATTCAGTTCTCCAATGGAGGCGCTGCTTTTTTCGCCGGGAAAGGCCTGAGCAATGAAGGTCAGCGCGCCGCTATTTTGGGCGGCATTGCCGGTGCGCAACACGTGCATGCCCTGGCCGAAGCCTATGGTGTGCCGGTGGTGCTGCATACCGATCACTGTGCGCTCAACATCATCGACTGGGTAAAAGGGCTGCTCGATGCCGGAGAACAATTTTTTGAAAAACACGGCTATCCGCTCTACAGCTCGCACATGCTCGATCTGTCGGAAGAACCCATCCATGAGAATATTGAGATCAGCAGCCAGTATCTCGCCCGTATGGCGCCGCTGGGCATGACGCTCGAGATTGAACTCGGCGTTACCGGCGGCGAGGAAGACGGGGTGGATAATACCGACGTGGACTCCTCCCGCCTCTACACCCAACCCAGCGAGGTCGCCTATGCTTACGAAAACCTGAAGAAGATCAGTCCGCGGTTTACCGTGGCTGCAGCATTCGGCAACGTGCATGGCGTGTACAAACCGGGGAATGTGAAACTGCAGCCGGTTATCCTGAAAAACTCACAGGATTATATCCGCCAGCACTACGGCCTTTCGGAGGAAAAACCGGTGCATTTCGTCTTCCACGGCGGCTCCGGGTCCACCCAGGAGGAAATCCGCGAAGCTATTTCCTATGGCGCCATCAAAATGAATATCGATACCGATATGCAATGGGCCTTTTGGGAGGGCATTCGCAACTACTACGAGGGCAAAAAAGGCTATCTCCAGGCGCAAATCGGCAATCCCGACGGCGCCGACAAGCCGAATAAGAAGTACTATGACCCGCGGGTCTGGTTGCGCGAAGGCGAAAAATCGTTTGTGGCCCGCTTGAAACAGGCTTTCGATGATTTGAACTGCATCGGGCGGAACGCCTGAACGATCGGGTACACCCATTCACAACGCAAAACAGGGCCGCGCCAAAAGCGCGGCCCTGTTTTACATTAGAGGTTCCTAAATCCCTCCGGAAGGGCTTTTATTTCTTCATCCGCGCCCGTACAAACTCCACAAATATCGGCAACACCGATACGCCGATAATGGCAAATATGACGATCTCGAAATTGTTCTTTACAATCGGTATCTGGCCGAAAAAGTAGCCTGACAGCGTGAGCCCCGTTACCCAGGAAATCCCTCCTGCAAGGCAGTAACCGATAAAACGGCGGTATTTCATATTACCCACACCGGCTACAAAAGGCGCAAACGTGCGCACGATGGGCACAAAACGCGCGATGACCAGCGTACGGCCGCCGTATTTCTCGTAAAAGTGCTGGGTCCGCTCGATGTAGGAGCGTTTCAAGAACCAGTAATCCCGGGTAAACACTTTGTTGCCCAGGTATCGTCCAAAGAAGTAATTGGTATTGTCGCCCAGGATCGCGGCGCCAAACAGCAGCGGAATCAGGAGCCATACGTTCAGGATACCGGTTTTGGCCGTAATAGCCCCGGCGGCGAACAACAAGGAATCGCCGGGTAAGAACGGGGTGACGACCAGCCCTGTTTCACAGAAAATAATGAGCGCAAGCAGCAAATAGGTCATCAGCTCATATTCCCGCATAATGTTTTCCAGGTGAACGTCGAGATGGCGGATAAAGTCAAAAAACTGGGTCAGTAAATCGATCATGACAAGGCAGCAAAGGCCGTTTGGTGAAAAATCGGCGCGAAGATAGTTGTTCCCGCCGGAATTGCTCAACGCCCGCATGGCTTCCAGATAGCGCTGGCCTAAAAAAGGTTTTTCTTTTTGATAGTAATGCTATTATTTTGTGGAGTTTTAATACCTTTGCGCCCTAAAAAAACACGTACATGAAAATGAACATCGCAGTTGCCAAAGGGGACGGGATTGGTCCTGAAATTATGGACGCCGTATTGCAGGTATTTGAAGCGGCGGGTGTGCCTGTCGAATACCATTTCGTCGACATGGGTCGCCATGTTTTCGAACAGGGGCACTCGGCCGGTATGACGCCGGAGGCCAAGTCGGTCATCGAAAAATACGGTATTCTGTTCAAGGGCCCTATGGAAACTCCAAAAGGGAAGGGCGTGAAAAGTATCAACGTTACTGCCCGAAAGGTCTGGAATACCTATGCCAACAAACGGGTGTTCAAGTCACTGCATGGCGTGGAGACGGTTTTTTCCAAGGCCGGTGTCCCGATCGATCTGACGATCGTCCGCGAAAATATCGAAGATACCTATGGTGGCATAGAGCACATGCTGACCGGCGATGTCGCGCTGTGCCGCCGGTTTATTACCCGGCCGGGCTCCCTTCAGGTCCATCGCTACGCCTTTGAGATGGCGCGCAAAAAGGGCGCGCGAAAGGTGACTTGCGGGCATAAGGCCAATATTATGAAGATCACGGACGGACTCTTCCTGGAGTGTTTCTACGAAGTCGCCAAAGACTATCCGGATCTGGAGGTGAATGATGTCATCGTGGATGACCTGGCCATGAAACTCGTGGTCCGGCCGCACGAATTCGACGTGGTAGTCCTGCCGAACCTGCAGGGCGATATCATCTCCGATCTCTGCGCAGGCCTTGTAGGCGGTCTGGGATTTGCGCCTTCGGCCAATATCGGCGACAATATTTCCATCTTCGAAGCGGTACACGGCACCGCGCCCGACATCGCGGGTAAAAATATGGCCAACCCGACCGCCTTGCTGCTTAGCGGCGTGATGATGCTGCGCCACCTGGGCTTCACGGAACATGCTGCGTCGATTGAAAATGCCCTGTTATATACACTGGAAACCGGCGCCCACACGGCGGATTTCGGCGATCGCTCCCTGCCGGCGCTGAGTACTACGGATTTTGCCGCCGCAATTATCCGAAACCTGGGTAAACTACCGGAAAAAGGCCATGCCAGCGTGGCTGTAAAAACGTCCCATTTGTACACTCCTCCTGCCATGCCGGAAGAAAACCAGATTATGGAGACAGCGGTGCAGCCACACGGCGAGATCCTTGGGGCTGACTTTTTCATTGAAAGCAATGAGCAACCCGCTGTGGTCGGGCAAAAATTCCTGGATGTCATCGGGGATGCCTACGGTGTAACGACGATCAGCAACCGGGGTACCCAGGTGTATCCCACCGGCTCTGTTTTTACGGAGTGCATCAACCAGTACCGCGTACGGGTGGAAAAAAAGACAGGAGTAGTTCCTTCCCAAATGGAGATCCTGGCGCTCTCCGAAAAAGTGGCGGGTCAATTCAAGATCTGCTCCATTGAGTGGCTCATGCAATACGACGGCAAAAAAGCGTATTCGCTGGCACAGGGCCAGTAAAAACATATTCGAATCAGGGTGCGAGTAATACCGGTATTGTCCGGACCAGTATCCGGTTAGCGCCAAGCAACTTAACTTCGAGGAAAGCCGTCTGCAAGGCGGCTTTCTGTTTTTCCCCGATAGTCAGGCGAAATATTCCCGGCTCCAGCCCGGCCTCTTTCCAGAAGCCCAGTTCCGTGCCCAAAATGGAGCGCAGGCGCACTTCGATCGTGCCCGCGAAAGGCAGAGTCATTTCCAGTTGGCCTGTACCCGACCATGGGTTGGGCAGTAAACGCAGTTCCAAGGCTCCCATTGCCGGTTCGCCGCTGGCCGTAGTGGCGCAATCCCCCGTGAGCTCCGGGCAATACATCCGCCGGGCCAGGGTGCAGTCCAGGATAAAGGGATTGGGTTTGTTTTCCTGATAGGGGGCGATGCGCCAGGTTTTGATGAGCTCGGAAGAATCAGCCGGATCCTGGTCGTGCCACTGGCAAAGGGTGGCGCGTTGCAGGTTGAAGTAGTTCGGATCGGCCAGGTCGGCTTCGGTGCGGTACATGGTGTAAAAGTAAAAAACCGCTCTCGCCAGATCGCCTTTTACCGATTCGCGCGGTTCGAATACATCGGCCCGGGATTCGCTGTACAGATCCTTGTTTTGCGCAGGGATACTGGTCATTACCTGCGCTTTGTAGAACCATTGCTGTGTCTGTGCATCGGGTATTTCCGCGAAAGGGGAGTTTCCCCGGGCCTCGTTTACGGGAATACGCGTGGGGAACAAATGGTGCATATCGCTGCGGGCGTTGCCGTCTGCGGCGCCCTTGGCCTGCGGGTAGGCGTGCTCGGTGTTCATGCCCAGAGAGATCCCATTCAGATAAACGTATTGGGTTGGATCCTGGGTCGGATCCAGGTATAGCGTGTGGCCGGAATAGATACAACGCAGGCTGTCGTCATCCACAGCCAACACTTTGGCATAAAGCGTGTCCCGTGAATTGGCGTAATCGAGGATCATTACCGGTTTGTACTGCGCCACGACACTGTCGAAGAGCGCTACACCGGTCAACGCCGGAAAGACAGGTGTGTAGATCTGGCTTTGCAGGGCCAGCGGCACAGCGAAAAGGAGAAAAGAAAAAACGTGACCTCGGATCATAGTAGCAATGTGTAGCCACAAAGGTAATGGGATTAACGGCAAGAGCAAGTCGGCCCGGAAACTACATAATGGGGACAGGGTTGCGCAACTTGTTTTGTTTTTTGATGTTAATTTTTACTCAGTTAGTATTTCCTTTTCAATTTTTTGCATTTGAAAACATTTCCTTTACATACGGCAGTTTCGGGCTTTAAATATGGAAGCAGCGTGTAGGGCTGGCCATCTGACGGAAGGGAATCTGACGCAGAACCCGAATTATTGATTGTGTTTCATTGTGTTGCGAAGGTGC
>CAYVDV010000382.1:0-5417 GCA_964450465.1 uncultured Saprospiraceae bacterium
AACGCCTTACGCTTGCCGGTATTTTCGCACTGCTATTTTTCATCCAGGCCTGGGCGCAACATTCCGTGGCGCGCCAATGGAATGAAGTATTGCTGAACGCCATCCGTAAAGACCTGGCCCGCCCCACGGTACATGCCCGCAACCTGTTTCATACATCCCTGGCCATGTACGACGCGTGGGCGGCTTATGATACAGTTGCGCAGACCTTTTTACTCGGCAAGGCAGTCGGCAACTTTGCCTGTAGTTTCAACGGTGTCCCGGCACCGGCCAATCTGCAGGCGGCCAGGGAAGAGGCTATTTCCTATGCCGCCTACCGGGTGTTGAAACAACGCTTTCAGTACTCCCCGGCGGCACCTACCACGCTTGCCGAAATGAGCAATCTGATGGCCCAGCTGGGATATAATGTGTCTTTTACCTCTACGGATTACTCTTCCGGCTCGCCGGCGGCGCTGGGCAACTATATCGGCCAGTGCGTGATCAATTTCGGCCTTCAGGATGGCTCCAACGAGCAGTACAACTATGCCAACCTGTACTATCAGCCTGTAAATCCGCCGCTGATCATTAAATTTCCGGGAAACCCGGATATTCTGGACCCCAACCGCTGGCAGCCGCTCACCTTGGATGTATTTATCGACCAGAGCGGGAATGTCATTCCGATCAATACTCCCCCGTTTCTCAGTCCGGAATGGGGCAAAGTCACGCCATTTTCCCTGAAACAAAGCGACCTCAAGGTTTACCAGCGCGACGGCAACGACTACTGGGTTTATCACGACCCTGGGCCCCCACCCTACCTGGATACTACTGCCGTTGGAGGCGTTTCCGAAGAATACAAATGGAATTTTTCCCTGGTTTCGGTCTGGTCGGGGCAACTCGACCCCAACGACACTACGATGTGGGATATTTCGCCTGCATCCCAGGGCAACGTACAGGACTACCCGACCACTCTGCAGGGATATCACGACTTTTACAATCTGTTGGAAGGAGGAGACCCGGGAAAGGGCTATACCGTAAATCCGAAAACAGGGCAACCGTATGCGCCGCAAATCGTTCGCCGCGGCGATTATGCCCGGGTCCTGGCCGAATTCTGGGCTGACGGCCCCAATTCGGAGACGCCGCCCGGACACTGGTTCACGATCCTCAATTACATCAATGATCATCCGCAGTTAGTCAAGAAATTCAAGGGCAAAGGCGAAGTGCTGAATGATCTCGAATGGGATGTCAAATCATATTTCATGCTGGGCGGCGCCATGCACGATGTTGCCATAACCGCCTGGGGAATCAAGGGCTGGTACGACTATATCCGGCCGGTTTCCGCGCTCCGAAAAATGGCAGACCTCGGACAAAGCTCCGATCCCGACCTGGCTTCTTACCACCCCGGCGGCATTCCGCTTATCCCGGGCCGTATCGAACTGGTGGATGAAACTGATCCGCTTGCCGGGCAAAACTTCGAAAATGTCGGCAAGATCAAGGTGTTTGCCTGGCGGGGACCCAATTACATCGTGAACCCGCAAACGGATGTGGCACACTGCGGCTGGATCCTGGCGGAAAACTGGTGGCCCTACCAACGTCCCTCTTTTGTTACACCGCCGTTTGCCGGATATATTTCCGGACACTCCACCTATTCCAGGGCGGCAGCCGAACTCCTTACCCTGCTCACCGGCGATCCGTATTTTCCCGGGGGTATGGGCGAGTTTGATGCACCAAAAAACGAATTCCTGGTCTTTGAAGACGGGCCAAGTGATAGCCTGGTCCTGCAATGGGCCACCTACCGCGATGCCTCCGACCAATGCAGCCTTTCGCGGATCTGGGGCGGCATACATCCGCCTGCCGACGATATGCCGGGCAGGCATATCGGCGCCGAAATTGGTGTCGAAGCCTTTGATTACGCCGAGCAATTCTTTTATCGCGATGAGGACCACGACGGTTACTACAGCATTGATGACTGCGACGACCAGGATCCCAGCGTTTATCCAGGCGCTCCTGAACTCTGTGACAATATCGACAACGACTGCAATGGGCTAGTTGATGATAACGTGCCGGTTTACACCTACTTTGCCGATCAGGACGGGGATTCGTACGGCGACGGCACAATTGCGTTTGATACCTGCGCGACGATTGCTCCTGCCGGATTTGTAACCAATAGCCTCGACTGTGATGATGCCAATCCGAATATTTATCCCGGCGCACCGGAAATCTGCGATAACATCGACAACGACTGCAACGGCCTGATCGACGACAATATTACCGTGTACACCTACTTTGCGGATCAGGACGGCGACTCCTTCGGCGACGCTGTCATTTCTTTTGACACGTGTGCCGCCCAGCCGCCGGCCGGATTTGTAGCCAATGCCCTCGACTGCGACGATGCCAATCCCAATGTATATCCCGGCGCACCCGAACTGTGCGACCAGATTGACAACGATTGCAACGGGTTAATTGACGAATTCATCCAACTCTATACCTATTTTGCTGATCAGGACGGAGACTCCTTCGGCGACGCTGCCCTTTCCTTCGACACCTGCGCTGCCACCGCACCTGCCGGATTTGTGACCAACAGCATGGATTGCGACGACACCAACTCCGATATTTACCCCGGCGCACCGGAGATTTGCGATAACATCGACAACGATTGCAACGGCCTGACCGACGACGGCATTCCTACCTACACCTATTTTGCGGATCTGGACGGCGATTCTTACGGCAATGCGGCACAGGCGATGGAATTCTGCGAGACGACTCCCCCCATCGGGTTTACAACCGACAGCCTGGATTGTGACGATACGAACGCCGCGATACACCCCGGCGCTATGGAAGTCTGGGATGGTCTGGATAACGACTGCAATGGCCTGATCGACGACGGCGTGATCGCTACCTACGCTCCCGGCCGGGAACCCTGGTTGTTGTTTCCCAACCCGGCAAGGGAGCAAGTCAACATCCAGTACGCATTTGAGGGGTTGTTGCATGCGCGGCTCAGTACGCCGGATGGCCGATGGGTCCGGGCAGAAGATTTGATGTTTACAGACAACAGGGCAGCGTTGCAACTGAATGGCCTGCCAGAAGGTATTTATATCCTGAGTCTTACGGATACCGCAGGCACCAGGCATATTACGGCACGGATCGTCCGGCTTTAACAATATAGGCACACAAAAAGACCTTTAGTACAATATGCCACAGCCCTTTGCCGAGCCCGTTACCGTACTCCGGCAATATTGGGGTTATCCGGAGTTCCGGCCCTTGCAGGAGGATATCATCCGTTCGGCGCTTGCCGGGCAGGATACGTTGGCGTTGCTGCCTACAGGAGGAGGGAAGTCCGTCTGTTATCAGGTGCCGGCCCTGTGCCGGGAGGGGGTATGCCTGGTTATTTCCCCGCTGATCGCCCTGATGAAGGACCAGGTAGCGCAACTGAAACAACGCGGAGTGCCGGCAGCGGCTATCTATGCGGGCATGAGCCGCCGCGAGTTGGATATTGTTTTGGAAAATGCCTGCCAGGGCGCCTATAAATTGTTGTACCTAAGCCCGGAACGCCTGCAAACAGATCTGGCTCGCGAACGCATCAAGCGCATGCAGGTCAATCTGCTGGCCGTGGATGAAGCGCACTGCGTGAGCCAATGGGGCTACGATTTCCGCCCCCCCTACCTGCAAATCGCTGAATTCCGGGCGCAATTGCCGGGTGTGCCTGTGCTGGCGCTTACCGCCACGGCTACACCCGATGTGGTGGTGGACATACAGGAGAAACTGGGCTTTTCGGAAAAACGGGTATTCCGGCAGAGTTTTGAACGGACGAATTTGTCATACTCGGTGTTGTACGAGGATAAAAAGCGGGAAAAACTGCTGGATATTCTCCGGAATGTCCCCGGCAGCGGGCTGATCTACCTGCGCAGCCGGGGCGAAACGAAAACCATTGCCCGTTTGCTGCAGGAAAATCGGATCAGCGCCGATTTCTATCATGCCGGTCTGAGCATGGAAGAACGCAACCAAAAGCAGGAAGCCTGGATCAAGGGCCGCACCCGTATCATGGCCTGTACCAATGCTTTCGGTATGGGCATCGACAAGCCCGATGTGCGGCTGGTGGTTCACCTGAACCTTCCGGACAGCCTGGAGGCCTATTTTCAGGAGGCCGGGCGCGCCGGGCGCGATGGAAAAAAATCCTACGCTGTTCTGTTGTACCATGCCGGCGATGCCGATACCCTTCGCCATCATCTGCATACGGCGTTCCCGGAAATGGAACAAGTGCGGCGGATCTACCAGGCGCTGGGGAGTTATTCGCAATTGGCTGTTGGCGCCGGAAAAGGGGAAAGCATCCCGTTTGACCTGCAGCATTTTTGCCTGACGTACAAACTGGAACAGGGCCCCGCACATGCTGCCCTGCGGCTTCTGGAGCAGGAGGGCTGGATTGCATTGTCGGATACGGGGGGCGCTCTGCCGCGCGTCTGGATCACGGCAACCCGGGAGGAGTTATACGACTATCAATTGCGCAACCGCCAGGCCGACGTGGTTACAAAAGTTTTGTTGCGCGCCTATCCGGGTCTGCAAAACGAGTTTTCCGACATCAGTCTGGGAACGGTGGCCAAATACGCCAATTTACCTGTAGAAGCAATCGTGCAAACCCTGGAGGCCGCCCAGCAGGAAGGCGTGCTGGCATACCAGGCGGCCATCACCCAACCCCTGCTCACGTTTATCCGGGAGCGGGTGGCTGCTGAGAATTTGAATATTGACTTCACCCGGTTCAACTTCCGGAAAAAACGCGCGGAGGAGCGGACCAGCCAGGCAATCCAATACGCCGAAACCCGGCGTTGCCGCAGCCGGCAATTGCTGGCATATTTTGGTGAAACGAACGGCAAATCCTGCGGCATCTGCGATGTTTGCACCGGCCGCAACGAAAGCGAGGTGCCGGCCGATCTGTTTGCTTCACTCGAGCGGAAAATAGCTGCGGTTTTGCGGCGTGAAGCGCTGCCGCTTCCGGAGGTATTGAAAGCCTTTTCGGCGCGGCGCAAGGATCAGGTGGCCCGGGTGATCGAATATTTGCTCGATGAAGGAAAACTCCGGGAGGATGAGAAAGGAAATCTGGAACTTGTGGATTAGGCGGCCGGATCTATTCCACATCACCAATAAGGGTCAGGAGTTGCGCTTCATACGTATCGTTGTCGGCGCTGAAGGGCATAATGATCCGGGCTTGTTCGTAAACCGGTTCCCGTTGCGCGAGCAGGCGGGAAATGTGGGCTTCCAGGTCGTGCTCGGGTACCCCTTGCAACAGGGGCCGCACCGTTTGATCCAGCCGAAGTCTGGCGAGCAGTACATCAACCGGCGTTTTAAGATAAACCGTGGTGCCGTGTGCATTCATCCAGGCCATATTGTCGAAAAAGCAGGGTGTTCCACCCCCGGTAGCCAGCACACAGGGAATCAATTGCCCCATGCGG
>CAYVDV010000383.1:0-5362 GCA_964450465.1 uncultured Saprospiraceae bacterium
TTCTCCCGCAGATTTTGCGCTGATGCACTCGTAGAGTAGTTCCCGCAGATTTGCGGGAACTACGCTGCGAGGGAATCAGCAAAAATCAACGGGAGAAAGCTGCATGGCGCAACTGTAGTCGCCGGCGACATGCGCGCAGCATATTGCCCGCAAATACTTCCCGCACCCCCATGCCTCACCACCTTTCAATTTGAAAATTGAACGTAAAAAGTCTCCTTGCGCAGATGGCGATGTCCCCTACCCTTTGTGCTTCTTCCGCAGGTCAACTACCCAATCCCCGCCAAACTGCTCCAGCGCAGCCAATCGCGAGCGCACATCCGCTTCCCAGCGCGCCAGGACCGGTGCGGGATCAGCTACGTCCAGTTCATCCTCCAGCTTCCGGCAATCGCTTTGCAGCGCCCCCTGCTGCACAGAAAGCAGCTCCCGGAAGCGACCGGTGAGGGCGGGCAGATCGGGGCCGAGGCCGGCCAGTTCCGACTTCAGTTGCCGCGCGTGCAGTTCGGCGAGGTCAAAATACAACTGCGCCCGGCGCAGAGCGATGCGCTCTCCGGGTGTTCCCGCCATCGACCAGGTACTGTCGGCCCAAAACAGCGTTTCCGTGCGAACGATGGCGGACTTGAAATAATCGCCCCCGATCCGGCAGCGTAGCTCCACCTGCACAGGTGCAAGCCCGCTGCTGCCGGCTGCGGGTTTGCCGCGCAAATCGCCTGCCTGCAACGGACGCGCCGGGTGCCAATACAACCAGCTTTCAAGGCCTTCCAGACTGGCAACCCGGTAGATCTCCGCCTTGATCCGGTGACAGCGGGATTTGGACTGGTTTTGCTTGTGCTCGGTGATCACCAGCAGATTGCCGCCGATCCCGCGCGCCATACGGGTGGCGTTGGCCAATGCATCCGGGTAGCCGCAGTCGAGGCTGACGCCAAGATCGCCCACCTTCACCCTGGCCAGGTAACGGGCCTCGCGCAGGTCCACGGAGCGGGCATCCTCCACTACCCCGGCGTAATACACAGAGTCCAGTCCGGTTTTCGGGTTGGATGGCGAAAGGCGAACAGGTGGATTGCAGGCTGTCAGAAGATACGCAGCAGCAAAAGCAAAAAGGATCAGACGGTACATAGCGGTCGGGTTGATTCAGACGGCAAAAATATCCTTTTTACCTTCGCCCTCTGAAATTTACCGCCCTTGCATTTGCTTTCGATCAAACTGACCAATTTTAAGAACTACGCGCAACAGTCGCTCGAGTTGTCGCCGCGACTGAATTGTCTCGTGGGACTGAACGGCATGGGCAAAACCAACCTGCTCGATGCGGTGTATTTTCTCTGCCTCACACGCAGCCACCGCAACCTCCCCGACCGCAACCTGATCCGGCACGGCGAGGATTTTTTTCGCCTGGAAGGGGTGTTCGAGCATGCCGGCGAGCGCAGCCGGATCGTAGCCAAACTACAGGCCGGACAGCGCAAGGAACTGGAACGCAACGGCACCGCCTATACCCGCCTGACCGACTACGTTGGCCAGTTTCCGGTCGTGATGATCGCCCCCGATGACATATCCCTGGTACAGGAAGGCAGCGAGGAGCGGCGGCGCTTTCTGGACGCCACCTTGTCGCAAATCTATCCGGATTATTTGCACAACCTGCTGATCTACAACAATCTGCTCAAGCAACGCAACGCACTGCTGAAAACCTTCGCCGCACAGCGTTATTTCGACGACGCCCTGCTGGAAGCCCTGGACCGGCAGATGCCCGCGCCGGCGCAGGCGATCTCGGAAAAGCGGCGCAATTTCATAGCCGGCTTCGCCCCAGTTTTCCAGGAGATCTACACCACCATTGCCGGCAGCAGTGAACAGGTGGCCATTGCTTATGAGCCGGGGAATGACGGCAACGACTTTTCCGCAGTATTACACGAAAACCGGGAAAAAGACCGCATGCTGGAGCGCACCTCCGCCGGGCCGCACCGGGACGACCTCGCACTGAGCCTGAACGAACAACCCGTCAAAAAATACGCCTCGCAGGGACAACTCAAGTCTTTCCTGCTGGCGCTCCGCCTGGCGCAGTACGAAACCCTGCGCCGGGATAAAGGCCTCAGGCCCCTGCTCTTGCTCGACGATATTTTCGACAAGCTCGATGAAAACCGGGTACGCCAGCTCATCGCGCTGCTTATCGAACGGGAATTCGGGCAGATCTTTATCACCGACACCCAACGCAGCCGGATCGAGGCCGTGGTGTCTTCGTTTCCGGGTGCATACCAGATCTTTGAAGTTCAGGAAGGTCAGGTCCTGTAAGCTACTCCACTTCGCCCCGGATCCACAGCACTTCAGGCTTGCGCTGTTTGTTAAAAAAAACGGTGATCTTTTTCCGGAAGGCGCCGCCTCGTTCCGCGTCATAGTCGATCACGACTTCGCCGGATGCACCCGCTTCTATGGGCGCTTCGGGCCATTCCGCAGCCGTGCAGCCACAGGTGGTGCGCACTGTCTGCAATACGATGGGTTCCTCGAGCAAATTCCGGAATGTAAAAACAAACCGGACGTTGTGCCCCTGCCGGATCTGCCCGAAATCGTGGTCCGTTTCAGTAGTCCAGCGCACCACAGGGGCCGAACCCGCTGCGGGCTTGGTATAGTGCAACGGCAGAATCATCCAGGAAAACAGCAAGAACATCCAATTCATGGCAAAATTGTTTCGAAAAAATGTAACGTTTGCAGCCAAAACGGTTTCCAAGCAGACGCTCCGGATACCGGCGGCAAATTTCCGCAAAGAAATTCGAAAACTTTTAACCAACTACTAACGCCCTTTTACTATGCGCTATTTGATTCTTTTTATGTTCCTGGTCGCTATTTTCGTATTTGGCAACCGTACCTGCGGCCATGACGGCTGGTCCTTCGGCTTCGGCGGTGTCCGCGGCGAAGGTCCGGTACAAACGGAAAGCCGGACGGTAAGCGATTTTCACGCCATCGATGCCGGTGTTCCAGGGAAAATAGAAGTTCGTATTGCCGAAGAATGCTCGGTGGAAGTGCAGGCCCAGGAAAACCTGATACCGATCCTGAAAACAGAGGTGAAAAACGGTTCGCTGCATATTTATTTTGACAAAAACGTTTCCAACGCAAAGGACCTGGTCATACGCGTGTCAGCCCCGTCTTTCGACGCGCTTGGCCTCGGAGGCAGCGGGAATATTGAAGTTTTATCACCAATAAACGGAGACGAGCTCGATCTTTCCATCAGCGGCTCCGGCGACATCAGCCTTCCGCAGGCTACGGTAAACAAATTATCCTGCGCCATTGCCGGCAGCGGCAACATCCGGGTGAGCGGCCAGACACAGGAAGCGGTTTGGGAGATCAGCGGAAGTGGCGATATTGATGCCAAAAGCCTGCAAACGGAACAAGGAAAGGCAAGTATCGCCGGTTCAGGCACAGTCCGGTGCAACGTGACCCAAACCCTGAAAGCCGAAATTGCCGGTAGCGGCGACGTGTTTTACACTGGATCGCCTTCCGTCGATTCGGATATTGCCGGGTCGGGGAAGGTGAAGAAAACGGAGTAAGGGCGCCCTTAGCGTGTGGTCGCCACGGTAATCTTGTCCGGGTAATCGGTGATAATGCCATCCACCCCGAGCCGGATAAGCCGCCGCATGCCTGGCACGTCGTTGACCGTCCAGGGCACGATGCGGATACCACGGGCGTGGCAGTTTCGCACGAGTTTCTTACTAACCAGAAGGTAATACGGACTGTACACGTCGGGCTTAAAGGTCAGCTGATCGAGGTTCCAGGCAAGGCCGCGGGCGTTGTCGATCAGCTGGCCTATCCTCAGTTTGGGATTTATCCGATGTACAGCCTCCAGGGCACGCATGTCGAAGGATTGTACGGTGACCAGTTGTTCCAGATCAAGCGCTTTGATCTCGTCCGTTACCAGCCGGGCAAAATCCCCGATCGGCGGGGTACGCACCCCGTCCCATTCGGGTTGACTCTTGATCTCTATATTCCAGCGCACGGTTTTTCCCGGAAATCGGGCGCGCACTGCCTGTACCGCTTCCCGGAAACCTGGTTTATACACTGGCATGGCCTGTTGTTGGGGAAAGCGTGGATTGCCCTGGCTGCCGCAGTCAAAGGCGCGGATCTCTTCCGCGGTGCGTTCGTAGATCAGGAATTTTTCTGCATCGCGTTTGGCGATTGAGTCGCCGCCCGGTTGGCGGCAAATGGCGGGGTTGAACCAGGGCTCGTGACTGACGATCAGTTGCCCGTCTTTGGAAACGGCCAGGTCGAGTTCGAGCGTGACGACCTCGGGAAACTCCAGCGCCCGCAGGAAGGCGGGTATGCTGTTCTCGGGCAACAGCCCCCTGCAGCCCCTGTGCCCCTGCCAGTCGAAGCCCGCAGGCGCCGGCACGGGGATTTTCTCCGTGAATTTGCAGGTGAGGAAAGGAAGTACAGCAAGCATAGTCCCAAAAAACAACAGATTTTTAATTTGCCCGTTCATTTTTATTTCGTGCATTTACCTTTGGGGGCAAATTAGGGCCTGAAGGGCATTCCCAGCCTTCTTTTCCCTTAAATAAATTGATAAATGGGCACAGCGCGCCTACCGCACTATGATTGACGTAAAGCAATTTCTATTCGACCTCCCCAAAAAAGCGAACCCGGACGCCCTGGAAGGCATGTCCACCCTGTTTCATTTCGATATCAGCGGAACGGGGCAATTCACCGTAAAACTGGACAACGGCAAACTGGAAGTGACCGAAGGATTCTCCGGCGAGCCCACCTGCACGGTGACCACTTCCGCGGAATCGTTTTCCAAACTGCTCTCCGGCGACCTGAATCCCATGATGGCCATGATGACCGGCAAATTAAAGATCAGCAACGCCGGTGAAATGCTGAAATACGCCAAAATGTTCGGGCTGACCTGAGGTTTTACCGGTGGATGATCGTCGTATCCCGGTCGTACACCAGACAGGTGAAAATGCCGAGCGGATTGGCCGACCCTGTAACATTGCTCTTGATCGGCGAGGGCTGCGCAAACGGGTTCTGGTTGCCAAACACAGCCAGCTGCACGCTTTCGACGTAGTCGTAATAATCTTTGCTGATGTGGAAGATCGTATTGAATACAGTGTCGTTTTCCACCAGTTCGTACCCGGTGCCAAAGGCGATCAGATTCGTGGTGTTGATGCGGTCGTTGACCAGAAAATCCTGCTCGGGAATGCTGTCCAGCGAATGATAGTTGAGCATGCGGCGGTAATAGTTGACCTGATTGGGATCGTCCGTAAGGTAGGTCAGCATGCGGGCAAGCGTATCTTTTTCCGGGCTCCACTCCACTTTTATACTGTCGATGGGCACGAACGGCAGCATGGTTGTTTTACCGCTGATGGTTTTCCCGTCCGGCATCGTGATG
>CAYVDV010000384.1:0-5359 GCA_964450465.1 uncultured Saprospiraceae bacterium
CCGGGCACGCGATCTGCGGCTGGTTCCTGGAACACGCGCATCCGCTGGTAAAAGTAACCATCGTACCGCGCGGACTGGCTGCGCTGGGCTATGCCCAGTACCTGCCCAAGGAACAATACATCACCCGCAAGGAAAAACTGCTCGACGATATCTGTATGACGCTTGGCGGCCGGGCCGCTGAATCCGTAGTGTTTGACAAGATCAGCACCGGCGCCCAAAGCGATCTGGACCATATCACCCGGTTGTCGTACGATATGATCATCAACTACGGCATGAGCGAAAAGGTGGGTAATGTGTCGTACTATTCCATGCTCGGCGAATCCTATCAACGCCCCTTCTCCGAGCAAACGGCCCACCTGATCGACCTGGAAGTAAAAAGTATGATCGACGAACAGTACGATCGCGCCAAAGGTTTGCTCCGGGATAAGCGCAAGGAACTCGATGCCCTGGCTAAAGCGCTGCTCGAAAAAGAAGTGCTGCACCGTGCCGATCTGGAAAATCTGATCGGGAAACGGCCCTTTGCCGATCCCACCCCCGGCGAAAGCGCCACCGTTGCTGAAATAGAACCCACCAGCCGGGACGACGATTAGGTGGTAGAGACGCGATGCATCGCGTCTCAATTGTGGATGCATCGCGTCCTACATTATGTGGCATTTTAGGTAGCCCGCGTGTAGAGACGCGATGCATCGCGTCTCTACATTGTGTGGCATTTTAGGTAACCCGCGTGTAGAGACGCGATGCATCGCGTCTCTACCGGATCACATTCCGCGCAAACAGGATCAGCGGTTTCCAATACGATGAGGTAGAAATATTTTCCCGGATCACCCCCCGGCTGGTCGTGCTGTGCACGACCTCGATGCCTTTGGCACTGCGCTCCACCACCAGGGCAACGTGTTGAATATTGTGCTTATTTTTTCCAAAAATGATCAGATCCCCCGGTTGTACGGCGTTCAGGCTGACCGGTGTCCCCTCCTGCGATTGCGCGGCGGAAGCCGGTGACAGGGAGAGGTTGAATTGCCTGAATACATAACTGGTGAAGCCGGAGCAGTCAAAACCCGTACGCGGGTCGGTGCCGGCGTACTTATATGTACTTCCCTGGAGTTGCAGGGCATAGCGCACCAGTTCCTGGCGGAGCTGACGCTCGGACATGTTGCCGGTGTCTGGCGGCGGCTTGACGCTTTTTCGGGCCGTTGAACAGGCCGATACCAGAAGCAGGAAAAAGAAGAGGACGGCAACATTAACCGGGAAGCGGGGAGCGGTTACGGACATGGTATAAATAGTAAAGTTTGTGCCGGAGCAGCTCCGGCGATGATCGTGTGCCCCCTCCTAACGCCCCGTCGCCGTTAAATCTTTCTTAAGGGCTGAATTTTTCCGGCATATTTCTCCCGGGAATCAAAACGGCCGCCGGTTTTACAACCGGCGACCGCTTCACTTTTCGTTTTGCTAAGTAGTACTGTTCGTTTTTGTTTGGATATTTTTTACATACACTCATCCACCCGTCGCGACCCGAGCACGTCCCGGGCAAACAGGATGCGCGAACGCCAGTAGGATGAGGTGCTGACATTCTCCACAACGACCCCGCGGCTGCATGTGCTGTGTACACATACAATTCCGTTCGGGTTGTGTTCCACCACCATGGCGACATGCTGTATGCGGCCTTTCCGGCCAAAGAACAACAGATCGCCCGGCATGACCTCGCTCAGCGGGACCCGGATGCCTTCTACAGACTGCCGGAAGGAGCTGCCTGTTATATCGGTATCAAATTTTTTCAGAATGAAATTGGTAAAGCCCGAGCAGTCGAAACCTGTTTCCGGCGAAGTTCCGGCATAGCGATACCGGATACCCACAAACTGCCGCGCATAGTCGATGATCTCTGCACGCCACTGCAGCATTTCCGCACTGACCATACGGCTGGGACGGAAAGCAGAGCCCAATAAAAGAACGGTAATGGAAAGGGGGACAAAGAAATAACGGCGTAAAAAAGTAAAGCAACTACTGGAAGGGTCGCTCATAGATAGAAACGGCATTTTCACGGAGCAGAACCACACAACCTAAAGCAAAATGCTATCCGTTGCTGAACCATACTCCGGGTGTGAAAGATTGTTCGGATTAAAAGAAGAGAGCAGCAATGTTCGTAAAAGGATCGGGGCAAAGATAATAATCTGTTTAAACTTGTTGATTATCAGGGTAAAAATTGTTCGGCATAAGTCAGGGCATCAGCGTAAATCCATCGGCATCGTTCAAAAAAGGCAGCTGCCGGCGAAATTCCTGCAACTCCGTTTGTTGCAGCGTCGCCGTATAAAAGCCGGGTTGCTGACTGATCTGGCAAAGCGGCTGCCCTGCGTAATCCCAGATGCCGGAATCCCCGCTGTACTCGAAGCCATTGCCGTCGGTACCCACTACATTGACCCCGGCCACATAGCACTGATTTTCGATTGCCCGGGCCGGCAAAAGGCTGCGCCAATGGTGGCCACGGCGGGCCGGCCAGTTGGCCACATACAGCAACAGGTCGTATCGCGCTGCCGCTTGTTGCCGGCTCCACACCGGGAAGCGAAGGTCATAACAGATAAGGGGACAAATGCGCCAGCCCCGCCATTCGAGCAGGAGCCGCTCCTTCCCGGCGGTATATGTTTCGTGTTCTTTGGCCAGGCTGAACAAATGCCGTTTGTCGCAGACATCATATACGCCATCGGGACGCATAAAAACAAGCCGGTTGTAGAACCGCCCGTTTTCCCGGCAAATAAAACTTCCGGTAACCGCCGCACCCAGCCTGCCCGCCTGTTCCTGCAGCCAGGTCATGGTGGGCCCGTCCATCGGTTCGGCCAGGGCTTCGGCATTCATGGAAAAACCGGTGCTGAACATCTCGGGCAAGACCACCAGATCGGTGTGCCCGGCCAGTGGAGCCAGTTTGTCGGAAAACTGGGTGCGGTTGGCAACGGGATCTTCCCAGTGTAGTGCAGTTTGAACGATCGTAAGGCGCATGGCTTTTGTACAATTTCGGATGAACTCCGCAAACTTCCGGATATTTTACCTGATAACGGGAGAGTTATTATCTTTGGTACCACAAAACTATCCTGTATGAAGCATATCAACGACTGGCTCTCCGAATACGGCGAAAGCCACCAGCACCCCACCAATAAACTGGTCCACTGGATTTGCGTTCCCACCATTTTTTTCAGTATTGTCGGGCTTTTCTATGGGATCAAACTGGGCGTACAGATCGCTCCCGGTCTGGAACTCAACGTAGCGATAGTTCTCCTGGCGCTTACGGTACTGTATTACCTGCGTCTTTCACCGGCTCTGTCTGCCGGTATGCTGCTGTTCGCGCTCGTTTGCCTGTTTGTTGCCCAACGGGTCGAATCCGCCGGCCTTGTCCTTTGGCAGGTTTGCCTCGCACTCTTCGTGCTGGCCTGGATCGGACAGTTCTGGGGGCACAAGGTGGAGGGTAAAAAGCCTTCGTTTTTCAAAGACCTGCAGTTTTTACTGATCGGCCCGGCCTGGCTGATGAGCTTCGTGTACCAGCGCCTGGGCTTGCGCTACTAAGCCCTGATCCGGATCAGGGCTGATCCTGACGGGTGTTCTTGTTGAGTCGATTACAGGGGCAGAAATTTGCGAAAATTAAACGAATACCCATGAAAACGATACTACTCGGCATTGTTCTATGTTGTTCCCTGACGGTCTCCCTGGCCCAGATTACTCCTGCAGAAGCAGGATATCTGCAATTTCTGCGCGAAGAGGAAAAAGTGGCGCACAATGTGTATGAGGTATTGTACGCAATCTGGAACGAGCCTTCTTTCCTCGAGATCATGTCCGAAGAAGCGGAGCATATGGAAGTGCTGAAGCACCTTCTCAAACAAAAGGATATACCCGACCCGTTGGAGGGAATTGAGACAGACAATGGTATTTTCACCCGGCCTGCGCTGAAAAAAATGTTTGAAGACCTCACTGCGCAGGGCGCCCGCTCGGTAACAGAAGCCTACAAGGTTGCCGCTATTTTCGAGGAAACCGACATCCGGGATTTGACCAACCGGTTTAACGCAACCCAGGACCCGGACGTTCGCGAGGTGTACGATGAACTCATCCATGCCTCGGAGCATCATTTGCGCACTTGCGTGCAAAACCTGAAACGGCTGGGCTATGCCTACCCACCGACGGTACTTCCCAGGGAAGATTATGAACGGATCATCAAAAGGCGTTGGGATGGAGCGTGAGCGGGAAGATCAAAATATTCCACAGGTATTTTTAATTGCTTTAAACTTGCAGGAAAAACTTGGATTTTCAGGTATGCATTCTACTCCGATGAATTTGTCAAAAGTGCTATTTTGGGATACTGACTACCAAAAAATCGACTGGGAAAAAAAAGCCCGATATGTTATCGGACGGGTTGTCATGTATGGAACTATCGAAGATTGGCGCAAGATTCAACAGTTTTACGGGATGGATAAAATTAAGGAAGAAGTCCTCCAACTGCGTGAACTTGATCCTAAAACGCTTCGATTCTTGAGCGTAATTTTTGATATTCCACAAAACCGGTTCAAATGTTATTCACAAATACAGTCCAACCCCGGACATTGGGATTACTAAAACGTTTAATGGCGATTCCTGAACTGGAGGGATTTAATTTGGCAGGAGGTACTGCCCTGGCACTGCAAATCGGGCATCGACTATCTGTTGATTTGGATTTTTTCGGTAATCGCCCCTTCGATGCCGGAGAAGTACAGGAATTCGTTTCAGAAGCGGGGAACACTAAGATTATTCATCGAACGAAGAATATTCTGGTACTCAATGTGGAGGATATTAAGGTTGACTTCGTTAATTACAAATACCCTTTGCTGGAAGAAGTACATTTGGAGGAAAAGATTCGGTTATTGAGCCTTCCTGATATTGGCGCGATGAAACTTGCCGCAATAACTGGCAGGGGAAGGAAACGAGACTTTACCGACTTGTATTTCCTGATGCAGATCTATCCGCTTCCTGACTTAATACGTTTTTATAATACAAAATATGCGGATGGAAATGATTGGATGGTCGTACGCAGTTTAACCTATTTCGATGATGCTGACGAGGATGAAGATCTTACCCTCTTTAAGAAAGCCGATTGGAACATTGTGAAAAAAACAATTGAAGAAGAAGTGAAAATATTTTTCAGCTAAGGAAAAAATACCCGCACCATGCCCGATATCACCCAGCAAGGATACGTCCACACCGAAACCACCCCGAACGGGATCGCCTATATCACCTTTTACCATCCGAACCACAACAGCCTGCCCAGCCGCCTGCTGCAAGGGCTCGTCGATGCTTTTAACGCCGCCGGCCGGGACGCTGCCGTACGCGCTATCGTGCTGCGCAGCGCCGAACA
>CAYVDV010000385.1:0-5352 GCA_964450465.1 uncultured Saprospiraceae bacterium
CAGGAATAACCGTTCCAGATCCTGACTTTGAACCGGTTTAACGAATAGGACACGAGGGGGAAACGCGCCAAAACCGTTCAGTTCGATGTAAAAAGAGCGTTGATTTTGTGCAAAGGCGGAGAGAAATCCAAGCAGCTCGGGCAGTTGTGCATCCGGCCAGGCAAAAGGCGGCTGAAGCGTAATATGGGGTGGGCTGTTGAAGGCATGTCGGGCGTCCCAATGGTCGGCCAGGAATTGCTTGAACGCCGTTATTTCCTTCCGGATCTCTTCCGGGGGCATCAGTGCTATCAGATAGAGCGGGTGCCTGGGCATGGCGTTTACAGGGTTGGTTTCAGTAGCGGCGGGAATCGTTGTGCAGCAGCAGGGTGTTTTCGCCGAAATATTCTTTGAAAGCAAGGGCAAAGGTGCCGCTGCTGGAAAAACCGACCAGTTCGGCAATCGTTTGCGGGTTTCCTGCCCGTTTTTCGAGCAGGGCCTTTGCTTTTTCCAGGCGCATTTCGCGAATGAGCTGGGTCGGTTCTTTTCCGGTAAGCGCGTTTAGTTTTTTTACCAGATGTTGTTTGTGCAACTGCATTTTTCGGGCGAGGTCATCGGCAAAGAAGTCCGGATCGCTGAGATGCTGGTCGATAATCCGGACAGCCTGGCTCAGGAAGGGATCATCGGGTTCGATGCGGTTTTCCGAATAATAAAGGTGCAGAAAGCGCGTGAAATTTTCGTGCAGTTCTTTCCGGGCATCAAGCAGTTGGGTGACCTGCGCATCGAATTCATTGTCGAGTACCGGGCGGCTGAACCAGGCATCGGCGCCTGCGCGCAGTGCATCGAGTTTGCCTTCATTCCCGGAGCGGGCGGTGAGCAGGATAATGGGAATATGGTTGGTGCGCTCGGAGAGTTTGATCTTTCGCACCACCTCGATACCGGTTTGCCCATTCAGTACGGCATCGCACACAATGAGATCGGGAAGGAGATTGTTCGCCACCTGCAAGCCTTCACTGGCTGAGCCTGCTGTTTCAATTTCAAACCGGTCGGACAAAAGTGATTTCAGATACAATACGATTTGGCGGTTCGGCTCGATAAATAAGGCCGTTTTGTCCGGTCGTTGGGTATTGGCTTGAAATAATTTTTCCTGGGGTGCGGCCAGTTCCGGCGAAACGGACGGCACGGGTACCGGGTGTGTGTCAGTTTGCAGGGTACTGGTGAACCGGTCTGAGCGCAAAAATTCGTTTTCCATCTCTTTACGTGCCAGACGTTTGCGCCAGCGCCGGGTATTGCGCCAGTTGAACAGGAGGAGCGCCAGGAGGAGGCCGGTTCCCGTGCCGGCAAGCAAAAATATACTGGCTCGGTCCAGCCGGATATAGCGGGCCTGCTCCGTTTGCTCCCGTTGTTGCAGCCGGGAGAGGGAGTCGATTTGCAGGTGTAAAAGATCAATTGCGGCTTTATGCTGATGCTCTGCCTGTGCTTCCCTGGCAGCCAGCAGGAGTTGCTGACAAGCACTTGCGGCCTCTGCTTGCTTCCATTTATTATATGCTTCAACCAGAACTTCCAGCAAACGGGCTTGTGTTTTCGGGTTGCGATCGCGGCGGGCATCTTCCAGGGCTTCTTCCAAAAAGGCCAGCGCACTTTTTTTATCCTGATTGTGGTAATAAATTGTTGACAGGATGGGAACTGCTTCTGCAGGGCAAAACACCTGTTGCTGCTGTAAAAATTCGCGCAATCGCCCCGCTTCCAGTTGTGCCTCCTCAAAATTGTCCGCACGGACCAGCTCGCCCAGAAGCTCCAGGGAACGAGTCAGGGAATCCTCCGGAGGCGCTTGTGCCGGGAGAAAGCTTGCCCCTCCGGCAATAAACAACAGCAGGCAATAACGGACGGTGGTTGTCATATCGGCTCGGTTTCGGGTGCAGGGGAAAAACCTTTTGGATCGGAGGCTGTTTGAGGTTTTACAAAAATCATACCCAGAAACGTGTAGGTCTCCTTATTTTTGCAGCAAATATGCATTCTATGAAACGCGCGCACATCATCGCCTTTGTCGTCATCGCAGTTGCAATCGGTATTTTGATCTCTGCCAGCAGGGATGTTACCACGTATGCCAATTTTGCACAGGCAACACAAAGCGGCGACCGGGTAAAATTAGTCGGACAACTGGTTAAAGACCGTCCGGTAGAATACAATCCGGAAAAAGACCCCAATTATCTGGCATTTTATCTGCGGGACGGCGCGGACGACGTTCGCCGTGTCGTGTTGCGCGCCGGAAAACCCCAGGATTTTGAACGCTCCGAAGAGATTGTACTCACGGGCCATATGCAAGGCGAAACGTTTGAAGCAAGCGATATGTTGCTGAAATGCCCTTCGAAATATAAGGATCAGGAAACATATGTGCGCTCCGCTAAATAGTTGCCCCTAAATTAAAATCAATCCAATTCTTCTTAAGCGAACCTACTTGCTGCCAATCCCGTTAATTTTGCGCCCGAAAGCAAATTATACATGGAATATATTGGTGAGCATCTTCTTTTTGGCAAACTGGGGCACTTTTTGATCGTGCTCTCTTTTGTCGCCGCCCTGTTGGCTGCAGTTTCCTATGCCCTGGCTACCCAACGCCGGGCAAGCTCCGGGCAGGAAGGGTGGCGCAATCTGGGCCGGTTTTCCTTCCTGCTGCACGGACTGGCGACGCTGGGCGTTATTGGCGTCCTGTTTTTTATCCTGACCAAACGCTACTACGAATACGAATACGCCTTTGCCAATATTTCGGATGATCTGCCTTTTCAATACACCTTTTCCGCGTTCTGGAAAGAACAACAGGGCAGCTTTCTCTTGTGGAGTTTCTGGCATGTCGCGCTGGGCCTGATCCTGATGCTGCGCGCCGGCAAATGGGAGGCGCCGGTGCTGGCAGTGATCGCGCTGGTGGAAGCGTTCATCGCTTCCATGATCCTCGGGCTCTACTTCGGCGATTATCGCCTGGGCGCCAGCCCGTTTGACCTGACGCGGCAGGTGCAGCAGGGGCCAATCTTTGCACAGGCGGATTATTTGTCCCGCATCTCCGGCCAGGGCCTCAATCCCTTGCTCCAGAATTACTGGATGACCATCCACCCGCCTACCTTGTTTCTCGGGTTTGCCTCTACCGTTGTTCCATTTGCCTATGCTATTGCCGGCCTTTGGACGCGCGAGCACAAGGAATGGCTCCGGCCTGCCTTGCCTTGGTCGCTGTTCTCTGGGGCAATCCTGGGTACAGGTATCCTGATGGGTGGCGCATGGGCGTACGAAGCCCTGTCCTTTGGCGGTTATTGGGCATGGGATCCGGTGGAAAACACTTCTTTGGTGCCCTGGATCACACTGGTAGCCGGAATACATGTCAATCTGGTGGCCCGGAATACAGGTTACTCGATCCGGAGCACGTATGGCTTTTACCTGATCACCTTCGTATTGATCCTCTATTCCACCTATCTGACCCGCAGTGGTGTGTTGGGTACTACTTCGGCACATGCATTCACGGCCATGGGGCTGGGCTTTCAGTTAGTGCTGTTTATTGCCGTTTTTGCGGTGCTGGGCGCCTGGCTGTGGTCGTCCCGATGGAAAGAAATACCGACCATCGCGAAAGAGGAAGCCGGCGCTTCCCGCGAATTCTGGATGTTTATTGGCGCGCTGGTCCTGTTTTTTTCCGCTATTCTGATCACCGGCGCCACCTCGCTTCCGGTCTGGAATCTTTTGGTACAGGAATTTAAACCCGACTATGTCGGCGCTGCGCTGAAAGACCCGATGGAACACCACAACCGTTATCAACTGTGGATCGCTGTATTTATCGGCCTTCTGACGGGTGTTGCCCAATGGCTGCGTTACGGAGAACGGAACTGGGAAGGCTGGAAAAAGAAATTTATCCGCCATATCGCAATTGCCGCAATCTCGGCCGGCCTGTTGTCCGTACTCAATGCGTTTTGGCTTAATATTCAGGCCTGGCAATATGTCGTACTGTTGTTTGCTGCGATGTTTACCTTGTCCTCGAATGCCGACTTCATTATTTCCTTTATCAAGGGAAATCTCAAACAGGCAGGTTCGGCATTTTCACATATCGGATTTGGTATTCTGGTCCTGGGAATCATGGGGACCGGGTTGAACAAAACGTGGATCTCTTCCAATGCGTTCGCGATGGACGGCCTTATTGAGGGAATGGGTATGGATGCTCTGACCCAGAATATTTTACTGCTCAAGGAAGCACCCATGCCAATGGGCGGCGGGTTTGAGGCCACCTATCTCAGGGATTCGATCGAACGGCAAACCCGCACCTTTGCCGTGCGCTTCCGGAAGCGGGATACGAGCGGGAATTTTACCGGCGAGGAATTTATCCTGCACCCCAATGTGATGTACAACCGGATGTTCAGCCAGGTGGTTGCTTCCAACCCATCCACCAAACATTACCTCACGCACGATATTTTCACGCATGTATCTTCTTTGCCCAAGGCAGAGCTGGATACGGCCTTTGCCCGGCAACAGGAAGAAGGCCTGCAGTTTGAACGCTACGAGGCTGCCGTTGGCGATACGATCTTTACCAAAAAGCACTACCTGGTGCTCGACAGCTATACCAAGCAACCGAAGCACCCGGAGTATAAACCCGAAAAAGGCGACCTGGCGTTTGGTTTGTCCTTACGGGCCTATACCCTCGACGATACCCTGGGTTTCAAAGCCAACCCCATGCTTTACCTCCGCCCCAGACAAGGCGGTTTTTCCCTTCCGGCAAATTTGGGCCAGTTGCAAATGCGCATCCGCCTGAACGAAGCGTCCATGAACCAGTTTCTGGCCATGGAACAGGATCTCTCGTATGAGAACATCCCGATGCGGGAGGGGGAAACCGTGGATTTTCATGGGTATAAAATACACTTTGCCAAGGCAAACCGGGAGGTCAATCATCCCAACTACGCTCCGGAACCCTCTGATATCGCCGTGGCAGCAGATTTGGAGATTACGGCGCCGGATGGCCGCAAAGCCACCGCCAGCCCGGTTTACCTGATCCGGGAAAATCAACCCTTCAGCCTTAAGGATGAAGCCCCGGAGTTGGGTCTCCATTTTCGCTTTGAAAATATTGACCCTAAAACCGGTACACTGACCATTGGCGTGGCGCAGGCCTCGGGGGAACAGCGGAAAATCCCCTTTGAAATTGCCGAAAACGCCCCGCGGTCCGATTATATCGTGTTGGAAGCCATCGTATTTCCGGGTATCAACCTGGTTTGGGCCGGCTCGATCCTGATGTTGTTTGGCCTGGCACTCAGCTTGTGGTGGCGCTTGCGGACGGAACGGAAATAGGACGGGTTCACATTGAACGAAAATGACAATTTGAAAACCGGGAAACTACTCATGTCCAATTATATC
>CAYVDV010000386.1:0-5341 GCA_964450465.1 uncultured Saprospiraceae bacterium
CCCGCAGATCGCCGCAGAAAAAAAACGCAGATGCTCGCAGAAAACGCTGGAAGTAGTCCCTTCTTGTTATAGCTCGCAAGGGAATTTCGCGAAGATCTGCGTCTTTTTTTGCGGGAATTACGCTAAAAATCGGATGACTCCTGTTTGGTGGGCGTTTCAGAACGTAGTTTGTCTGCCCTTTTTTTTCTGAAATTTTACCGCGTTTTATACCTGGCGAAAATAAAGAGCGCCTGATACTATTTTGATCTGTTTCGGCTACAAAACCGAATTGCCAAAACCATTTTGCTGTATTTTTACCTTTTTCCTATTCCGCTCAAACCGTTTCTTATGCGCCTGTTGTTTCGCGTTGTTTCGCTGTTCTTTTGGCTTGCTTCCGCTCCGCTGTGGAGCCAGTCTGCGCTTCCCGGCGCGCATGTCAATTTTGACTCAGACTGGAAATTCAGTTTTGGTCATGCACAGGATCCCGTCCTGGATTTCAACTACGGTCTGGCCACTATATTCGCCAAATCGGGCGCCGCAGCCGGTACCGCCATCGATCCGCGTTTCAACGACAGCCTGTGGCATACGCTCGATTTGCCGCACGACTGGGCGGTGAAACTGCCGTTTGTGTATGCCCCGGAATTCAATATCATGGCGCACGGCTACAAGCCGGTGGGCGGCAAATTCCCGGCCACCAGCATCGGTTGGTATCGCAAGCACTTCACCGTGCCGGAACAGGACCTGGGCAAACGCATTCAAATCCAGTTCGACGGGGTGTATCGCGACGCCCGCTTCTGGATCAACGGCTTTTACCTGGGCAACAACGAAAGCGGGTACATCGGGGCTACCTACGACATCACGGACTTTCTGCACTACGGTCAGGAAAATGTATTGACTGTCCGCGTGGACGCCACCCAATACGAGGGCTGGTTTTACGAAGGCGCCGGAATTTACCGGCACGTATGGCTGAATACCCTCAACCCGGCTCACATCGCGCAGGACGGGATCTTTGCCTTCACGGAAATGCGCGGCGACAAGGCGACGATAACTGTGGAAACCATGCTCGAAAACCAGGGCGGGTCGGCAAAGGACCAACTCCTCCAGGTGTACCTGAGCGATCGCTCGGGCAAGGTGGTGGCCAAAGCGACGGCGATTCCCGTATCGCTGACGCAAAACGAGCGGAAAACCCTCCGCCCGGTCCTTACTGTGGACAAACCCAGGCGCTGGTCCCTGGAAGACCCCTATCTGTACCGGATTCACGTGGAACTCAGCGCCACCGGCCAAATTGTCGATAAACAGGTACGGCGCTTCGGCATCCGAACGATCGATATCAAGCCCGACGGCGTTTTCCTCAACGGCAAACACGTCAAACTTCAGGGTGTCAATTGCCACCAGGACCACGCGGGCGTCGGCAGCGCCATGCCCGATTACCTTCAGTATTACCGCACGCGCCTGCTCAAAAATCTGGGTGTAAACGCCTACCGGACCAGCCACAACCCACCCACGCCGGAACTCCTGGATGCCTGCGACAGCCTGGGTATGCTGGTCATGGACGAACACCGCCTGCTTACCAGCAGCCCGGAATACCTGGACCAGTTTGAGCGCCTGCTCCGGCGCGACCGCAGCCGAACCTGCGTATTCCTCTGGAGCATCGGCAACGAAGAGGGCTGGATCCACACCACCCCCACCGGCAAGCGCATCGCCGAAACCTATATCGCCAAACAACGCGAACTCGACCCCACGCGCACCTGCACCTATGCCGCCGACGTGGCCAATGTTTACCAGGGCATCAATGAAGTCATTCCCGTGCGGAGCTTCAACTACCGGCAATTTGCCGTGGCCGATTATCACCGCGACCACCCCGAACAGCCCATCATCGGCACGGAAATGGGCAGCACGGTCAGCACCCGCAGCATCTACGAAAAAGACAGTATCCGCGGATATGTCCCCGATCAGGACATCACGGCGCCCTGGTGGGCCAGCACTGCCGAAACCTGGTGGCCGCTGGCCGCCGGGAACGACTTCTGGCTGGGCGGGTTCGTCTGGACGGGCTTCGACTACCGCGGGGAACCGACGCCTTTTGAGTGGCCCAATATCAATTCGCATTTCGGCATCATGGACATGTGCGGTTTTCCCAAAAACCTGTACTACTACTACCAGTCCTGGTGGACCGGCAAGGACATCCTGCATATTTCCCCGCACTGGAACTGGCAGGAGAAACGCGGGCAGCCCATCGAGGTGTGGGTCAACAGCAATGCCGATACCGTCGAACTGCTGCTCAACGGCGCCAGCCTGGGCAAAAAATCCATGCCCCGCAACGGCCACCTGAACTGGACGGTCAACTACCAGCCCGGCGCGCTGGAGGCCATCGCCACCAAGGGAGGCCGGACCTTCTCCACAAAAGTGGAAACTACCGGCCCGCCCGCAGAGGTCGTGCTCACGCCCTATAAAACCACCATGCTTGCCGATGGCGCCGACCTTTGCGTGGTAAACGTAAGCGTGGTGGACCGGGAGGGCCGTGAAGTGCCGAATGCCGATAACCGGATCAGCTTCCAGCTCGAAGGCGACGGCAGGATCATCGGCGTGGGCAACGGCGACCCCTCCTGCCACGAACCCGACCAATGTGCCGACGGCGCCTGGCAGCGCAGCTTGTTCGGTGGCAAGTGCCAGGTGCTCCTGCAGGCGGGCAAAAACCCGGATATGCTGAAATTCAAGGCCAGCGCGCCTAACCTGTGGAGCGGAAGTACAGACATTCAGACCGTGCAGCCGGGCAGCGTGGCATCGGTAACCATAGATCCCCGCTACCAGCTTAGCGGCGAGCAGGCCAAAAGCCGGCCGGTGGATAAAATGATCGGCGCAGACATCTCCTTCCTGCCCCAACTGGAGGCGCGGGGAATAAAATTTAAAGAAGACGGTGTGGAAAAAGACGCGATCGAGCTCCTGCGCGACCACGGCTTCAATTATGTCCGCCTGCGCATTTTCCACAACCCCGGTTTGGAGAACGGCTATGCGCCCGGCGAGGGCTTCTGCGATCTGGAACACACCAAAGCCATGGCCAGGCGGGTGAAAGCGGCCGGGATGAAACTCCTCCTCGACTTTCACTACAGCGATTACTGGGCCGACCCCGGCAAACAGTACAAACCCAAAGCCTGGGAAGGGCTGGACTTTGAAGCCCTGAAAAAAGCGCTGTACGACTACACGTATGACGTCATCCGCCAGCTCCGCGAGCAAGGCACATCGCCGGACATGGTGCAGGTGGGGAACGAGATCAACCACGGCATCGTGTGGCCCGAGGGCAATGTCAACCACCTCGACAGCCTGGCTCAGTTGCTCAACGCCGGCACCGCGGCCGTTAAAGCCGCCGACCCGGACATCGCCATGATGCTGCACGTGGCGCTGGGCGGACAAAATGACGAGTCCGTCTTTTTCATCGATAATATGATCAAACGGGGCGTGCACTTCGACGTGATCGGCGAGTCCTATTACCCGAAATGGCACGGGACCCTCGACGACCTCCGCGACAATCTGAACGATCTGGTGCGGCGCTACGACAAGGACGTCATCGTGGTCGAATACTCCGCGCGCAAGGAGGAAGTGCATAAAATTGCCTTCGACCTGCCCGGCGGACACGGCAAGGGCGCCTGCATCTGGGAACCGCTCAATACCTGGGAATCCCTGTTTGACCGGGACGGCAATGCGAACGTCCTGCTCAGGTGGTATGATGCGTTCAAGGCGAAGTATCTGAAATAGACGTAAAGATCTCCTCAGGCCATCACCACATCGCCGTACATGCGGGCCCGCAGATCGTGCATTTTTTCACTATGCAGGTAATCGCCGTAGGTCATGTGCTGGTCGATCAGGCCTTTTGGCGTGATTTCGATGATGCGGTTGGCCACCGAATCCAGGATCTGGTAGTCGTGCGAGGTGAAAATCATATTGCCGGTAAATTCCTGCATACCGTTGTTCAGAGCGGTGATGGACTCCAGGTCGAGGTGGTTGGTGGGTTCGTCCATGATCAGGAAATTCGGATTGGCGAGCATGGTCTTTGCCATCATGCAGCGGACTTTTTCGCCTCCGGACAGCACCCCCGAGCGTTTGAACACTTCTTCGCCGGTGAACAACATCCGGCCGAGGAAACCGCGGATAAACCCTTCGTCTTTTTCTTTGGAATACTGCCGCAGCCAGTCCATCAGGTTCATGTCCTGATCGCCCGAGAAAAAGGCGCTGTTGTCGTTGGGCAGATATTGCCGGGAGATAGTCTGGCCGAACTGAACCCGGCCCTCATAGTCGGTGTCTTCTCCGGCAAGAATATCGAACAGTGCGGTAATGGCCAGCGCGTTGCGGCTGAGCACGGCGATTTTTTCCCCTTTATTGAACCGGAGGTAGAGGTTTTTGAACAGGTATTCGCCGTTAGCGTTCCGTTTCGACAGGTTTTCGACATCCAGGATAACATCCCCGGGTTCGCGTTCGGGCTTGAATGCAATATAGGGGTAGCGGCGGTTGGAGACCCGCAGTTCTTCCAGGTTTAGTTTTTCCAGGGCTTTTTTGCGGCTGGTCGCCTGTTTTGATTTGGAGGCATTAGCCGAGAAGCGGGCGATAAAATCCAGCATTTCCTGGCGTTTTTGCTCCACTTTTTTGTTTTTGTCGGCCATTTGACGGGCCAGGAGCTGGCTGGTTTCGTACCAGAATGTGTAGTTGCCGGTGAACATCCGGATCTTGCCGAAATCCACATCCACGACGTGGGTACAGACCATATCGAGAAAGTGCCGGTCGTGGGAAACCACGATAACGATATTCTGGTAATCGGCCAAAAAGTCGCAGAGCCACTCGATGGTCTCGGCGTCCAGGTCGTTGGTCGGCTCGTCCATGAGCAGGATATCCGGCGCGCCGAACAGGGCCTGCGCGAGCAATACTTTTACGCGATCCGATCCGTCCAGTTCTTTCACCAGTTTGTCGTGCAGCGATTCGTGGATGCCCAGGTTGCTGAGCAATTCGGCGGCTTCGGTTTCGGCCATCCAGCCGTTCATTTCGGCAAATTCCCCTTCCAGTTCAGCCGCGTGCATCGAATCGGCCTCGGTGGCGTGTGGGTTGTCGTAAATGGCATTTTTTTCATTCCGGATATCGTAGAGCCGCCGGTGTCCCATGATCACGGTATCCAGCACCGGATATTCGTCGAAGGCAAAGTGGTTTTGGCTGAGCACGGCCATCCGCTCGCCGGGAGTTATTTCGATGGAGCCCCGGGTACTGTCCATTTCACCGGACAGGACCTTCAGGAACGTCGATTTGCCAGCGCCGTTTGCGCCAATAACGCCGTAACAATTGCCTTTTACAAATTTAAGATTAACCTCGTCAAAAAGAACCC
>CAYVDV010000387.1:0-5289 GCA_964450465.1 uncultured Saprospiraceae bacterium
CTTTGTCCTCGTCTTTGGTATCGGCATAGATACGGGTGTAGTACCAGGCGCGCTGGCGCAGATTCCGGTCCTCGTTGAGTTTGGTCCATTTCTTTCCGCCGTCGTCGGAGCGGAATACGCCACCGTTTTCAGCCTCCACGATGGCCCACACGCGCTGCGGGTTGGCCGGCGACACGGTTACGCCGATGATGCCGATGGTATCTTTTTGCGGAAGTCCTTCGTTGCGGGTGATCTCCGTCCAGGTATCGCCGCTGTCGGTACTTTTCCAGAGGCCCGAGCCAGCTCCGCCGCTGCTGAGGCTGTAGGGGGTGCGGCGGATGCGCCAGGTGCTGGCATAAAGGATGCGGGGGTTGGTGGGGTCCATGCAGAGGTCGACGGCGCCGGCATCGGCATTGACAAAGAGGATGCGCTCCCAGGTGCGGCCGCCGTCTTTGGAGCGGTACACGCCGCGTTCGTCGGAGGGTTTGAAGAGATCGCCAAGCACGGCGGCATACACCAGATCGGGGTTATTCGGGTGTATGCGGATACGGGGGATGTGCCGGCTGTTTTTCAGGCCGATGGAGGTCCAGGTCTGCCCGGCGTCGGTGCTGCGCCACATGCCCGAGCCGTAGCTGACATTGCCGCGCACAGTCACTTCGCCGCCGCCGGCATAGAGCACGTTGTGGTCGGAGGGCGCCACTTCGATGGCGCCTATAGAACCGCCGAAAAATCCGTCGGAGATATTGTCCCAGCTGCGCCCCCCGTCGGTGCTGCGCCATACGCCGCCGCCGGTGCTGCCGAAGTAGAACAAGTTGGGTTCGCCGGCCACGCCGGTCACGGCTGCCGAGCGGCCGCCGCGAAAGGGTCCGACACAGCGCCATTCCAGGGCGTTGTACAGGCTTTCGTCCAAGACGGGGTTGGGCACAGCAGGTGCCGGTTTGCTTTTTTGGGAAAAGGCGGGGATGCAGAGGCCGATAGCCAGGCTGAACAGGAACAGGATACGCATGATCGGTGATTTGTTTGGGGCGAAGTAAGGAAATTTTGGGGGATTATTTACCGTTTTTACCCGGCATACATACTTTAGGGTTTGCTCTGTTTTCCATGATTTGCTTTTCCGTTATCTTACACGCCAAAACCAAATTCGCATCCAGGACAGTTCCCTCGCAAGTTCGAAGTGGCGGAAAATCATAGTGATACAACGATAAAGAATGATTGCAGGACAACTGCCGTTTTCGTACTGTAAATCAAACATTACACTATATGAAACGCGCACTATTTGCATTGCTTTTTACCATCCCCGCCGGTTTCCTCCCCGCCCAAACCCTTACCGGCAACTGGTTCGGCATCCTCAATGTCCCCAACGCCGGCATAGAACTTGAAATTGATCTTCGGATTGTTGAACAAGACGGCACCTACATCGCCAATATGATCGTGCCCGACCAGGGCGCTGATCTATCCATTCCGGAATTTTCCGTTTCCGGCCAAAACATGGATTTCAAGATCCCGGCCTTCGATATACACTATGAAGGCGTTTGGGATGCAAACCAGGAAAGCATTACCGGTACTTTTAATCAACGCGGGCAAGCCCTGGCACTGAGTTTCAGCCGCAACAAACCGGAACCGCCATTTGGCAGCCAGGAGTGGGTGATGGCCCGGTTCACCAAATACGAAGTGTATATCCCGATGCGAGACGGAACGCGGCTTTTTACGTCCTACTATGTGCCGAAAGATACGACCCGTAAGTATCCCATGCTCCTCACCCGGACGCCCTACAACATTGAACCGGGCGGAGAATCGGCCACCAGTTTTGCCTTTGTGTTCATGCCCCATCTTTTACAGGACGGGTATATTGTCGTGCTTCAGGATGTTCGCGGGCGCTTTATGAGTGAAGGGAAATTCGAGGATGTGCGTCCCTATATCCCGAACAAAAAAAGCCCGGCTGAAACCGATGACAATAGCGACACCTACGATACCATCGACTGGCTGGTTGAAAACGTACCCGGAAACAACGGCCGGGTGGGCATTTATGGCGTGTCGTACGACGGTTACTATTCCACCATGGCCCTGCCTTCGGCACACCCAGCCCTCAAGGCCGTATCACCGCAAGCCCCGGTAACCAACTGGTTCCTGGGTGACGACTGGCACCACAACGGGGCGTTCTTCCTGCTGGATGCGTTCAACTTTTATTCCGTCATCGGCCGGCCGCGACCGGAACCGACGCGTAAATGGCCGTCTGATTTCCAATGGCCCGAACAGGACAACTACCAGTTTTTCCTCGACCTGGGTCCGCTGAAAAATATCCGGACCCGCTATTTTGGCGACACGATCCAGTTCTGGAACGAGCTGATGAGCCATCCGAACTACGACGACTTCTGGAAGGCCCGCACCCCGGCGCCCCACCTGAAAAACCTGCAACCCGCCGTGTTGACGGTCGGCGGATGGTTTGACGCGGAAGACTGCTACGGCGCGCTGGCTACCTACCACGCTATTGAAAAGCAAAACCCGGAAACCATGTCCAACCGCCTCATCGTCGGCCCCTGGTTTCACGGACAATGGACGAGCGGTGACGCCGGAAACATGGGCAATATCTACTGGGGCTTCAACACTGCAGAACATTACCGGGACGTGGAACGCCGCTTCTTCCGCTACTATTTACATCAGGAGGGCCCGCTGGACCTGCCCGAAGCCGATATTTTTATTACCGGGAGCAATGAATGGCGCAGCTTCAATACCTGGCCCCCGCAAAACGTGACATCCAAAAACCTGTATTTTCAACCGGCAGGCGGTTTGTCGTTTTCAGCGCCGGCGGGCAGGGATAGTTACGACGAGTATGTGGCTGACCCGATGAAGCCCGTGCCTTACACAGAAGACGTGCATCTGCAGCGCACCCGCGAATACATGACCGACGACCAGCGCTTTGCCGCCCGCCGGCCCGATGTGATGGTGTATCAAACCGAACCCCTGGCGGAGGAGATTACACTGACGGGGCCCCTTGCGGCGAACCTCTTTGTAAGTACTACCGGCACTGACGCGGATTTTGTGGTCAAACTCATCGACGTTTTTCCGGATACCCTGAGCAATTACCCGGAAAACGACAAAAGAGTGCCCATGCAGGGATACCAGATGCTGGTGCGGGGGGAAGTCATGCGCGGACGTTTCCGGGAGCGTTTTGAATCGCCCAAGCCCTTCAAACCCGGAGAAGTGACGCAGGTAAAATTCAGCATTCCCGATGTGGCCCACACCTTCCGGCGCGGCCACCGGATCATGATCCAGGTGCAAAACTCCTGGTTCCCGCTGGTGGACCGCAACCCGCAAAAATTTGTGGATATCTACCACTGTGGCGAAAGCGATTTTCAAAAGGCGACGCAGCGTATTTACCACGATACCAAACGGCCCTCGAGTCTGGAAGTCTGGCAGTTGCAGGATAAATGACAAGATGCGCGAAAAGCCTGTCCGGCAGCGCAGACTTGCCAATTTTTTCCATACATTTGTTCGATAGACGCCCATCAACCCTTTTCCATTTAATTTTTCTTTAATGGAAGGATCGCCACGCGCCCTCTTTCCCGACCTGCCCGCCGACATTTCATCAAGCGTATGGCATCACTCATACCCTTATCCGGCATTTTGGGGCATCGCAGGGCGGCACATCTGTTGCGCCGTGCAAGTCTTCGCTATACCAAGGAAAAAGTCGATCAGCTGGCGGCGCTGACGGCCCGCGAGGCGGTGGCTTCGCTGCTGCTTACGCCTGCCCCGCAGATGAACCAGCCCCTGTACGACGACCCAAAGACCGGCGCCATCGAAAAAATACCCTGGCTCCTGCCGACGGATCTTCCCTTGCCGGATGGGCAGGTGGTGCTGCGCCGCTACGTTACCGGTTGGTGGCTGCACGAAGCGCTGCACGATCCCGGGATCACGCACCGGATGGCCTTTTTTTTCCACCAGTTCATGGCGGTAAGTATCCTTGCCTACGGCAACCAGCACTACTTCGACTACCTCCGCCTGTTGAAATGGGGCGCGTTGGGCAACTTCAAAAAACTGGCCCTGAAAATGGTGACCGACAATTCGATGTTGCTCTACCTGAACAACCACGACAACCTGAAATACAACCCCAACGAAAACTTCGCCCGGGAGTTTCTCGAACTCTTCACCATTGGTAAAGGCCCGCAAGCCGGTCCGGGCGACTATACCAATTATACCGAAGACGATATCGTCCTGGCCGCCCGCGTGTTTACCGGATTCCGGGCCCGGGGCCCGCGCGACCAGTACGACCCGGAAACGGGTATCCCCCGCGGCCGGGTGGTTCTCAGCGAGCACGATACCAGCGATAAAGTGTTCAGTGAACGGTTTCAACACACCAAGATCGCAGGGGCAAAAACAGCGGATGACATGTGGCTGGAGATCGCCGCTTTTGTCGATATGATCTTCGCGCAGGAAGCCACTGCCATGACCCTTTGCCGCCGGCTCTATCGCTGGTTTGTCGGTAAGAACATCACCCAGGAAATTGAAGCCGATATTATCAGCCCCCTGGCCACCACTTTGCGCCAGGGCAACTACGAGATCAAACCGGTACTGAAACAACTGCTGCAAAGCCAGCACTTCTTCGACGCCGACGACGCCGACAGCACTGATGAGATCATCGGCGGCCTGATCAAATCGCCGCTGGATATGGCCCTGCAGACAATTTCCTTTTTCGGCATACCCACCACCGACCCCGCTGCCAACCCCAGACAATTGTACCTCCTCGAAATGGCCTCCGGTATCGGCGACTGCATGCTGCTGGATTCGGGGTTTCCGCTGTTCTACCCGGCCGATGTAGCCGGCTATCCGGCATATTACCAGGAACCCATCTTCAGCCGGAACTGGCTGGGTTCCAATACGATCATACCCCGTTATAAGTTTCCGGTAAAATTGCTTTCCGGCAAACTGAGCTACGGCCCGAATCCCGACATTTCGATTTTTTTGCGCCTCGATATCGCGCCCTGGGTAAAAAACAGCAAAGTACTCAGCAACCCCGCCGACCCCTATGCGCTGGTGCAGGAACTGTTGCACTACCTCTTTCCGGAAGCCGTCGACAACGATCGCTTCAACTACTTCTACCAGGATGTCTTCCTGAACCACCTGCCCCCGGGCGACTGGAGCTATGAGTGGCAGCGCTATCTGGATACCGGCGATGATACCGAAGTGCGCATCCCGCTCGAAAAACTGATCAAAGCAATGCTGTACGCACCGGAATTTCAGACGTATTAAACAAAACGGATCGTATGCCACAAATAACCCCTGCGCGCTAAACGGATCCGCGTCGCTGCCGAT
>CAYVDV010000388.1:0-5275 GCA_964450465.1 uncultured Saprospiraceae bacterium
ACCAGCGCTTGAAGGATCGGCACCGGGAGGCGACGAAGCCAGCGGTGCGTGGGCGGGCGAAGCGATAAGGCTCTCTATCAAGTCGGCGCGGCCACGTGACCCAGATCGGTCCTCGCCAAACTACCCGCGTCATGATTGGTGACTCTCCAGCTAAGGAGACCCGCAAGCGATCCACCTGATCGATCAGCGACGACCTGAGATGAATGCCGGGTTCATACGGTTTGCGGGTAGTGATCTCGCCGAGGCGGCGCACGCCGGCCATTTCGGTGGGTTCGACCACGAACAGGTTGAGCCAGAGCCCTAACCCGACCAGAGCAATGACGAGAATGATCGGTTTCTTGAGCCAGCTCGACGCCGACAGCCGTAGAGTGGGACGGGGCAAGGTGGGCATGGACATGGCAAACTTCTTGTGAGGGATAGCGAAGATATCGATTCAAGATCAGTGCCGACCTCCTTGTGCACAGTCGTTTTAAGGATAGTTGAAACCGATCCCGAAAAGCCGCGCGGTTCAGGCTGATCCTCGCCGACAGCAAAAGCCTGTCAACAATAGATGACATAAATGGGGGGGGGGGGTAAGGCGCTAACTATTCTTGACCATATCACCTTCGTGAAACCATCGAACGCCCTGCGATAATAAGTGCCATTTTAGCTTTAAGAACAAACAACAAGGGGCAGCTCATGGCTTACGCGCAGGGGAGTGGGTTCCGGAGAATCGTTTGGCTGGTGCTGGCGGTGTTTTACGCGCAGACGTTGAACCCGACGCTGCTGGGTTATGCGCCGCCGTGGCAAGGGTCGTCGCCGACGCGGGTGGAAACGGCGGGGCCTTCGGCGTGGCAGCGGTTGCTGGATTTCGTGCTGCCCGCCGCGCAGGCCACTGAGCCGGCGAAGGCGTCGCGGGCGAGCGTGGCGTTCGCCCAACGGGCCTACGTGCCGGCTTACGCCCGGCCCCAGGCGACCGACGATCCCTTGCTGATGTCCACGCCGGAGTTCGATCTGGCCGATCCTTATTTGGTCGAGAAGGCCAATGAGCTGGGCAAGGACCCGCAGCAGATTTTCGCGTTCGTGCGCGACGAGATCGGTTTCGAGTCGTACATGGGGTCGCTGCGTGGCGCGCGGGGCGCGTTGTGGAGCAAGGCGGGGAATGCGCTAGATAAGGCCAGCCTACTGGTTGCCTTGCTGCGGATTTCCGGGGTGCCGGCGCAGTATGTGCGGGGAACGCTGACTGACGCTGACGCCAAGACGCTGATCGCGTCTATGTTCGACCCAAAATTGATGGCCCAAGCCGTGGGCTATATCCCGGAAAATCTCACCCGCGCTGATCCGGTCAATGATCCCGAGTTGATCACAATGACGAAGGATCATTGGTGGGTAGCCTTAGCGAACGGCACACCACTCGATCCCAATTTTGGCGAAGTGCGAGGACAGGGAGGAGTCAGCCAGTCCGAAGTGCCCGATTCCTTGCGCCACAAAATCACCCTCCGGCTCAAGGCGGAGTTTTACAACATGCTCTCTCAGTTGACCGAGCAGACACCTTTGGAAAAGACCTTCACCAGCGCCGAGCTTTACGGCAAGCCGATTACGCTCGGCCATTTCATCAACGTCTATCAGCCACCATCGCTCATTGTCTCGTTCAAGACCTTTACGTATTCGCCCTATTTGTTGGTGGACGATAATGATAACACTTTAGGCAACGACCCGATCATTCGGGGTAATGACTATCAAGAATTTTTTAATACAATCATTCCGCTAGCCAACATAGTCCTGACTCGGCTGACTCTAGAAATGGAAGTACTAGATCCTAAGAACCAAAACGAAATATTTTCTAGGGATATTCTAGACCGAATAGGCTTCGCAGCTCGAAAAGGCCTAGTGCAAGCAGGAGCTATTGATTCAGAAAATCCTGCTATTAATCAATTAGATTTTACTACTCTAACCATTACACCTGGATATGCCAATTTAGAAAGCGCCCAAGCTCAGATAGAGGCACTTGATGTTATTAAATCCAAACTAGAAGGAGCCTCTTCTCTTATTGATAGTTTAGCAGAAAGAAATCCCGAATCATTAACCATAAATGAAGAACAGGCCATTAGTAGTGCAGAGCAAGATTTAAATGATTTTTTTGTTATTAATTCTCGGCTTATAAACTTAATGTTTCTTGTTCAGTCAGACTCATGGGACCGGTATATAGCACCTTCATATCTTGTTCGCTCCTACTATAACAAGCCTCGTTTGATATTAAGCCGTTATAAGGATCAGGAGAATAACAATGGTTCAAAGTTATTTATAGAGTTAGATCTTCGAAGTAATGATATTCATATTATACCTGCAGTTGGGCAAAGCATTATCACAAAATTTTTTTATAATGGTGTTAGAGGGATGATTCAAAATATACTGGAGGATGATGTTATTTCCAATGTTATAGTTAATGATAATATTGAACCTATAACAGCCTCAACTCTCAGCATTTTTAATGCTGCAGAGCAGCAAGGCATACCAAGCGTTACTATAAATAATGTTGCCGAGATCTCTACTCTTGAGTCCTTGGAAATTTCAGACGAAGCAAAGGCAAGAATCAGTGATGCACTACGAAACAATAAGGCAATTATCGTACCGCGTTCTATGGTGCCATTAGCTGATAGTGAAGCTATCGCTTGGTATCAATTTGATTTAACAACAGGGTATATAATTGGCGTCACTGAAAATGGTGGTTACAGTGCGAGTGAAGAATACAGCATCTTGACAAGACTTCAGACACAGTACGCAAATACTTTAGCACGCATAGCAACCCTTAAAAAGAGGCTGGACAAGTTAACACAAATTTTAGAAAGGATAAAAACCATAATATCCAAATTAAATAATCTTAAAAACAGGACTATGTCAATGAAGGAATTTTACGATAAAGAGAGGAGAGCTACTGACGCAATCAAAAAACTCAATGATTCCATTCTAAAAAATAAAGATAAAGCTGCCGAAATCCTTGAAAGCATTAACAAGTTGCATATACAAAGGCTAATGAATGTTCAGATGTACCAACCGCTTAACGACGCGTATTTTCATGGTGCAGTGACAACATCCGGGGTAGATCCAGAGGGAAACACAATATATTATATAGGAAGCGAAATTCAAGTCACATCTCTTTATGCATTGGATCAGGAAAACATCAATGGTCAAAAAATTTCAGGGTCTGACTTTTCTATAGAGGTAGTACCTGACCAGATCTTTAGAGTAGGAATATCCAAGAGTCAAATCCCATCTGGCTTTAGAATCCGCATTAGTAATACCGGCACTGTGGGCGGCAATTTTCAGCTTAACGGAATTGCCCCACCAGGTTGGAATTTGCTGATTGCCAAGAGTACGGATAATATCCCCGCCGATACTACTGCCGAAATAAGCATTTTCCTGCAACCTCAGGAGGGAACGCCCATACCGGATCCAGGCACTTCTATTACCTTCTCCGTAACTGCGGCACGAGCTGATAATCCTGCCGCGACTTTGACCGAAAACGTGACTTTCGTCATGCCCGAAGTCTCGGCCCTGAACCTACAATCCGAGATTCCTACACTCTATCTTACGCCGAGCGGTAGTGGTCAAGTTGCTGTCACTCTTACCAACGTCGGCAACACGGCTCAAACGCCCAGCCTACGCCTGGAACTGCCCAGCGGCCTCGCGGCCAGCGGCATTCCCTCCTCGCTGAGCCTCGCGCCGGGCCAACCCACCACCCTGAATCTGAACCTCAGCAGCCAAGGGCTGGCGCTCAACAGCGAGCATCTCGTCAAGCTGATCGCCGAATTCGGCGCTAACGGACAATCGCAGACCGAACTTTCCCTGACGGTCCACATCGCCGCGCCGAGCGCCCTCACCGCCTTCAACGCCGCGAGCGCCGCCACCGAGATCGGGCGGCCAAACCTGGGCGCCACCCTGGAAGCTCTGGGCCAAGCCCTCACCACCCTGGCGCAAGACCCCACCAGCGAAACCGCCCGCGGCCGCGTCATCGGCCTGCTCGACAGCCTGATCGGGCAATTGAACGTCCCCGCGCTGGCGGCCTTCATCGCCGACCTCACCGCCGCCCGCGACGCCATCGCCAGCGGCGACCCGGCCCGGATTCAGACCGCCCTGACCAGCATTGGCGCCACCCTCGGCGGGCTGACCACCACCCTGCAATCCAACGCCGAAGCCCTGCCGTTCGAGCTGGCGCTCCAGCCCAACAGCGCCGTCGCCCTGCCCAACACCCCCACCCGCTTCGGGCTCTACCTCAAAAACACCGGCGACCAAGCCACCACCTACAACCTCAGCCTGACCGGCGTCCCGGCTGGCGTCACCGCCCAGTTGAACCAGACCTCCATCACCCTGCCCGCTGGCTACCTGACCGCCCCCGGCGTCGGCGGCACCAACGTCGTCCCCGACCAGATCTCCGTCACCCTCACCCAACCCGCCAGCCAGCTCAGCGCCTTCCAGTTCGGCATCGTCGCCAGCGTCGCCGGCGCACCCCAGCGCAGCCGCACCGCCTACGGCTCCTTCACCACCCGGCAAGAGCTGGTCGGCGTCGTCTCGGTGCTGGCCGATCCCGCCTACACCGAACCGGGCGGCCAAGTCGCGATCTCGGCCCGGCTGCTCAACGCCGTCAACCAAAACCGCAACGCCCGGATCACCTACACCGTGCGCGACCCCCAGAACGCGGTCGCCTTCCAGTCCAGCCCGCAACCCGTCACCCTCACCGTGCTGTCCTCGCTGGACACCGTCCCGCTCGGCACCCTGAACACCGCCGGCTTCGCCCGTGGCGCGTACTCCATCGAGGTCGCGGTCACCGAAACCGATGGCACCCCCATCCCGGGCGCCACCGGCCAAGGGACGCTGCTGATCGGCTCGCCGATCCAGGCCACCTTGTCCGCCACCCCGCAAATCCTGCCGCCTGGCAACGGCGTGGCCACCACCGAATGCGGCGGGCGACAAGTGGTCTTGAATCCAGACACCTTCGGCAATCTCTCCGTTAAGCGCAAGGTCTATGTTCCGGGCGACGATGCATTTTGCCGCTGGATGAACATCATCACCAACAACGGCGGTGCGACGGAAACGGTGACGATTCAGATCTACAACGATCTCGAATCGGACAATCTGACAAAAATCGTGTCATCTTCGGATGGCGATGCCGTCGCGGAAACGAGCGACACGTGGGTAACCACGTTTCAGGATTACACCGGCACAACCTCCGGCGACTTACGGCTCGGGCACGTGATCCAGGGCACGCGCCGCGCCGCGAGTGCGTCGCAAGTCTCCA
>CAYVDV010000389.1:0-5268 GCA_964450465.1 uncultured Saprospiraceae bacterium
GACAGCAATCTCATCGATGCTTTTACCGGCTTTAAACAACTCCAGACTAAGCGCCTTGGTATCGGGTTTGGGCAGGGGATCCATCAGAACAAGCGGGGCTGTCGTCAGCCCCTTATCGACGCAGTAGGCGTGTACGAGAGTCACGATCTCGGCGCCAAATTGCTTGCTTTTCCCTTTGCCGATACCTTTTATCTTGCGCAATTCCACCAGATCGAGCGGCAGTGCCCGCGCCACTTCGACCAGCGTTTTGGTGAGCAGCACTTCGAATAGTTCAATATTCTGCATTTCTGCAAATTCGGCGCGCCACTGCAGCAACCGTCCGAGCAGCTCGGGATGCGGAGAGTCGCGAAAAATATCGGCAGGGCCGGCAGTGGTTTTAACGGTGTGCTGCACTGCCTGGAAGTCGAGTGCCGCATTGGTTTTTGCCCGCAGATAAGTGAGCGTGGAAAAGGCCTGCTGGCAGGCTGTGAAGCAGGCATGCTTGACAAAAATCTCTTGCTGCAGATTGGCCAGCGATTCCACTGCTGTCTTGCGCACGGCTTTATTGTCAGTGATAACGGGGATCTTTTTTGCAACCGGCAGTAAATCGTTGCCCAGTTTTTCGGCAAACCAGGCGCTGGCTTTCCGGATGCGGTCCTGCAATTCCGCGTGCTCCTCGGGTAGCCCCGGGTCCTGAAAATAACCCCGAAGCTGGTACCGGAATTTTTCCGCAACCGGCAAAATCTGGCTTTCCGTTTCACCATGCAGTACCTGGAATTGTTGGTAGGCTTGCGGCTGGAGCGAGGACTCGTTTTCGAGCAGAATCCGCCGTGTCTGTCCCAGGCGTTTTTCCAGTGCCGCAAATCCGAATAATTCCAGGATCTGCGCCTGCTGGAAGGCCCGTTTGGCCTGCAGCAGTTGCGTTTCATCCGGCGGGTTTTTGTCGGCCTCCTCGGTGTAGTGCTGCACGGTAGAGTCTGTCCGTACGCTGGAATGCGCAATTTTGGAGCGCAATACGATGCCTTCGAAGCTTTTGCAGCGACTCAGGGCCACATACACCTGACCGTGTGCGAAGGCGGCCTGTGCATCGATGATGGCGCGTTCGAAAGTAAGGCCCTGACTTTTGTGGATCGTGATTGCCCAGGCGAGTTTGAGCGGATATTGGGTAAAGGTGCCGACAATCTCTTCCACCACCTCTTTGGTCTGTTCGTTCAGGGCATAGCGCACATTGTCCCACAGGACGGACCCGACCGGTATTTCCTCCTCTTCGTCGGGGCAACGGACATAGATCGTTTCTCCCTCAATCCGGGTAACCCGGCCGATCTTGCCATTGTAGTAGCGTTTTTCGCGCGAGAGGTCGTTTTTGATAAACATGACCTGCGCCCCCTGTTTGAACTCGAGCAGCTCGTCGGTGGGGTAGGCATGGGTTGGGAAATCGCCTGTGATCGCGGCCCGGAACGTGCGGGAAGGTTTTGCGATCTCGCTCAGTTTTTGCGTATTGATTGCCTGGGCCGAAGCGTTGTGTGCAGTAAGCGTGATGTATGCCTGGTCTTCTTCGGGCTGGAAATTGGGTATGTAGCGACTGTTGAGCGTGGTCAGCACCTCGTCGTCAATCTGGTTGTTGCGCACCTTGTTGAGAAGGGCGATAAAGGTATCGTCCGATTGCCGGAAGATATGTTTCAGTTCGATGGCGACCGGGTCTGTTTGCTGCAGGGCACGGCTGCTGAAAAAATATGGCGTGGAATAATATTCGCGCAACAACTGCCACTCTTCGTCCTTGACGACCGGCGGGAGTTGGTGCAGATCGCCGATCATAAGCAGTTGCACACCGCCGAAAGGTTTGTAGTGGTCTTTGTAGCGCCGCAGCACCTCGTCGATACCGTCGAGCAGGTCGGCGCGGACCATGCTGATCTCATCAATGATAAGCAGGTCCAGGCTTTGGATCAGACGGATCTTTTCACGGGAAAACTTGCGCTGCCGGGCCGGGTCGCGGCTGTTACCGGGCAAAAACGGCCCGAAGGGCAACTGGAAAAAGGAGTGGATGGTCATTCCGCCGGCATTGATGGCTGCGACGCCGGTAGGCGCCACTACGGCATGCCGTTTGACCACTTCGCCCCTGATCCGCTGCAAAAACGTGGTTTTGCCGGTCCCTGCTTTACCCGTCAGAAAGATATTTTTATCCGTAGCGCTGACGTAGTCGAAAGCGAGTTCGAGTTGCGGATTTGTTTGAAGCGACATCGCCTTTTTGAGCAAAAATAGAACGCCCGGGCAAGCAAGTCAAATGGCGGGGAGTCTTATATCACATTTTTTTTAATTTAACATGAGGGCAAAACACTTTGCCAGGGGAAATCAAATGTGCTGTTTGCGATTTCATGGCAAAGCCCATTTTGCGTTCTTTTTGCGATTGTTTTCCGGAAACCGCCGGAATGCAATACCTTTTCGGGCCATTTCAACCCACAACATCATGCACCCACTCTTCACTGCCGCTACTCTTCAGGAAACCCAGAACCTGATCGCGCCACATATCCACCGCACTCCCGTATTCACCTCCCGGCTGATCGACGCCATGGCGGAAGCATCCCTGTTTTTCAAATGTGAGAACCTCCAGCGCATGGGCGCCTTCAAGATCCGGGGCGCCAACAGTGCCGTTTTGCGCCTGACGGATGCACAAAAACAGCGTGGCGTGCTTACGCACAGCTCCGGTAATTTTGCCCAGGCGCTGGCGCTGGCTGGCAGCAGCGCTGGCGTGCAAGCCACGATCGTAATGCCGGAAAACGCTCCGGCGGTCAAAAAAGACGCTGTGCGTGGATATGGGGGCATTATTGTCGAGAGCGAATCAACCCCGGAGGCTCGCGAGGCGCTGGCTGCCCGTCTGCAGGCTGATACAGGCGCTACCTTTATACACCCTTCCAACGACGCACTCGTCATTCTCGGTCAGGGTACTTCCGGGCTGGAACTCATTCAGGATTATCCGGATCTGGATAATATCGTGGTGCCCGTCGGCGGCGGCGGGCTGATTGCCGGCTGTGCGCTGGCCGCACATTATTTTGGCAACAGGATCCAGGTGTACGGCGCCGAACCCGCCGCTATGGACGATGCTTACCGTTCGTTGCGCAGCGGCAAAATTGAACGAAACCCACCCGGCGCGACTACCATCGCCGACGGGCTGCGCACCAACCTGGGCGATATCAATTTCCCCGTCATACAGCAATACGTACACGCCATCCTCCGCGTAGAGGAACACGAGATCGCCGCTGCGCTCAAACTGATCTGGGAGCGCATGAAAATTATCGTCGAGCCCTCCAGTGCGATCACGCTGGCCGCTGTGCTTGGCAACAAGGATATTTTCCGGGGCACCAAAACCGGTCTGCTGCTTTCGGGCGGGAATGTTGATCTGAAGAAAATCATTGAACTTTTGTAAGCCATGTATTCAAACGTCGAACGCAGACTACAGGAGCTGGGCTATGAACTGCCCCAACTCCCGGTCTCCAAAGGCATTTACAAGCGCTGCCTGCAGGTAGGTCAGCTGCTCTTTTTGTCGGGGCATATCTCCGTAAATCACGATGCCAGCTATATCACCGGCAAGCTGGGCGATGATTGCCCGGAAGAAACCGGTATCTACGCGGCCCGGCAGTGCGGGTTGGCTATGCTCAGCAGTATGAAGGTTGAGCTGGGCAACCTCGACCGTATCCGGCGCGTAGTCAAGATCCTCGGCATGGTGAACAGCACACCGGACTTCAAAAACCATCCGGTCATCATCAACGGCTGCTCCGAGCTCTTCCGGCAGCTCTGGGGCGACGATGCCGGCGTTGGCACGCGCAGCGCCGTGGGCATGGGTTCCCTGCCCAACAATGTCGCTGTGGAGATCGAAGCAATCTTTGAAATCGCATGAGTACCGAATGGTTTCACATCGACAACCCCGGAAACATCGACTCGCCGGCCCTGATCGTTTTTCCCGAGATCGTCCGGCAGAATATACAGACTGCGATCGCCATGGCCGGCGATGTGCAGCGTTTGCGGCCGCACATCAAAACGAGCAAGTCGCCGGATGTGGTTCGCCTGATGCTGGAAGCGGGTATCCGGAAATTCAAGTGCGCCACCATCGCCGAGGCGGAGATGCTGGGACTGTGCGGCGCACCGGATGTGCTGCTGGCATATCAGCCCACAGGCCCCAAACTGGAGCGGCTGGCGGCGCTGATCAAAGCTTATCCCAATACACAGTACGCCTGCCTGACCGATAATATCGAAACTGCCAGTGGGCAGGACGCGGTTTTTCGCACTGCGGGTGTACGGGTTCCGGTATATCTTGATATCGATATCGGGATGCACCGTACCGGCATTGCCCCCGAACAGGGTGCACTGGAACTTTATGCTTTTTGCACAGAAAGAGCGCAGGGAGCCGGCGGCATCGAAGTTCGCGGCTTGCATGCCTACGACGGGCATATCCGCAACGCCGATTTTGCCGCGAAAAAAGCTGCCTGCGATACCGCCTTTGAACGGGTGGAAAAACTGCTCGACGCGATCCGCGAGGCTGGTCTTCCCGAACCGGTGATCGTGGCGGGCGGCTCACCTACCTTTTCTGTGCATTGCCGGCGGCCGGGCATTGAGTGCAGTCCGGGCACTTTTGTGTATTGGGACAAAGGCTATGCAGACCTGTGCCCGGAACAAGCGTTCCTGCCTGCCGCTGTGCTGCTCACGCGCATTATTTCCAAACCCGCTGAAAACCTGCTCACTACTGACCTGGGGCACAAATCCGTGGCTGCCGAAAACCCGCTGGACAGACGGGTTTATTTTCCGCAGGAACAGACCTTTAAGCCTGTCGGCCAAAGCGAAGAACACCTCGTGCTGGAAACCGACGAAGCCGGCGACTACCGGGTGGGTGACCTGCTGTACGGCATTCCATACCACATCTGTCCGACCGTGGCATTGTATGAACGCGTCCTGACCGCAGAAGCTGGCGCGATGACTGGGGAATGGTGGACGCTGGCGCGGGACCGGCGGATTGGCGTGTAGTGACTTAAATGAGGCAGCCTGTTCCATTTACAAAACTATCTGCCGGCGTACTCTAATGATCCCTTCGGTTCAGTATTGCCGTAAGGTCTTCCAAATTTAGATGGAATACCCGGGCAAGTGTTTCGATATCCACCCCTGTAGCATGTAGTTCCAGAATGGCGGTTTCTAATAGATGTTGTTTTTCTCCTATTGCCTTGTCTTTTGCCTCAATCGTTTTGTCTTTTTCCCCGATTGCCTTGTCTTTTTCTTCAATCGTTTTGTCCTTCTCCCCGATTG
>CAYVDV010000390.1:0-5263 GCA_964450465.1 uncultured Saprospiraceae bacterium
CCCGGCTATGCCTGCAAATTTCGCCTTGCCTGAAATAAAATTTGCTCGCTTTCGCCCCGGCACCGAAATTTAAACACGCTCTTAGCGACCGGGGGGCGTACGCCAGTCCGGCCAGGCTTCGGGCGCTGAGCGCCGGCCCGGGAAGGGATTGGCTTCCGGACCCTCCGCACCGGCATCGCCACCGATCAGGTGTACGACAGCCTCCAGCGCATTGGGCACAAAGACCTCCACTACCCTTCCGAACATGGCAAAGTTGTGGGTCTGGCTCGACACATGCCGCTCCAGCTCGGCGGGAAGCCCGGCCTCCCACTTTGCCTCTAACTGTTTAAAACTGTTGTTCCGTTCTTCCATACGGATTATCATTATTATAGATCGGTTTATCCTCCGATTGGGTCGGTGGCAAATAACTCATCATAGATCGCCTGGGCCTTTTGTTTCGCCCGCATGATCTGCATTTTGATCGCACTCTCCGTTTTTTGAAAAAATTCGGCAATATCCCTGATGGACATATCGTCCATGTATTTCATCAACAGGATGATCCGGTCTCCCTCAGGCATCTGTGCAAGCACTTTCTCCAGGCGTTCCTGTTTCATCTCCAGCAGCACACTGTCCGGAACATCGACCTCCGGTTCATCCCCCAGCCGGCCGACATCATCAGACAGCAGTACGGGGATCTTCTTCTTTCGCCGGATCATGTCGATACAAAAATTGTACGTGATCGAATACAGCCATGTGGAAAACGACGATTGCTCGTTGAAACGCGACAGGTTCAGGAATACCTTGATAAAGATATCCTGCACAGCATCGCGGGCCAGCGCCTCGTCGCTCAGCATGGATATACATTTGGCAAATACCTTACCCGCGTACCGACGGTACAATGTGGAAAAGTAATCCGGGTTTTGCTCTTTCCGGTACAAGGCAATGAGCTCGTTGTCGGAAGGCTTAGGCCCGGCATTCGACGTTGTCTTAACCTCGGTCAAGATTCGGGTACTTGGTTTAACAGATAAAAATAACGCGCTTGGCTTTCACCCACAAAGAGACGAAAAACCATCGATACGCGTCGCGTTTTTCTTTTAAACCGTTAATGAGACGTTAAACTTTTTTCCACGTCACATTGCCGGCGGCCCAAAACCCTCTATTACCGTTACTTTGCATAAAATTTAACATTTGAAATGAAAAATCGCCTGCTTTTTGCCGCATTCGCCCTGATGGCCGGGTCCGCCTTTGCTCAGCAGAATATCTATGTGATCAATAAACCGGCACAAGCGCTGGACTCGATTTTCCCCTACAATATCCCGCTGCTCGACATCGACAGCACGAAAGAAATGAATTCCGCCGAGGTGCTGGCCATTCCTAAAAAGGGCAAAAAGCCAACGATCATCGCTTTCTGGCTTACCACCTGCATGCCCTGCCACCGCGAGCTGGCCACCTATACGGCCAATTATGAGGAATGGCAAAAAAAGGCCAACTTCCGCTTGGTCGCCATTTCGATCGACTTTCCCCAGCGCTTCCGGCAGATCGCACCGATCGTTCGGGAAAAAAACTTCCCTTTCGAGGTCTATTGGGACCGCGACCGGCTGTTCCGGTCTGTTATGCCGTACGGCGGGCTCAACGGGCTGCCCCAGATATTTATATTCGACAAGGAAGGCAAACTGGCCTACCACCACAAAGGCTTCCGCCCCGGCGACGAGCTGGAAGTATTTGCCAAAATTATGGAGTTGCAATAAGCTAGTGCCGCGTCTGGTCAATAGCACAGGAATATTTGAGGGCGGTTTGTCGTCAGGCAAGGCGGTAAAAGCCGATTTTATCGGGAATAAAGGAGGGTTTTGCCAACGAAGCGTGGCGGCAAACCACTCCAAAGATTCCGGTGTTATTGACCGGACGCGGCACTAGTTCCGCTTGGCGAGGTCAAGCACGGCCTTTAGTTCCCAGTTTGCGCGCAGCGCATCCAGTTTTTTGATAAAAACCCGTTCCGGTTGCCGGTTGGCAAAATAATCGCCGGGATCCCAGCGCCCGTTGGCATTGCGGTCTTCGATGAGCTGAACGGCATAGGTTGCCGGCTGCAGTTGGGGTAAAAGGAACGTTGTTTCCGGCGCAAGCGCTGTAAACAGGCGTTCTTCTTCCACGGTATTTCCGTTCATCAAACGCAGGATGTAGGCCATGCTGTCCGTCAATCCCTCGATGCTCAGGTTGAGGCTCCCCAACTGTTTTTCTTCCGGCACGACAAAGATGCGGCGGAGCGTATCGCTGTTGGCTACGCCATAAAAGTCCACCACGGCATCCGGCAGCAGGGTAAGCGTATAGCGCTGCCCTTCCAGCCAGGGAATGTCCAGCCGCAAGGCGCGGGGGCTGGCAGCGTCCGGCAGCAGCGTAAAATCACGGATTTCCAGCGAATCGGCCCTAACGAGCAGGCACTTCGACGTATCGATCCGGCTGACCGGGGTACGGAAGCGCAGGGTCACCGGCTTCGCAGGCCGGATATTGACGACCTGCGGGGGGCGGGGGCCCGCTGCGGGTGGCGGGGCTGCCGTCTGGCGCTTCAGGCTTTTGGAGGGAGCGGCCACGCGCTCGTCGGCAAACCCGACCTGATTGTCTGCTAAAAAACCGGCCCGCGATAATGCCCGCACCGGCACCGTATCCGGCCCGGCGATCAGCTCCCAGGCGACCGAGTCGGGGCGTTCGTACCAGAGGAGCAGGGTATCCTGATCGCGTTCGCTGATCCAGCGCAGGTCTGGCAGGCTGGGCTGTAGCGGCAGGCTGTCGGGCAGCGCGCTGTAGCCCAGTTTGATCAGGCCGTATTGGTTCGCATTTGGCGCAAGCAGGCGCGGCGTTGGGGCCAGGCGGAAGAGCCGGATGGCCGGCAGTACGCTCAGGCTGTCGGTCACTGCCAACAGCGAATCGGGAAAACCGATCCGCTCCGCCTCGCCATCCCATTTCAGGTTTTGGTTGGCATCGTCGATGGCCACGCAGCGGAAGGCTCCGGCGCGCACATTGGCGATGGAAAACTGTCCGGCCTTGTCGGTACGGGCCAGGTAGTAGGGGCGTTCTTTGCGCACCGCGCTGTCGGCCAGTTCGGCATCGTACAGCATGACTGCGATATTCTCCAGGGGCTCGCCGCTGAAGGCATCCACCACCGGGCCTGCCACCGACAGGCTGTCGATCACGTCGCCGGTGGAGAACACAAAGCGGAGATCCTGGGCCGGGTTGCCCTCGTGCAGATCTTTGACCGATGTGCCGAAATTGATGGTGTAGGTGGTATTCGGCCGCAGCACTTCGTCTTTGTCAAATTTGAAGGTAACCGTATGCCCTTTCAAGGTCACTTCCGGGCGTTTGGCCAGCGGCGGCGACACGAGCACCTGAGCACCCACGTCCTGCAGCGTTACCCACTCGTCGAAGCTCAGGTGAAACTCCCGTTCCGCAAAGCGGGTCGTCATATTGGGCGTGCTCTTTTCAGGCACCACCGCAGGGGGCGTGGTGTCTTTTGGCCCGCCTTGCGGAGCCACCGGGCGGGCGCAGGCGGCGAGTGCGAGCACCCCCAGGGCAAATGCGTATCGTTTCATGTTAGCTGCCGCAAAAGTAGGGCACAGAACGGAAAACGCGGCGGGGGAGGGAAAGGCTGTGCGGGAGGCGGGAAATAAAATGCCCCGGCCGGGATAAGCAGCCGGGGCGTCACTTGTTCACCTATTTTGTCGATTGGGCATACTATGCCTTATTTTCTTCCGGTTGCATGCCACGGATAGCATCCGCTACCTCCTGTTCCATGCGTTGGAAATTTTCCTGGTTAAGCATATAGACAATACCAAGAAAGATGAACGCGCCAATAATGCCAAATAGCACGCCGATGCCTGCACCAAGTGCCACGCCAAAGTTGGACGTGTTAACCCCACCCGCAATTTTGAATCCCCGGCTGGTATAGGAGACTAATACCATTGCGGCGCCTTTGTGCACCATGGTTGCGTTGGAATTTAAAAGCGGCACTTTGATCTTGTACTGGGGAAGCGCGCCGGCAAGACCTTTGCGGAGCTCCGCCAGGCGGGGTTTGGTGGTGAGATCGAGGGTGATGGCCATTTTATATATCGTTTGGATATTATCCTTTGGTTATTATAACCCGGGAACATTCGGGCAGTAGTTGGGCAGGTTGCAGACATCTTTGCCTTCCCGCCAGTACCAGCGGGTATCGCCGGCCCGTCCGTTTTTGCAGGGATCCACCATGGCCGTCACTTTGGAGCAACGGTATTCGAAATCCAGGTTGGTCATGTACTTTTTAATCTCCTTGTTGTTTTTGATCTTTTTGCGCAGGTCTTCCAGCTTCTTTTTGCCCTTGCTGCTGAGACGGGCGTTTTTGCCATCCCAACGAAGGGCGTAGAGGGGGATGGTGGCGGTCCGTTCGATATTTAAAGTGGAAGTCTTTTCCAGCGCGTTTATAGTACCGAATTTCGATTCCCGAATATTGAAAAATGCAAATACGAGAGTTGCCAAAAACAGATATTTCATAATATAAAATATTTAAATATAGAAATTAAGGGATAGGAACAGGAAGCGCCCGCCAATGGTTCTTCCATATTGGCCGTCATAGGTATCAACCTGAATACATTTTTCACTTGCCAGATCTATACCGGCCTTCTTCATGCGAAAGGATATACCTCCCCCATAGGTAAGTGCCAATGCATCATTTCGGTGAAGAAAAACATTGTATGTCTTATTTCCGTTTACGGTGTCCAGATATTGATATCTGCGCTCCCAAAGCCTTCCGTATTCTCCGGCTCCATAGATCAGTATGCCCAATCTGCCCAAAACCCTCCTGCGAAAATGAAGACCTGCAGAGCCATTCCAGTAGGGGATGGTAGAACTATTCTCCCGAAAACCGTAATCCCGGTAAATCGCGCCTAAATCAAGCCCTATTTTGATTTTATTTCGGGAAATGAAATCAAATCCAAGCTTCAGGCCACCGTAATACTTTCCGCCATAATCAGAGGTAATACCTATTGATTGATAAGTCGCTATAGAGTTAACACTGACTCCCCCAAAAGTGGCAACTGAAAATCGCTTGGGCTGAGCGATCAGGTGTACACTTAATAACAGGAGTACAAAACAGCATACCGCTGTTTTTAAAAAACACAGACTATTCCTTCTCATCATATATTTTTTTCACTTCATTTGCATCCAGAGCCCGGTTGTAAACCCTGAAATTATCCATTTTACCATGGTATGCCGGATTGCTGAATTGGCTGCTAAATGAAGCTTTCCCAAGATAAAATCCAGT